>JANWIY010000190.1 GCA_025449645.1 Chitinophagaceae bacterium | reverse complement strand
GCTTTTCTCAATGGACTTATGGCTCTGTGGGAGTCAATATAATCCCGCAATTCGAGATTGGTTTTAACTTCCTCAATGCTGATATTAGGGTTTTTCTCGAATAACTCTTTAAATCTTCGCTCCACGCGCACTGCAATATCCGCTGTCATGAATATTTTCAGCTCCGCTTCGGGAAATACCACCGTTCCGATATCTCTTCCATCCATGATAATTCCTTTAACCAGACCCAGTTGCTGCTGTTGCTTGACAGCAAATGTTCTCACAGCGGCAATGGCCGCTACATCACTGACCTTTTCTGCAATAATCAGGTCGCGGATAAGATACTCCACATTTTCTCCGTTAAGCCAGGTGACACTTTCACCGGTATTCGCATTCAATATGAATTCAATCACGATTTCTTCAAGCGCACTTGAAACCGCGGCGGGATTCGTCCAGTCAACATGGTTACGTAAGAAATACAGGGTAATGGCGCGATACATCGCTCCGCTGTCAACATGCCGGTATCGCAATTTCTTCGCCAGCTCTTTGGCAAGCGTGCTCTTTCCGCAGGAAGACCATCCGTCGATCGTTATGATTATTTTTTTTTGGGTCATAATCGCCAATCCCTCCTGCAAATAAAAGAATTGCCACGAAACGCAGAAATTTTCCGCGCACCGTGGCAATGATTTAATGTATAGGCCTTCCTAAACTTCGGAAGCTTCTTTTTCTTTTTCCTTCAATGTAAATCTGATCTTACCCAACTCCTTATCCAGATCGGCGATCATAATATCTCCGTTCTTAATGCTCATGTTAAGTATCTCTTCAGCCAGCGGGTCTTCCAGGTATTTCTGAATGGCACGGTGAAGGGGTCTGGCACCAAACTGCTGATCATAACCCTTGTCTGCAAGGAAACTCTTGGCATCAGCTGTAAGTTCGAGCGAGAAACCAAGCTGTACCAGCCTTTTCATGACACCTTTCATCAGGATGTCAATGATACTAAAAATATGGTCCCTGCTCAGTGAATTAAAAATGACAATATCATCCACCCTGTTGAGAAACTCCGGACTGAAAGTGCGTTTCAATGCTTTTTCAATTACGGCCTTATTGTTTTCATCCACATTGGCCGTTCTCGCCGAAGTAGCGAAACCAACACCGTCACCAAAATCCTTCAACTGCCTCGCCCCGATATTGGAGGTCATGATGATTAGGGTATTCTTAAAATCAACTTTTCTTCCCAGACCATCAGTAAGCTGACCATCATCCAGCACCTGCAGCAAAATATTATAAATGTCCGGGTGCGCTTTTTCAATTTCATCCAGCAGGATGACAGAATAAGGTTTTCTTCTCACTTTTTCTGTAAGCTGTCCTCCTTCCTCATACCCGACATATCCCGGAGGTGCCCCAATGAGCCGGCTCACAGTAAATTTTTCCATGGATTCGCTCATGTCTATCCGGACCAATGAATCTTCAGAATCAAACAAGTAACGTGCAAGCGCCCTGGCAAGTTCAGTTTTCCCGACGCCGGTAGGGCCAAGAAAAATAAAGGTGCCCACTGGCTTCTTGGGATCTTTCAGTCCTACCCGGTTGCGCTGGATTGCTTTCACCACTTTTTGAATGGCTTCGGTTTGACCTACAACCATATCCGCCATATCAACGGACATATTTTTCAGCTTTTCGCTTTCCGCCTGAACCATTCTTTTCACAGGAATGCCCGTCATCATGCTCACCACTTCTGCAATATTGTCCTCATCGATCGGGTATCGCTTGTGCTTGCTTTCTTCTTCCCATTCCGCCTTTGCTTTTTCGAGTTCTTCCTGAAGGCGCTTTTCCGCGTCGCGCAATGAAGCGGCCTCTTCGAATTTCTGGCTTTTCACCACCTTATTCTTTTCATTCTTGACGTCTTCAATTTTCTTTTCGAATTCGACAATATTCTGCGGAACATTAATATTTTTCAAATGCACTCTTGCACCTACTTCATCCAAAACGTCAATGGCCTTGTCTGGAAGCAAGCGGTCGGTCATATACCGGTCGCTCAATTTAACACAAGCTTCAATGGCTTCTTCAGAATAAGTGACATTGTGATAGTCTTCGTATTTGGACTTAATATTAACCAGGATCATGATGGTTTCATCCACGCTTGGCGGATCAATCATCACTTTCTGAAACCGACGGTCGAGTGCTCCGTCTTTTTCAATATACATTCTGTATTCATCCAGTGTAGAAGCACCTATGCATTGCAGTTCACCCCTTGCCAGCGCGGGTTTGAAAATATTGGAAGCGTCCAGGGAACCGGAAGCGCCTCCTGCTCCGACAATGGTATGAATTTCGTCAATGAATAGAATAACATCGCGGTTTTTTTCCAATTCGTTCATGATCGCTTTCATGCGTTCTTCGAATTGTCCGCGATACTTGGTTCCTGCTACCAGCGCAGCCAGATCAAGTGAGATTACCCGCTTGTCGAACAACACGCGGGAAACCTTTCGCTGTACAATGCGCAATGCGAGTCCTTCCACGATAGCCGTTTTACCAACGCCGGGTTCTCCAATCAGGATCGGGTTGTTTTTCTTGCGCCTGGACAGGATCTGGGACACACGTTCAATTTCTTCCTCCCTTCCAATGATTGGGTCCAGGGAATTCATTTCCGCAAGCCGGGTGATATCCCGCCCGAAATTATCCAGCACCGGTGTTTTACTTTTTGCATTGCCGGCCGGGCGCGCCTTTTGCTGGGCATACTTTTTTTCGTCATCAAAATCATCATCATTCTCTTCAGCATACTCGCTGCGGGTATCATTACTTTTAACAACACCCAGTTCATTTCTGAATAAATCGTAATCCACGTCAAATTGATTTAAAATCTGAGTTGCGATGTTTTCCTTATTCTTGAGAATGGACAACATGAGATGTTCTGTTTCAACGGTAGGGCTTTTAAGCGCTTTCGCTTCAAGAACAGTAACACGGATCACTTTTTCTGCCTGTTTGGTCAGTGGCAGGCTGTTGATGTTAGCAATATTCTTACCTGTTTTATCTTTTACTGCAAGTTCCACTTCCTTGCGGAGTTCATAAAGATCCACATTAAAGCTTTTCAAAATCCGTACGGCCGTATTGTCGCCTTCCCTGATCAGTCCCAGAAGCAGATGCTCTGTACCGATAAAGTCGTTTCCCAACCTTAAGGCTTCCTCCCTGCTGAACGATATAATCTCTTTAACCTGGGCCGAAAAATTATTATCCATTTTTATCTAATTGTGCTTAATACAATAATAACGAATATTTTTGATTCCTGTTTTCCATTGGTTATCAACGTCTGTTAACAAGGTCTGGTCTTTATGAATGTCAAAATTAGTACCAACCGGATATTCCATGCCATTACCATCCAGGAAGCTGAACTTGCTGCTAATATGACAGAAGAACTGCAGGATCAACTCAGGATCTTCTTGCAAAAAGACGTGAAAAACCTGGTCGTCATAATGAAAGACATTCAAATGATTGATTCTGCTGCTGCCAAAGAACTTCTTGATATCAGGAACTGCTTTTATGATAACCGGGCTTCCTTTGTACTATGTGAACCACAGCCGGCCGTAAAAAAAATTCTTGATCAGGTTGAACAATTCGGCGCAGTCCTGATCGCGCCATCCCTCAGTGAGGCCTCGGATCTGGTTCATCTGGAAGAAATGGAAAGAGAAATGACGGATTAACATTTATTCGTTCAACTCTGCCGGATACAATGGAAACGATCGAATCCCGTTCCTATTACTATTTGTATTATTTTTCCTGCCGGGCGACGCTTCCGTCCGGAGGCTATTTGCCTGATTATACCTTAAAATCTGTTTGTGCTGGCGGTAACTATTCTTGGTAACAATTCTGCAATCCCTGCTTTTGACCGGCATCCGACATCGCAGGTGATTACGATGGATGACCAGCTTTTCCTGGTGGATTGTGGTGAAGGAACCCAGATGCAAATGAGTAAATACAAGATCCGGAGGAGCCGGATCAACCACATTTTCATATCCCACCTCCATGGTGATCACTATTTCGGACTGATCGGACTGATTACCAGCATGGGATTGCTGGGTCGTAACCAGGATCTGAACCTTTATGCTCCTGCTCCCCTGAAGGAAATTTTTGATATGCAGTTGAAAGTTGCGGATACCCAGCTTCCGTTCAGCCTCAAATTCCACGCCCTTCAGCAGGAAGGTCTGGTTGTGAAGAATACCCGTTTCGAAGTGAGTTGCTTCAGGGTGTTTCATCGGATAGAATGCTGGGGCTTTATATTCAGGCAGATCAAACCCCTCAGGAAGCTGAACCCCGTCAAAGCGCACGAATTTGAAATTCCTGCTTCTTTTTTCGACCGGTTGAAATGGGGTGAAGATTACCACACCCGCAGCGGCGCTGTGATTGAAAACGCCTGGGTCACCGAGGAAGCGCCAAAACCTAAGTCTTATGCCTATTCGGCAGATACCGCTTACAATATGGAAATTGCCTCAAAAGTTAAAGATGTGGATCTTTTGTATCATGAAACCACATATCTGCGGGACCTGGAAGAAAGAGCCGTGAAGAGATTCCATTGCACTACTGTTCAGGCAGCGGATATTGCGCGGCAAGCGGGCGTTCACAAGCTGCTGATCGGACATTTCAGTTCCAAGTATGAAAAACTGGATGATTTTGAACGGGAGGCCCAACTTATTTTTCCCAATACTGAACTGGCTGTGGAGGGTGTTACCTACCGTGTTTAGCGCGCTGGAAATACGGGGTTAGAATTTGCGTTGCATTAAATAGGCTCCTAAATCTCGCAGTGGAATTTTTCTTTCTGGTGAAACATTGACGGCATCAAGGTGGGCAGATGCGAGTTCCAGGTACTGTTCCTGCGCTTTCTTCGCTGCTTCGTCAACGCCACAGGCCGCGAAGAGATCGAGCATTTTCTGCACTTTATCCGGACTGGTTTGATCCAGCAGCTGAAGTATTTCCTTCTTCTGATCAGCGTTCGCGGCCTCCAGCGCCTTGACGAGAAGAAATGTTTTTTTATTCTGAATAATGTCACCACCGGACTGCTTGCCGAATTTTTCCGGATCCCCGAACGCATCCAGCCAGTCGTCCTGTACCTGAAAGGCAAGACCAAGATTTTTTCCGAACGCATACAAATGCTGCTGCTCTGCCTCGCTTGCGCCTGCAACAATCGAACCCATCTGAAGGCTTACCGCAAGGAGTACCGCAGTTTTCAATTCGATCATATGCAGGTAATCAGCCGAAGTCACAGATTCAGATTTTTCAAAATCCAAATCCAGTTGCTGTCCCTCGCAAACCTGTTTGCCGGTTTGGTTCAATAAATGTATGAGGGTTCGGACGATCCGGGCATCCGTGCCATTGAGATATTCATAGGCCTGCAATAGCATCACATCACCTGCCAGCAGAGCGGAAGATTCATTATATTTTACATGTACGGTTGCACGGCCCCGGCGCATCGGGGCCTTGTCCATGATATCGTCATGGATCAGTGTGAAATTGTGAAACAGCTCAATGGCTGAGGCAATTTTCCATGCGTCAGGTTGAATTTCCGAAAACAATTCATTCCCCATCAGGCTTAGTACAGGTCTCAGCCTTTTTCCTCCAATACCCAGCATGTAAGCTGCGGCATCGTAGAGGCCGGGAGGCTGATCAGGGAAGTGCCTGATATTAAAATGGGTCAAAAAAAGCTGTGATAATTCCTGGAATGTTTTCATGCCTGCCCCTGATAAAAATTAGGATTTGGAAGATAAAGTTGGAGTAAGTACCCATTCGTAATCCAGCTGGCGTTTGGCCAGGTTCGCTGAAACGATTTTTATCCTCACTTTATCACCCATTCGAAATCGGCGGCCGCTGCGGCGCCCGACAAGCGCATAGTCACCTTCTATAAGCCGGAAATCGTCGTATTCCATGAGGCTATTGATACTAACGAGTCCTTCGCATTTCTGTTCAACGGTCTCGACCCAGAAACCGAATGCGGCAACTCCACTGATCACGCCCTCGAATTCATCACCAACAAAATCCTTCATGTACTCAACCTGTTTATACTTGTTGGCAGCGCGCTCACCATCCATGGCCGCTCTTTCCCTTTCACTGCAGTGCTTGCACTGTTCACCCAGTTTTTTATGCACCCGGATTTCTTCATTCAGCAATTCCTGCAGGATACGATGGGTCAGCACATCAGGATAGCGACGGATCGGAGAAGTAAAATGACAATAATTGGTAAACCCAAGTCCGTAATGCCCTATATTCTCCGTAGCATAAATTGCCTTGGCCATTGTGCGGATGCCCAGCTGCTCAAGTACGTGCTGCTCCGGCTTACCCCTGACATCCTCCAGCATGAGATTAAAAGAGGCTGCAATGCCTTCCGGCGATTTCGTATCGAAATGATGTCCGTATTTTTTGGCAAACTCAATAAATGGAAGGAGTTTTTCTTTGTCCGGCGTATCGTGTACGCGAAAGGGAAAAGGGACTGGTTTCTTTTTGAGCTTGATTTTGGAGACATGCGTGGCCACTGTGCGATTGGCCAGCAGCATGAATTCCTCGATAAGCTGATGGGAAGCCTTGCTCTCCTTCACCATGATTCCCACAGGCTTGCCTTTGGCATCAAGATTGAAACGAACTTCAACAGAGGAGAAATTGATCGCTCCTTTTTTGATGCGCTGTTTTCGAAAACGCTGCGCAAGATCATTAAGCACCAGGATCTCTTTTGCATATTTCCCCTGTTTTTTTTCAATGATTTCCTGCACGTCCTCGTAGGAAAAGCGATGGTCCGAATGGATTACGGTTCTGCCAAGCCAGTAATCCTTAACCTCAGCTTTGGCCGTGATTGAGAACAAGGCAGAAAATGTAAGTTTATCTTCGTCCGGTCTCAGCGAACAAAGCTCATTGGAGATCCTTTCCGGCAACATCGGATTTACCCGGTCCGGCAGATAGACTGAAGTGGCACGCTGGTAGGCTTCCTGGTCGAGCACAGACCCTGGTTCAACATAGTGGCTGACATCAGCTATATGAACACCAATTTCATACAATCCGTTTTTAAGAACGGAGAATGAAATTGCGTCATCAAAATCCCTGGCATCGGCGGGATCAATAGTGAATGTGAGTGTTCTTCTGAAATCCTTTCTGATGTCTATTTCCTTCTGGGGAATGAGTTCCGGAAGTTGGGATGATGCCAGCAACACGTCATCAGGAAATACGATGGAAAAACCGTTCTCGATCAGGATTTCTTTCATCACCCTGTCGTTCTCGTCTGATTCATCCAATACCTGGATCACTGCCCCCTGTGGTTTTTTATTCTTTCCCCAATCGGTGATCCGCACAATTACCCGGTCTTTGTCTTCCGCTCCTTTAAGTTTAGCCAGGGATACATAAACATCAGGCATGGGACGTGCCATTTCCGCGATAAAAAAAGCAAAACCATCACCCATTTCGATATGGCCCGGAAAATCCGTTTGCTTCCTTTCGATCACCGCCTCCACTTCTCCCTGGGCCCGTCCGCTGACTGCCCCTCCCCTTGTGATCTTCAACAAAACGGTATCGCCGTGCATGGCTGTGTTGAAATCGTTCGGCCTCACCAGTACGTCCTGTCCGAACGCCTTTGAAATAACAAATCCCATTCCGGAGCGGGTTACTTCAAGTGTTCCTTTATACAGCTGGACAGATGATTTTTTCTTTTTTTTATCGGTGTGTTTATGGCCCATGGAGAGTTAAGCTTGATCAGGAAAATCCTGAATGAATGTAGTGATTAAGTGCATAAATTCCTTTTCCTCATGAAATAGGATCATCGGGCGGATTGGTATTACAAAGAGCGGCAGTTCCTGTAACTGCTGTTCAAATTTGAACAGCCTGACAGAATCTTTTTCCGTTGTCAGAATAATTTTTCGTTCAGATTCAATCCGCTGAAACCTCTTCAGCACGGACCTGAGGTCATCGATCGTGAAAATGTGATGATCCCCGAAAGCCAGCTCGTCGTATTCCTTAAAATTTTCCTCCAGCAGCTTTTTTAAAGGATCCGGATTTGCAATCCCGGTCACCAGCAGTACTTCGGTGTCTCGCTGCGGCTTATATTTTTCTTTTGTAATAATCTGATAGGGGTCACCATAGGAAATGGAGGAAAAAAAAATCTTTTGATGGTCTGCGGGATTGATTTCTCTGATCAGGTGATGCTTTTCCGCGAGCGAAAGATCCTGAGGGCATTTCGTGACCAGGATAATATCCGCACGGAGACAGCTTTTTTTCTGGTCGCGCAGGTCGCCGGTTGGAAGAAACCAGTCACGCGTAAACAGATTGTTCACATCCGTAAGCAGGATATTGTACCCGGCATTTACATACCGGTGCTGAAACGCATCATCCAGAATAATGACTTCCGTATCCGGCTTATCATGTAGCAGCTGC
>JANWIY010000189.1 GCA_025449645.1 Chitinophagaceae bacterium | reverse complement strand
AATATTGATTCCTCGGGTCACCCGGTCATTCATTTTGTTTTGATAGGAGATATACTGCATTTTGCCGCCATTGCATATCTGATCACGGCAATTCTTTATAATCAAAAAAAATATGTGAAAATTTCTCTGATTGTGGCAATTACAATTTGTTTTATTTCGCCTTTGTTTTATGATATGGGTTCCTGTAATCCCTTCATCAGTTACTTTCTGCAGCTTTTCACGGGCCAACCGCCTCAGATATTTTTCCCCGTTTTTCCGTGGCTTGCTTATCCATTACTCGGTCTTTGGTTAGGATCATTTTTGAAAAAGGAAAAACCTTTTATCGCATTTGACAGCCTTTGGCTCATCGGAGCGGGCATACTTTTCATAATTATTCCCGTTAAGTACTTTATGCATGATCATGGGCTCAGCCTCTTTTATCGCACCAGGCCGCTGGATACCTGTATTCACGTGGCTGCGGTATTCATTTTTCTTTCTGTCTGGAACTGGATAGCCAAAAATGTAAAGTCCAATTCCATTTTCCAATTGTTCAGTTATTGCAGCAGAAACATCACAACTCTTTATCTGATCCAATGGATCCTGATTATGTGGCTGATGCCCGTATTCGGGTTCCGTCAGTTGGGATGGCTGATGAGCATGATGGCCATGGCTGCAACGACATTCATCACGCTGAGCCTCTCGCTGCTTTTCAAACTGGCTTTCAAAAAGCCGAAATAAACCCTGATGCGATGAAAATTTTTGACCTGATCGGAATCGGTATAGGCCCTTTCAATCTTGGCCTTGCGGCGCTTTCCAGTTCGATTCCAGGACTAAATTGTTTGTTCATAGATCAGGCAAATCACTTTGACTGGCACCCGGGACTCATGATCGAAGGGGCCCGCCTGCAGGTTCCTTTCTATGCTGACCTAGTAACCCTTGCTGACCCCTGCAATCAGTTTACATATATGAACTTCCTGAAGCAAACAGGGAGGATGTTTCGATTTGCGATCAATGAACAATACTTCCCTCTCCGCTCCGAGTATAACCGGTATTGTCAGTGGGTAGTCTCAAAATTAGATTCGCTTCAGTTTGGCCTTCGGTGTGAGCGGATCGGATACGACAGCGCTCAGCAGGTATATGAAATTCTTTCACGTGAAACCAGTTCCGGAAAAGAAAGAATTTTCTTTGCGAAGCACTTAATCCTTGGCGTGGGTACAGTTCCTTACATACCCGACTTCGCAAAAGCCAAAGCTTGCAAAGATTTGTTCCATGCATCAGAATACATGACACACAAAAATGAGTTACTGAAAAAGGAATCAGTTACGATAATCGGCTCAGGCCAGAGTGCAGCAGAAATATTTCAGGATTTGTTATCCTCCCGTGCCCAATTTAAAGATGGACTGAACTGGCTCACCCGGTCAGACCGGATTTACCCCATGGATTATTCGCGCTTTGCGCTGGAAATGACCTCACCTGATTATATCAATTATTTTTTTGGTTTGGATGCCCAGGTTAAAAGCAGGGTATTAAGAACCCAGGACCAGTTATACAAAGCGGTTAACATGGATCTGATCCGCGATATTTCAGAAACCCTCTACAGGCAGCAACTGGACGGATCAAACTCCGCGGTTCAGATTCGCCCAAACTGTGAACTGGTAAATATTGAAAAAGTTCAGAATGGCTTTAACCTCGAATTTCATCACAAGGAAACCGGACGATCCTTCATTCAAAAATCAGCTACCGTAATCCTGGCCACCGGATATAAAAACTTTATTCCCGACTTTCTCGATCCGATTAAAGAACTGATTCACCTTAAAGAAACACGTGTATACACTGTTAACCGCAACTATGCCATTGATGATAACACTTCAGTTTTCGTCCAAAACGCCGATCTGCATTCCCATGGTTTTAATTCGGCTGATCTGGGTATGGGTCCGTATCGAAATGCCGTGATCCTGAATGCAATGCTTCAAAGGGAGCAGTTTCAAATGGAAAAAAACATTGCCTTCCAGGAATTTGGAATCTGAATAATCTCAGTCAGTTGATAACCTGTCCTGAAAATCGGACTACCTGATTTTTATATTTATTTTAGATATAATCCATACTTTAGGGTTTTGGGTAGGTTGTTACCTTTATATTAAGGATGGCTTTAAAAGACGACGATAACGAATTATTATTACTAAAACAGATTGCGAATGGGGACGAAAGCGCTTTCAGGTCCATCTATGATTTGTACAGGGACCGGTTTTATGGCGTGGCGCTGAAACTATCCTCCTCGGAGTATATAGCAGAGGAAATTTTGCAGGAGGTTTTTATCTCCATCTGGAGAAGCCGCATCCTGCTGGCCAGGGTTACAAAACCTTCTGCTTACCTGTTCAGTATTTTTTACAATTGTCTGAAACAAAGATTTAGAAAAGAAGCGCTTGAAAAGCGTTTAAAAATGCGGATCTTCTCAAGCGATCCTGAAAAAGAGCATCCATTCGATGAGAATGAACTTTCAAGGGAAAATCAATATCAACTCCTCGATAAAGCGATTAGTATTTTGCCACCCCAGCAGGCAATGGTCTATAAACTGAGCAAAGAGGAAGGTTTGAGCCGGGAAGAAGTGGCTCAAAAAATGGGGATTTCATCCAATACCGTCAAAAATCACCTCGCCAACGCCATGAAGACTATAAAAAATACAGCCAGACAGTTCGGGCTGCTCCTCATTTTTTTCAGTTTTTTTTGCAGAATCTGATAAAAACCGAAAAATACACTCGTTTCAAGTAGTACAATTTAACAAATTCTTCATCTGCGGATAAGCAGTAAGCTATTTTTATGGCATCCCCCAACAAAAGAATCCTCTATTTATTGCAGAATTATACGGCCGGGACCGCCTCGCCGTCGGAAAAGGCTGAACTATTGGACTGGTTTGGGATGAGTGAGGATGACGGGGCATTTCAGAGCTATGTTCAAAAACTGTTATCTGAATTTCCGGCTGAAAAGAGGGAAAACGTGGACTGGGAGAGAATTTTTGTTGAAATCCTTGCAAAAAGAGAAGAGCGTCCTGTCTCCGTCCAAATTTACCGGATGAATTTTATTCGCAAATGGGGTTGGGTCGCCGCCGCCGTGGTCGTTTTGATATGCAGCGGAACTTATTTTATTATTAACCGGACGAATGAAAAACCAACGATAGCAGCTATTAAATATAAAGGTGATGTTCAGCCGGGCCATAATGGAGCAATATTGCACCTTTCCAATGGAAATAAAATTGTACTGGATAGCGCACAAGACGGTAAAGTAGCTACTCAGGGATCGATACAGGCAGTAAAAGTAAATGGAGCACTAAAATATACCGGGCATACATCAGAACTATTGTATAATACGGTGAGTACCGATCGTGGCCGCCGATGGCAGCTAACCATTCCAGATGGGACAAAAGTCTGGCTGAATTCCGCTTCTTCAATCCGTTACCCGTTGAGTTTCCCAGGCAAAGAAAGAGTAGTCGAGATTACAGGTGAGGCTTATATGGAAGTTGCTCATAATGCAAAACAACCTTTTAAAATAAAAGTAGGTGATCAGGTGATTGAAGATATAGGTACTTCATTTAACGTCGATGCTTATGGCGATGAACCGGCAATAATGACTACTTTATTTGAAGGATCAATTAAGGTATTTGCACATGGAAGTACGCAGTTGGTAAAACCAGGTCAACAAACAATGGTTGCCAATGTCGGCGGTAGTATTGGATTGAACAGCAATGTAAATTTAGAAAATGTCATTGCGTGGAAAAACGGATTTTTTGCCTTTCAAGACGCAGATATTAAAGCAGTCATGCATCAGCTTTCCCGTTGGTATAATGTAGAAGTAAAATATGAAGGCAATATTAGCAAGGAAGAATTTAACGGGAAAATAGGGCAAGGGCTTAGCCTTGCACAGGTATTAAAGATTCTTGAAAAAACAGGTGTTCATTTTAAAATTGAAGAAGATAAACGAATTGTGATTTTGCCGTAAGGTTATCCAAAAGAAAACCGGAAGTGTTTAGACCACCTCCGGCTAATATCTGGGTTAACCCAATAACCAAAACTGTTAGTAGGTAATCATTGTAAAACCCAAACACTGCAAAAGTATGCAAATTATGCTACGCGATAAAAGACAGGCCATCTGTCCTTTTGTCTCGCCAAAACTTTGGCTCGCTATGAGATTGACTACTTTATTACTAACCGTAACCCTTTTGGAGGTAAGTGCTCATGGTGTTTCTCAACAGGTCACCTATAGTGCCAGTAATGTCAAACTGGAAAAGGTATTTTCAGTTATTGAAAAGCAGACCGGCTTTGTGTTCTTCTACAAGAAACAGGATATTGCGGGCTCAAAATCCGTAACTATTGATTTTAAAAATGTTCCCATTGAAAAAGCATTAGAAGAAACGCTGAAGGGACAGGAGCTTACCTTTTCGATTGAAGGAAATACAATTGTTATCAGTCGGAAGCCCACCCAAGCCGTGGACCTTCAGTCCACGGCTACTTTTTCATCTCCCCCTCCTCCCATCAACATTCACGGTCACATAACCGACAGCCTGGAGAATCCGCTCGTGGGAGCTTCGGTAACGGTGAAGGGCACACGAAAAGGAACTACAACTGATGCGAATGGCAACTTCACTTTAACAGGCGTAAAAGACAATGCCATAATATTAATCTCTTTTACAGGTTTTGAAGCCCGTCAGATTGCTGTTGCTTCTAACCCCGAACTTAAGTCCGGGGTTGACATATCAGGTACACTTTTTACGCTGACTTTAAAACGCTCCTCCAGCCCTCTGGACGAAGTACAGGTGATTGCGTATGGGACAACCACTCAACGATTAAGTACGGGAAATATCAGTGTAGTTAAGGCGGCTGATATTGAAAAACAACCCGTCGACAATCCTTTACTGGCTTTGGAAGGACGCGTTCCGGGAATGTTCATCACCCAGAGCAATGGTTTGCCAGGTTCCGGGGTAACGGTGAAAATCCGGGGTGAGAATAGCATTGCTCATGGCAACGATCCTTTGTACGTTATAGATGGAGTTCCTTATATTTCTCAGATGGGTTGGACAGAGAATTCAATACTTGGTGGCTCAGGGGTTAATCCAAGTGACGGACAGGTTACAGGAAGTCCGCTTAGTTTTATCAATCCATCGGATATAGAAAGTATCAGCGTGCTCAAAGATGCGGATGCCACAGCCATCTATGGATCACGCGCAGGCAATGGCGCGGTATTGATTACGACAAAAAAAGGAATGGCCGGCGCTATGCAGCTGAATTTAAATGTAGAAAGGGGCTGGAGCAAGATAACCCGTTTTCTTCCTTTAATGAATACAACCCAGTATCTGCAAATGCGGCATGAGGCCCTGCTAAATGATGGGATCTCGGCGCCGGGCCCCTTTGATAAAGATATAAATGGCGTATGGGACACTACCCGGAATACCGACTGGCAGAAATTGCTCATAGGAGGCTCGGCCGAATGGCAAAATATACAGGCATCTGTTTCAGGGGGTAGTGCCAATATGCAATACTTTATTTCAGGTGATAATCGCAAACAGAGCACGGTTTATTCAGGTGATTTTGGAGATCAGAAAAGTTCGGTTCATTTTAATTTCTCGGGAAGCTCGGCCAATAGGAAAGGAAAGATTTCTTTAACAGGCTCTTATTTGGTTGATGACAATCGTTTACAGGCAGCAGACCCTACCGGGGTGGCACTATCATTGCCCCCTGATGCGCCCCCTCTTTTTAATCCGGATGGAAGCCTCAACTGGGCCCACGATGCATCGGGCTTTTCCTCCTGGCCTAATTACCAGAATCCGCTCGCCTATACTCGGCAGAAATTTATTTCCAAAACTGATAATTTAGTTACAAATGCATCCCTGGGGTACGAATTTTTACCTTCTCTTGCTTTTGATGTTAGCCTGGGATATAACAGTATCCATGTAAATCAAATCAATACAAGTCCACTTTCAGCCATTGATCCGGCTGTTCGTCAATATTTCACTCGTAGTTCATCCTTTACCAACAATGGTTCTGATTCCTGGATAGCCGAACCGGTACTAAGGTATAAAAGAAGATTTGGAGGATCGGCCCTGGAAGCTTTGGTAGGTACAACCATTGAACAAACCACTTCCCAAAACCAATCAATCTCTGCATCAGGTTTTTCGAGTGATCTATTAATTGAGAGTATGATTGAAGCCGTTCAGATTCTTCCTGATTTTGTCAGTGCTGACGTCTATAAATATAATGCCCTTTTCGGCAAAATGAATTATAATTACCAGGAAAAATATTTAGTGAATCTTACTGCGCGTAGAGATGGCAGCAGCAGGTTCGGGCCAGACAGTCAGTTCCATAATTTTGGTGCTGTTGGTTTAGGGTGGCTATTTACTAAGGAGAATTTTGCCCGCAACGCGCTTTCTTT
>JANWIY010000188.1 GCA_025449645.1 Chitinophagaceae bacterium | reverse complement strand
GAAATTTCCGACTTTCCGGGAAAAGAAGATAACCGTCATTATGCTTTGACAGAAGATTTTTCTTCTCATCCGCCGTAGGAATGACTTCCATTGGATAAAAAGAATCGAAGGCGGTTCGTGCCTGCAATTCATAACATCCTGCACGGGGAAGCTTTGAAAGGGTATTTATATCTTCCAGCCTATTCTGTTTCACCCATTCCCTTTCCGGAGATCGGGGAGACAGGTAACCATATTGGTAATAACCCGCATCAGGATCGGGTTTAAAAGGGAGGTAATAAAAATAGTAAGCGCCCGGTAGAGAAACCGGTCCAAACACGATATCACATTGGTCGTCATTCACTGATATCCGGTAAACATTTTGTACCGTATCCCCGTTCTTTGCATTAATGATCAGCAATCTTTTCTTATCAGGTTCCTGGTCATGCAGGCGCCAGGTAATTTGCAACATGATTGCATTTGCGGCCTTATTAATATGGAGGATGGCGCGGTGATTACCGAGACCCGCAAGCCAGGGTTTTGGAGCTACTGACCAGGATGGGGACTGGCCCTTCGCAGCAGTGACTGCAAAAAACGAGGTAAGCGTGAATAATAATAGTTTTATTTTATGACCGGCCATTCCGGGGTTACTTATTATCCTCATTTTTGGTTTCCATATTTTGATTGAATACAATTTCCAGTATCGTATCATACTGGTTTGAGTTACGATCAATATTTCTGATCGTAACCGTTTTATCAGTATTGACGGTGTAAGATAATTTCTTTTTAGTGTAAAGATCATAACAGGCGATTATGCGGTCGTTCAATGCCGGTAAAATGAAAGTATTTCCTTTATACCCTTCCAGCAAGTGAACATATACCTTATTGGCCCTGGAAGTGAATCCATACTGCCTGTCAACAGGATCCCAGGGGCCAGCAGTAGCCCCATAAATACTTTCTCCTGCCTTATGCAGCCAATTGCCTGTCTCTTTCAAAACCGTTACCTGATCCTGTGGAATTATGCCATGCTGGTCTGGCCCTACGTTCAATAACAAGTTCCCATTCCTTATCACCACATTTACAAGAAAGGTGATCACTTCTCTTAGGGAAAGTACATTTTGCTTCTTCGTATAACCCCATCCGTTTTTATCTAATGATAAACATTTTTCCCAGTATTCTTTCCGGATAGGCCCTTTTATTTCCGCATAGCCTTCCTCGTTAGCGTAATCTCCTATCCATCCGCTGCGCGCATTGGATAAAATATAGGGCTGATATTTTCTTACCATGCCCATAATGCCGAGATACCTGCCCCCGGCAGTGGAATCAATTCCTAATACCCCGTAATTTCCGGCCCATTCATTCTTTGGATCACGATATTTTCCCGACTCCCAGAAATAGGCAGCATCCCTGTCGTTGCCTTGGAGTCCCAGCCATCCTCCATCCCACCAGATATCATCTATTTGCCCATACTGTGTCATCAATTCTTTCACCTGTTCATACAATTCTGCTTTCATCAGCAGGGCATTTTGCTTATGCCAGGCTGCCGTGGTGATCCCAAAATGATTCGGTTTTGCTTCGGTGCCATTCACATCAAAATATCCTGGGAATCGCCAGCTTAGTACCGAATAATAAAATCCGATCCGCATGCCTGCTTTGCGGCAGGCTTTTACATATTCAGCTACCAGGTCTCTGCCTAATGTCTGTTGGGAAGTAATTGAGTTGGGAAAATGGCTATTGAATAAAGCAAAGCCATCGTGGTGACGGGTAGTGAGCACCATGTATTTCATGCCGGCATCCTGTGCAAGCTTTACCCATTTGTCAGGGTCATATTTATCCGCATCAAAATAATTTCCGTTTTGTGGATAAGCCGCTTTGATGTAGTTTTTATAGGGCAACCCTTTATTATATAAATACCATTCTCCCTGCCCATACACTGCATACACGCCCCAATGAATGAACAGGCCGAATTTAGCATCCTTAAACCACTGCATGACCGAATCAGGTTGTTGGGCCACACCCATATCGCTGATGCGCTGGGCCTTTAAGGGAAGCTGGTTCAACAAGAGCAATATGATCAATAATCTTAATTTCCGCATGCCTTTTTATTGCTTAAAATGTGAAAATCCGAACGAGTATCCCTCCTCTTCATAAAATACTCATTTTGAAATTTATTGTATGTTTATTATTCACAATTTTATGAGGAGACAAGCTCACAGGCATCCAAATACTCTTCATCATGATTTTTATAAATGCCATCCAATACAATGGGGATTTCATGGTTTGTATTGATCATCTTTAAGATTTCATCCCTGTTTTTAGAATATGATACAGGCAGATTTTGATTCCAATATTTACCTACTATATCCTTTTCTACACCACTTACCAACCAAAGTCCCACCTTGCCTTGAATAAGTGCAGCGGTTTTTTGAGCATCAGCGCTTTTTGCCAATTCGAAAGCGGTGGATGGAGCCAATTGAAGATTGGGTGCTCCAACTCTTTCTATAAATCCTATTGCGTCCTCAAAGCTATAGGGAGGGATCCCAGGTCTCATACGCAGGTTCAAATTAATTCCCCGCTGGCCGGCGTATTTACATAACCGGATAAATGTTGCTTCAAAAGATTTCCAGGCCTGCTGCTGCGTAAAGTTATTCTCCGGGAATCGGTGGAGGGGCAGCATTAATTCCTTTGACTGCAATATTCCCATTTTCTCTATCACATCTTCTATCTTCGTCATGCTGGCTATATAATCTGCATGAAGGTTATCAATGAGCCGAAGCGCAGGATAAAGGTCCACACCTGAAGTTAAATCTGTAATAATAGAAAGCTTTTGACGACCAATCCAGCCCGCCTCCTGTTTCAGCGAGCTTATTTCCCTGTCCGACAAATATTTCCAATCCATCACCACTCCGTCGAAATGTTCGAAGAAAGTAGGTCTCCTCAATATTTCTTCTTTGATCAGCCGTATATTCCTCAAAGGCAAAAAAAGGTTTTTCGGGCGGGAGGGCGGAACCTGGTGCGGGGTTATTTCCACTTCCTGTTCCTGTACCTGCAACAGGAAAATCCTGATATCTCCTCCTGCAATGGTATTTTCTCCGCTTGTGCCAAGCTGGAATTTATTGACATCTTCGGGTGTATAGCCAATAGCTGTCTTCTCCGATTGATCCAATACCGACTCCGCCATGGATTCAATATGCCCACAGCGGGATGTGATTTTAAGCTCCTGTTCCTGCCAGGAATTATTGGCAATTCCAAGTGTATATCTGCCCTCCCCTTTACAACAGGTGATCAGGCTAAGCCGATAGCCGACATCAAAAAGCATCTGGGCACTAAAAACTGCATCCAGGATGGTCTGGACATGTTTCAGGATTGGATAGGGTTTCGGCAATGGCGTGTCTTCATCACTTTTTATTTTATTCTCTGCTGCTATAGCATTCATGCTGCTAATCCCAAAAGCGCTGCCCAAAATGGTCATCTGGCCCTTTCCATATACCGTTCTTATTGCCAGAGGAATATTCGTAGCGGTTGCCAGAACGGCAACGTCTCCGGCAGAAGAGAGTGAATAAAAATCAAAAGGCGCTTCTTCTGTCAGTTTCTCTTTCCCCAGATTAATAGCCTGGTTGGCCTCGAAATGCTTCTTTTCACGATCTGCTTTTACGCCTCCCAGACCTTCTGTGAACTTTACCAGGTTACCTGCCGTGATAATCAAATGCCCCCCTTCGGCAACATAGCGCTCAAGCTTGTCGTGGATCTCTTCACCTGCTAAAAGCTCTCCTGCAACGACTAATACAGGATAACGGGCCAAAAGCCAGCTTTCTGCGTCGCTCAGGATGCAATCGGCAATATCTCCATAAGGGGTAGCGCAAACAAACCCCGTTTCATCATGATAATAAGAAGAGTTTTGATAACCGGGATAAAGCATATTCAATACAGCATCCGTCAGGTAATCACCCGGCTGGTAAGGCAGATTGCCCCATACCCGGTAAATATTGGAAGAATACAAATGCCTTGGGAACGTCCACCCAGCGAAAAAATCCAGCATAAGCGCCACCGGGGTATACATCACTCCGGGTTGTCCGGTCTCGCGCACCCATCGAACAGCGCTTCGTTGTATATGACCTATGGGAGTAAGCGCATCTTCTTTACCGTTTGCTCCTGCAGAAGTCTTTATCTTTTCGGCATACAATTGGTCTGATTCAAAACCAACGATCATGGAGTTATACAGGATATGACTATACATCAGCCGTTTCATCAGGCTTAAGCTTGTTCCTTTAGCAGGACCATAGTCAGGACCTTCAACATCGTATGTTTTATAACTCCATCTGTTATACACCGAGGAATTACCAAACCAGGGAACGCCATATTGTTTTCCGGCACCGCGAATGAATGCGTAAAAAACTTGTCCATTAGGGAGCGCCTGGGCCGTTTCTGCACCGATCAGCGTATATACCCCTTCTTTCAGGAAATAATGACCGTAATTAAGAGAAACAAGTGTTGCTATTTTATTTCCCAGGTCATCCGTAAGCCGCTCAAAATGCTGCTGAAAGTTCAGGTATTGTTGCAGACGGCCGGCTGACCGGGGATACATTTGTGATGCATAGCCTCCAATATAACGGCCATCCTGCTCACCATTATCCATACCCAGCCAATGATCACCCAATTTTGAATTAACCAGATGAGAAATGCCGGGCGATAATTTGTATTGCTCCCACTCTCCGGGACCAGAGCCCGGCACGTATCCCCAAATGTCAAATAAAAACAAGTCTCTTTTTTTCAATTCGTCTATAAAGACCGGAAGGTTGTCGGCAGACAGAAAATCGTGAAAGGGCCAGATCACATCTCCCAGTTCATATACTTTTGTATAAATATCCAAGTCGGTATTATAATGAACAATGCGATTTTCCTCGATACGGAATTTTCTCAAAGAAGTGAAGTGTGTTGTATTGTCAAAGGTCGGCCAGTCAGGTGGTTGTACAAAACGACGACTGTCGTCCGGATGTTCGCGCGGATTAAGCAGGTGAATATAAATACGGTGTTGACTCATTTCAGGGGAATTCTTTTCTCCTGAAAAAAGCTTATCCTGCATTAAAATGGAAGGCATACCAACATATGGCGCAGGCGCCAGTATCAAT
>JANWIY010000187.1 GCA_025449645.1 Chitinophagaceae bacterium | reverse complement strand
TGGTTACAAGAAGGGCGGCTATAACCGTGGTAACGGCGGTGGCGGCGGATTCGACAGAGATTATTAATCTACCCACATATAAAGTATTTCAAAAATCCTTCCTTCGGAGGGATTTTTTATTGGGGTTCATTCAGCATTTAGTACAGTTGATGGTTGATAGTTGATGGTTGATGGACTTTAGTTCGAGATTCGCACCTGAGATCCATCAACCATCAACTAT
The DNA here is from genome assembly GCA_025449645.1 of Chitinophagaceae bacterium. Lineage (GTDB taxonomy): Bacteria > Bacteroidota > Bacteroidia > Chitinophagales > Chitinophagaceae > Puia. Next base: position 5,841 of record JANWIY010000187.1, on the reverse strand, counting down.
CAACCATCAACTTTTCTATAATCAACTATCAACCATCAACCCTTTATTCCAATCCAAACAATTTCCTATTCAGCGCCTGCAAAGTTTTTATTTTAAAGCCTGAAGGAATAAGAACGGAAACATTGTGTTTACTTCCACCGTAGCTCACCATACGCACGGGCACCTCGGTAAGGCCTTCGAATATCTTTCCGAGAACATCTTTGGTTTCCGCGATTTCATTTCCCACAATGGAAACGATCGTCTGATCGTTCTCCACTTCCGTGGTTCCGAATGGTTCCAGTTCCCTTAATATTCTTTTCAGGTTAGTGCCATTATCGATCGTAACAGAAACAGCCACTTCAGAAGTGGTCACCATATCGATTGAGGTTTTATATTTTTCGAACACTTCAAATATTTTTCGCAGGAATCCGTAAGCCAGCAACATGCGGCTGCTCTTGATATTGATCGCAATGATCCCGTCTTTGGCCGCGATGGCTTTTACGCCCGATGCAGATGGCGCTTTTTGAATAACCGTGCCAGGAGCTGCTGGCTGCATGGTATTAAGGAGTTTTACAGGAACATTTTCCTGCTGCGCCGGCCAGATGCAGGTGGGATGTAAAATTTTTGCTCCGAAATAAGCCAGCTCTGCCGCCTCATCGAAGCTGAGCTGCTCCACCGCAATGGTTTTTTTTACTATGCGAGGATCATTGTTGTGCATCCCGTCAATATCCGTCCATATCTCGCAGACAGAAGCCCGGATTGCTGCCGCTATCAGCGATGCTGTATAATCACTGCCTCCTCTTTTCAGATTGTCTACCTCCCCTTTGGAATTTCTGCATATATATCCCTGGGTAATAAACAGACTGGTATCAGCATATCTGGATAGCAACTGCGTAAGTCTGTTCCGTATCGGCAACAGTTGGGGCTCATCTTCTGCATCAATACTCATGAATTCCAGTGCAGGCAGCAATACATGCGGTATTCCCTGCTCTTCGAGATATACGCTAAACAGTTTGGTGGATAGAAGCTCACCCTGGGCAAGAATATCCTTATTCAATGATTCGCTAAATGAAATGCGCAGGATGATGCTGAGAAATTCAAAATGCTCTTTGATGATCTCAAGAGCAATCTGCTGACTCGCATCCGTTTTCAGCAACTGGCGGATGAAAGCATGATAATGATTGGCCAGTTTATTTATGAGTACCTGCGCCTGTTCACGTTGAAAGCCTGCAGCAGCCTGTCCAATCTCCACCAGGGCATTCGTCGTTCCGCTGAGCGCACTCAACACGACGATCTTTCTTTCAGGATCGGCATTGATAAGCCTGGCCACATCGTGCATACGCTCCGGTTTTCCCACCGAAGTGCCTCCGAATTTCATTACTTTCATCTGCCTGATTTTTTGGGATGGCAAAGATACAGGTTGATGAATTACAAATCGGGAAAGGCTGAAAAAGCGTGCGGTTTTAGAAATTCTTTAAAATAGGAACGCCCCGGCGGTTTTTATACCTCCGGGGCGTTTCATATAAACTACTTTTTTACTTTTTAATTATTACTTTTTACTTTATTTCTTCATCAACTTCTGATTATACAGGGTATTGTTCAACAGAACCTGTACAACATACATCCCCCGCGGCAAATTACCCAGCTGATCGATCATGATGCTGTTATTACCATTACTCACGGAAATGGATTTCGTCATGATCTGTCTGCCTGAATTATCTATCACACGGATTACACCGGTAGATTGTGCATTCGAATACAGGTTGAGGATTGTATAGCTGTCAACCGGATTCGGGTAAACAGAAACATTTGTTTCAGGCTGATCCAGTTTCACGGGAACAATCCTGCTATAAACAAATTTTCCATCCTGGTCAACAATCCGAAGGCGGTAATAAATAATATTTGCATCGATATTATAAAGCTGGTCGTTTATTGAATAGTTATGAATCGGATTTGAAGACTCGCTGACATTTACCTGGCCTACGCTGATGAAATCTGTAGCGTTTGTACTTCTTTCCACTTCAAAATAAGCTGCATTGATTTCGTTGGTTGTGGACCATGCAACTTTCACATTATTGGCAGAAACATAGGATGCATTAAAATCAATGATCGTAACCGGTAAAACGGTTATTTGACAAATCTGCATATTCGGAGGCAGCTGTGCGAATGGGAATGTTTGCGTAAGCACGCCGATATTACCGTCTGCGGCACCAAAGGTATTTGTAGCAGAAACACCATAACTTATACCAGCCGTACCAGGATTCACCGATGATGCAATATTCAGGGCAGCGTTTGAATATATTACACCGCCGCCACCACCACCGCCTGGACCATGCTGGGTAGCACCCAATCCTATGGGATAGTTGTTTGAACCATTACCGCCGTCGGCTGTTGCCGTGATACCTCCCTGGCCACTGCTGGCATAGATCAGCACACTACCACCGCCACCACCACCGCCAGATCCGTCAATGCGAACACTATCTTCAAGATGAGCACCGGTTACATCAACAGTACCAGCTCCGATAATGGTTAGGGCATTCACGATCACCAGCCCGCCACCAGTGGCACCGCTGCTGGAAAATCCATTGGCAAAAATACCTGTACCATCATTTGTTGAACCTGCACCGCCTCCACCACCCATGATCAGACGGTTCGGACTATAATAAGTTGTATTGGGACCTGAAGTTGCGAAACGATTTCCCCCACGGCCTCCGGTAAATCCGAATGAAAACCAGCCATTACCGCCTAAACCTCCGGCACCTCCGTTACCACCGCCACCGCCACCTGAGTTCTGGTCATTGGACGTGGGATCACTATCGGTTCCTCCACCGCCGGCATTGCCTGGAGCACCCCTGGCATAGCTTCCGCTTGGATAACCTTCAACTCCAGTATTTACAAGCACGTTATTTACATTCAGGTATTTTGGAGTGCCGGCAATCCCTTCAGCCTTGCTGCCGTTCGCGTTCGTTGTAGACAAGGTATAAAAATCAGTTTGGTTTGTTCCCGCTGCACCACCGAGTTTACGCCCGGCACCACCACGGAATCCTGCTCCCAATGCATTAATTTTTTGTCCGTTAAAATCAAGTTGATTGACCGCACTGACCACCGTTACGCCACCAACAGAACCATTCCATTGAGGAGTATTGATTGTAGCAGTAAGCTGTATATTAAAATGCGAAGAGACGCGGATAACCTGGTACGTATACTGACCGGTTGCTCCATATGCTGCGTGCGCATATGCATAGGTAAGTCCGGATGCGATATTCAAGGTACCACCCAGAATCGGCACCGCATTCGTAGCCACCGCAAATTCCATATTACCGGCAAGCAGGTTGGTAGTAATAAATCCACTTCCGAGACCTGCGGTATTTCCGCCATACAATGCGCTGGTAGATGAGGCAGGTATGTTCAGCTGAGCTCCCTGCATTTGTATAACCAAAACTAAATCACCAACAGCGATTGGAGTATTTCCAAAATTTGCACCTGCACCTGCAGCACCTAATGTGATCGAAGTGGCCCCTACGGCTACCGTTGCCTGGGTACCTGGATAATAGGTGTTCTCGTTAGCGCTAAGGCTAAAAGTTCCGCTGTTCGGGCAATTCTGGGAAAAACCCGGAATTGAGGCAAGCAGCAGCGAGCAGAAACCTGCGATAAAGGCAAGTGTCCTCTTTATATGTTTACTGTTCGGTTGCACAGTAGGGTTATTGACTTTTTTCATAAGAGTCGGTTTAGACATCATAGGAGTTCCAATTGCTATACCAAACATAATCCATCTGATTCCCAATCATTTACACACAATTTTCCTAGTTGGTTTTTCCCATTTAGAGAAACTCTTTCCGAAATTGATTTATGGCTGAAGTTATTGTGCTGCGACCCTGGCTTTCGATTACACTCTGCAGCAAAAATGCGATAAATAAGTTCAGGGAGGAACCAGGTTCACGCTTTCAGAAAAATCTGCAAGTCAGTGTAATAGAAACCTGCAGGTAGGTGTAATAACTTATATGGTGCAGAAATATTGTCCGGCTTGCCAAATCGGATCAGGAGACGGGAAGAATTTTAAAATTCCCGGCCAGATAATCAAGGTTTTCTGCCACGGCATGCAGCAGCGGAATGCCCATTTTTCTTCGTATGACTTCCATTTCCCTTTCCGGATCTCCCGGAACAAGCACTTTTTCGTGACCTTTGGCCGGAATGGCATTCCGGAACCGGGCCAGCCACTGGTCCATATCCCTTTTAAACTCATCGGCTTTCCGGAATCCGTCGATGCGAATGGCGCCAAAAAAATGACCTATCCCTTTGCCCGGCATATTTTCCGGAATTGCAACATAGGACGGAAATGGTGGCACCCAGGGACCGAAATTTGCGCCACTAAGGACCCCTGAAAATATATCCACGAGGGCACCAAGCGCATACCCCTTATGGCTTCCATGTTCGCGGTCACTGCCAAGGGGTAACAGGGCGCCTCCCGCTTTTAGTTCGTGCGGATTTATAGAGATATTTCCGTCCTTATCCTGAATCCATCCTCTCGGTGCCTGCTCGTTTTTGCGTTGCAGGATCTCCAATTTACCATTGGCCGCAGTGGAAGTGGCGAGGTCTGCAACAAAAGGAGGTTCGTCGCCGGAAGGAATGGCTACACAGATCGGGTTGGTGCCGAGCAGGCGCTCAATGGAAAAAGTCGGAGCTACAAGGGCGCTGGCATTCGTCATGACGATACCAATCATTTCCTCATCAACAGCTCTCATTGCGTGATGGGCTGCAATGCCAAAATGATTTGAATTCCTTACCGCGACCCACCCTGATCCAACATTTTTTGCCTTACGAATGGCCAGATCCATGGCGAAGGGAGCGACGACCAATCCAAGGCCGCTGTCACCATCGAGCACGGCCGTAGATGGAGTTTCATGAACGACTTCCATCTGCGGCCGGGTATTTGCACGTTTGGCTTCCCAAAGCCTGACATAACCATTCAGACGAGCCACGCCATGGGAATCAATTCCCCGCAGATCAGCCCGCAATAGGCAGGTCGCCGCAAGTTCAGCATCATGCGCGGAACAAGCCATGCTGCAAAAAACATCTTTTGTAAATCTCCAGAGATCTTCGTAGCGATAAAATTTTTCCATAATGAGTTGCGGTCAGGATATCAACTTCATATTGACCGGATCCCAACGGATGATTTTATTTTGGAAATAACTTTCATTGGCAGCGAGACAAGGCGCCGCTGCGCGGAAACCAAACACCGGATCCTCCACTACATGTGTACCATTCCTGACGCCATCAAAAAAATGTGCGAAATGTTCCACATGCTCATCATATCCATCCGGTGCACTGAATACGGTATCCGAACCCGACTGATCTCGCTGGTCATCCGCAGAATATTTCTGATTATACCTTTTCAATAATTCTTCCTGCATGGATTTGGGATAGGTCGTCAGCGCATCCCATCCCCCGATACCGGGCGCCTTGGACATTTTATGGTGGCGGATCCTGAATCCGTTTCCCTCCATGGACATGACGCCTTCCGATCCGATGAATGTGGTTCCTCCCGATTCATTATTCCCGCTGATGAAGTTCACACGCAGCATAACCTGAAACTCAGGATGCTCTTCGGTTGCCGGATATTGAATCACTCCGGTCATCACATCCGGAACATCGCGACCGTCTTTCCAGTAACATAACTGGCCCGACGTATAGATTTTCTCCGGGCCTTTTGAACTCGTGATCACATGGATTCCGGAAAGCAGGTGGACAAACAGATCGCCCGCCACACCGGTGCCAAAGGCGCGGTAATTCCTCCACCAGAAAAATTTCTTGGGATCATAATGCTCGTCGGGCATTCCCTGAATATATTTTTTCCAATCTACC
>JANWIY010000186.1 GCA_025449645.1 Chitinophagaceae bacterium | reverse complement strand
GGAATCGCCCATATCAGTTCCATATACCAGCCTGTCGGCATATTTTTCCATAAATGCCTTGGTATATCTTGGTATGGGGGAAATCTCACCGTAGCGCGCCGCGATATCCGCATAGAGGTTCGGATAGGTGTCGAATAGTCTTGCCAGCACGCTCAGATCTGAACAGCAGTTCGCCAGGTGGCAGGCGATAAAAATCGTTTTCGGATTTTCTCTTACAGCATTCTCCAATGTGGCAACCAACTGGTCATGGTTTAATATTCCCTTTTTCGATAAATCCACTTTCCAGGTTGCCGCATTCATCAGGCCATCATTGAGCGAATCCGCGGGAAGATACATCCATGCGTCTTCCGCGACATGTATGCTGACCGGCATATGCAATTCTGCGCATTTTGCGAGCAGTGGCTTCATGCGGGGATCGTCAATATGCAATCCATAGCCGGGCACTGGCCGGGAATACAATTCTCCCAATCCTTTATCTCCTAATTCACCAACGCCCACGGCTCCTTTATTATGACACCGTACGAGTTCTTCAATTGCATGTTGCTGCCATCCCGGCTTATCGTAGCCTGTATAGTCAAAGCCACACCAGACTTCGAACCGGTCCTTAAACCTCCCATATTTTTCCACCAGCGAATCAAATCTTGCGCCGGTAGAATAGGTAAGGATCATGATTTTCGCAATTCCCGTTTCATCCATGGTCTTCACCCATGCATCCACTCCGGCATCCGATTTCGGATAGTCGTGGGAATGAAAATCTATAACGGGGTATTTTGCTTTTTCAATTTTTACCTGGGGTGTATTGTAAATCGAGACGGGATGATAGTCCTTTAATTTTAACTGGTCCGCTTTCTGGGAAAAACCCGGGGCAGCAATTGAAAAGCTTGCGGCAAGCAGGCAGAATTGGAAGTGGATATTTATCATGTTGGAAGATTGAAAATAAAAATAAGTATTATTTCCAAAGGAGTCCCGATTAGATTCTTTGTTCGAAACTTCAGCGCTTATGCAAAAAGCAGGAAGTAAGATGATCATTAACCATACCTGCGGCCTGCATAAAAGCATAGCAAATTGTAGTTCCTGCAAACTTAAAGCCCCGTTTGCGAAGGTCGGCGCTCATTGCATCCGATTCAGGACTGTATGCCGGAATATTTCTCTGATCTTTCAATTTGTTATTGACCGTTTTACCATTGGTAAACTGCCATATATATTTGTCGAACGATCCAAATTCCTTTTGAACTTCCAGAAATAATTGTGCGTTGGTGACCGTTGCATTTATTTTTAGCCGGTTTCGGATAATACCTGCATCCTGCATAAGGCTTTCGATTTTGGCGTCGTCAAATGAGGCGACCTTCTTCGCATCAAAATTTGCAAATGCCTTGCGAAAGGCCGGGCGTTTATATAAAACCGTTCGCCAGCTCAATCCCGCCTGAAAAGCATCCAATACGAGGAATTCAAATAACTTCCGGTCCTCGTGAACCGGAATACCCCACTCCTCATCGTGGTATTGAATCATCAGGGCATCTTCCCCTGGCCAGAGGCATCGTTTCTTTTCCATAATTAAGATTCCTGATCCGCCTGCAAATTATTTTATTTAGGGATAAGTTGATTAAAATCGATGTTTGTTTCCTTAGTTTTACTGTCCATTTAGTTCATACCCGCTTAAGGGTATTGCTTATACTACATCTTTACTACTACATCATCGGCTTTTTGCCGATTAGACGGTGATGCATTTTACAAAATGCTAACTTTCTGGATAATTTATTATATAAAATCCCAAACTCCGGCTTATGGTAATTATTGAGTCCTATTCTACCGCAGTAATCATGTGCGTTATAACCATGCTCTGCTGGGGATCATGGGCCAACACGATGAAACTGACAGGGAAAAACTGGGTGTTCCAGCTATATTACTGGGACTATGCCCTGGGTGTTCTGATCTTCTCTTTGTTGCTTGCCCTTACCCTGGGAAGCACCGGAACCGGAGGCCGCTCATTTCTGAATGATATCACGCAGGCGGATGGTAAATTCCTGTGTTATGCGCTCCTGGCAGGAGTCATTTTTAATTTATCAAATGTTTTACTGGTGACGGTGATTGATATTGCGGGAATGGCTATTGCTTTTCCCATTGGGGTCGGACTGGCCCTTGTGCTGGGCGTCATCTTCGGATACATTGCCAAACCTCTGGGCAATCCGGTATTAATTTTCAGCGGACTGGCGGCTGTCGTGATAGCCATTGTACTGGATGGCATTGCCTACAGCAGGATCCCGTCCGACGGAAAAAAATCAGTTATTCTGGGCATTGTGCTTTCTGTTTTAACCGGCATCTTCATGGGATTTTTCTACCCTATCCTGGTGAGCTCGATATCAGTCAATTTAATTGTGCCTGAGGCCGGTAAGCTCACTCCGTATACTGCCATCGTCATGTTTTCAACAGGCTTGTTTCTTTCTTCCTTCATCTGGAATTATTACTTCATGCGCAAACCCCTGCGCGGTGAGCCGGTTAGCTTTGCTGACTATTTTCATAAGGGTTCGTCAAGGGATCATGTCGTTGGTGTGGCAGGAGGACTGGTGTGGTGTCTGGGCTTTTCGCTGATGACCCTGGCAGCAGATAAAGCGGGAACAGCTATTTCCTATGGTCTCGGGCAGGGGGCGACCATGGTAGCCGTGGTATGGGGAGTTTTTGTCTGGAAAGAATTCCAGAAGGCTCCGAAAAGCGTAAATAAATTATTGGCGGCCATGTTCTTTTTTTATTTGCTTGGACTTTCTCTTCTGATCAGCGCGAAATCAAATTAATCAATTCAACCATACTAATATTTAAAATTCGAGGCAATGAAAAAATTCATGAATGATCCCGAACATTTTGTAGATGAAATGATTGAGGGCATATTGGCGGCACATCCTGACAAGCTTGCGTATGCTGCGGATGATTTGCGATGCATCATTAAAGCCGGTAATAAGAAAAAAGGAAAAGTAGGCATTGCAACCGGAGGCGGATCTGGTCATCTGCCTTTGTTCCTGGGATATGTTGGTGAGGGATTACTGGATGGATGCGCAGTGGGAGGCGTTTTTCAATCGCCAAGCGCAGACCAGATGCTGGAAGTGACAAAGGCGATCGACAGTGGCGCGGGGGTACTGTACATCTATGGAAATTATGGCGGTGACATAATGAATTTTGATATGGCAGCCGAGATGGCCGAAATGGAGGACATCAAAGTTCAGCAGGTTGTTGCCGGCGAGGACGTGGCTTCAGCTCCCAAGGGTGAGGAAGGAAAGCGAAGAGGTGTTGCAGGAATTTTCTTTGTCTATAAAATTGCCGGCGCCATGGCGGATGCTCTGGCTTCCCTTGAAGAAGTAAAGAGGGTCGCTCAAAAAGCGTGTGCGCATGTCCGTACGATGGGTGTCGCGCTGACCCCCTGCATCGTACCTGAAGTAGGCAGGCCATCTTTCACGATCGGCGACAATGAAATGGAAATAGGTATGGGAATTCACGGTGAACCGGGAATCCATCGCGGGCCGCTGTTAAAATCGGATGAGATCATTGATCAGATAATGAAGCGGATACTGGAAGATCTTCCTTATAAAAAGGGCGACGAAGTTTCTGTACTGGTAAACGGCCTGGGCGCCACACCAAAGGAAGAACTCTATATTCTATACCGGAAAGTTCAGCAGATTTTGAAGAAGGAGGGCATATCCGTTTACAATACTTATATCGGCGAGTTTGCTACCAGCATGGAAATGGCGGGTGCATCTGTTTCCCTGCTGAAGCTGGACGATGAACTGAAACGCCTGCTCTCAAGCCAGGCCAGTTCACCGTTCTTTGCACAGTTTCAACTATGAGATCATGGAGCGTTTGAATATCGAAGATATCAGGTCCATTGTCCGGAACCTGAAAATAAAAATGGATGCAAAAAGGGATTATTTGATCGAACTGGACAGTGCCATGGGTGATGGTGATCTGGGCATAACGATGAGCAAGGCTTTTACCGCCGCAAAGGATGAAGCGGAGCGGTCAGCAGAAATCTTACCAGGGAAATTATTAATAAAACTGGGAATGGCGATGGCCAAAGCTGCGCCTTCAACTATGGGAACCCTGATGGCAACAGGCTACATGCGCGGAGGCAAAGCCATCGGCGATATTGAGAGCCTGGGTACCGGAGAACTTGCAGGATTCATGGATGCATTTGTGAATGGAATATTGGAAAGAGGAAAATCAAAACCAGGTAACAAAACAATCATCGATACACTTTATCCGGCGGCGCAATCTTTACTTCAAGCGCAAAGAAATAATAAATCCCTGAAAGAAGGAATCGCAGAAGCTTATACAGCGGCCAACCGCGGAATGGAAGAATCGAATCAGATGAAAGCGCAGCATGGGCGCGCTGCATATTATCAGGACAGCAGCATCGGTAAACAGGACGCGGGTGCAACTGTCGGGTTGTTGTTTATTGAGGTGTTGTATGAATATTGCAGATGAGGAGTTATGAGTTATGGATTATGGATTATGGGTTATGGGTTATGGATTCTGAAAGAAAATACGCTTAACTACGGCCAAAGCATAGCAAAATGATTCATTGTATCAGGACAAATTCTCAAAGTGACCAGTTTCAAAAACTCGTCAGAGAGCTTGATGTAGATTTAAGCATCCGTGACGGAGCGGACCATTCCTTTTACGCCCAATTCAATAAAATCGACATGATAAAACATGCGATCGTTGCTTATGACGATGAGATCCCTGTTGGTTGCGGAGCAATTAAGGAATATTCCCCCGGTACAATGGAAGTTAAAAGAATGTATGTATTGCCAAACAGGCGGGGAGAGGGCATTGCCACTATAATCTTAAAAGAGCTGGAGCGATGGGCCCTGGAATCAGGAAATAAAAAATGCCTGCTGGAAACAGGCAAAAAACAACCGGAAGCTATCGAACTTTATAAAAAAAGCGGATATAGGATAATACCGAACTTCGGCCAATATCAAAACGTCGAAAACAGTCAATGCTTTGAGAAAATATTGGCAGAGACAACAGCAGAATGATAGTGATTGAATACACTACCTCCTGCTATTGCTTGCTATACTTTTCCCTTTCTTCAGGGATGTTGAATAATACTTTCTCGAATTCTTTTGTTTTTTCTTTGATTTCGTATGCACTAAGTCCTTATGCGCAGACCTGTGATTCTTTTTTGATTTCAGATGGCTCTTCGATTTATAGGAAGCCTGCACGAATAACTGTTTTTTGGCAGGAGCTTCAGGATTGTGCAACTGTTGCTTGGCACTGTCCAATTTGGCATTCACAAAATCATCTACTTCCTTTTTCAGATCGGTGGACGCATTGTCGACGACCGCATTCATATCTGTCT
>JANWIY010000185.1 GCA_025449645.1 Chitinophagaceae bacterium | reverse complement strand
CCATCCAGCTTGTAGGTATCCAACATCCGGAGGATATCACTGATCCGCTATTCTTTTTTTTCCGGATCGGTGAGAATGCGATGGACCACGTCTCCCCGGACGGTCTGGTTAACATTATTCGTCAGCATAGGCACGATCTTCACGCCCGCCTTGCTCATGATGTCTAGTGCTTTTTTGTCAATGGATGAAGTAAGGGTATCCGCGTTGGCATCCAGAAAAAACCATTCCGGTAACACCAAATTCAGCCTGGCAATGTTTTGTTCAAGGGAAGTGAAGGAGGCAGGCGACCAATTCACATAAAAAGCCGCGCGGATTCCAGCGCCAAATTTCTTAAAGGAATAAAAACTGGAATCCGCCTGCACGATGATCCCGTTTTTCTTTCGGAATTTTTTTGATATCGGATAGCCTCCGGCTTTATAGGCTTCCTTTTCATTGATGTATTTACGGAAGCCTCCATATTGGCGGCCGATCCTGCTCTTGCTGAAGAGCCATCCGGAACTGTCCAGCAAAACTTCCTTTTCTTTCACACTGATCATATTGGGAAGGGTAGGCATGTAAACACGGGTCATGGTGAGGACGATTACTATTATTCCCAGCACCATAAAAAGGGCTACGAGGCGGCTGCTCCATTTAAACCGCGACCAACGCGAGGATGAACTGGTTTGAAAAACCTGGGTTGTAAAATTTCCGGCCATAAAAAGTTGATAAAGTTCCCGCGAAAAAGCGAGCCAGCCAATACAGGCGGGTCAAATTAGAAGATTTTTAGCATATGTAAGAAAATGATTTTTATCCTGTCCGGGGTTGAGGATCATCCATTTTCTAATAGTCCAGTTCCAGTTTCAGTCTGTCTTTTAATTCCTTCAGGAGCGGATATTGTTCGGCCATTTGCTGGAACTGTTCCCTTTTGCTCAGTGTTTTATCCTGATGGATATGCTGGTTTCCATTTTCCCGGACGGATACGGAGAAAGAAAGATTTTTGTTATTGAAAACTTGTTGCAGCAAATCCGAAAGATTCCTTTTTTCCTGTTCAATGAAACGCTGTTCGAGGATATTATTGGTGAGTATCTCAAAGCTTTGTTCGTCAATTATATTCAGAACAGCACCCTCAAAGCTCTGCGATGATGCGTGTTTGTTTTCCCTGAGATTCCCGGTGAACTGGTTCCATGTGAGCTGTAACAAACCGGGCTCCAGGGGCTTTGGCCGGTCGGTCGCATCCGTGTGCTTGCGGTTAAGGACCTGCTGACGGATCTTGGATAGAGTACCCAGGCTCGTAGAGGGCGAATTGGGGATTCCGGCGGGAACGGTCAATGGTTTTTCAACTGGTTCCTCAATAATCAGCCGGGGTTGTTGTTTGGGTTCAGGGTCCGACTGGGCGTCGGGTTTCATTGAATCCGGGTTCTGTATGGCCATGGATTTTTTCTCCCTGATTTCAAGAGGGGGGATTGTCCGATAGGCAACCGGTCTTACGAATTCAGTTCCTTTTTTTTTATCTCCGGCCGGGTCCATCAGATGAATCGCCTGATCCAGATAAGCCAGTTTGATCAGGGCAAGTTCCACATGCAGTCTTTTATTCCGGGCGGTCTTATAATGCATTTCAGATTCATTCAGCACATTCAGTGCGCTGATCAGAAAACCGGCTTCCGTTTTTTGGGCGGTGGAAATATATTTTTCTTTGAATTCGCCAACAACTTCCAGCAGGCTTGCAGCTTTTTCATCTTTGCAGATGAGCAGGTTTCGGATAAATTCCGCAATGCCATCCAGGAGCAGGTCGCCTTCAAATCCCTTCCGGTTGATCTCATCATAAATCAGCAGGGCATCAGCAAGATTTTGTCCGCGGATCGCATCCATCAATTTGAAATAATATACGGCATCAAGAATATTCAAATGTTCGAGCGCATCCTGATAGCTGATTTTTCCATCTGAGAAGCTGGCCATTTTATCCATGATGCTGAGTGCATCGCGCATGCAGCCTTCGCTTTTTTGCGCGATCATTTCTATGGCCGATTTGTCCCACGTGATATTTTCCTTTAAGCAGATCTCCTCCAGGTGATCCATGATATCCTGATTGGTAATGCGTTTGAAATCAAAAACCTGGCAGCGGCTGAGGATGGTTGGAAGGATCTTGTGCTTTTCTGTTGTGGCAAGGATGAAAATGGCATAGGGAGGCGGTTCCTCCAGTGTTTTCAAAAACGCATTGAAAGCAGCTGAACTGAGCATGTGTACTTCATCAATGATATATACCTTGTATTTGCCGGGTTGGGGTGCAAAGCGAACCTGTTCCACCAGCGAACGGATATCATCCACAGAGTTGTTACTGGCTGCATCGAGTTCATGGATATTCAGGGAGGTGCCTTCGTTAAAGGAAATGCAGGAGGGGCATTGATTGCATGCTTCCCCATCAGCAGCTGGGTTTTCACAATTTATGGCTTTTGCAAGTATGCGGGCACAGGTGGTCTTACCCACGCCGCGGGGCCCGCAAAATAAAAAAGCATGTGCGAGCTGATGGTTACGGATGGCGTTTTTCAGGGTGGTGGTAATATGCGACTGACCCACGACGGTTGAAAAAAGTTGCGGTCTGTATTTTCTCGCGGAAACGATAAATTTATTCATATCCAGGCTGCCTCCTGCTATCTTTTCGCTGCAATAATAATGAAGTTTTAGAAGATGGGATGCCTTTTAAATTCCCTGGTACGATCAAAGATATATCTATACGTGCTGAGCTGCCTGCTTTGGTAGGTATCTCCAAGGCCCCTGATGAGATTAATCATCTTGGGATTGAAATCACCGATCCATTGCATTTCATATTCGGTATAGTGGGTTAGGCGGACAATTTTCTCCGCTTCAACGATCATAAAAGAATCGACACCTGTTCCCTGGAACTCCGGTACGATACCAAAAACGATGCCTGTGAATTTTTTATTCGGCTTTGTCTTTTTTATCCACAGGAATTTAAGTTTATTCAGCAGTCCGAATTTTCCATTCATATATTTAAACCATTGGTTCAGATCCGGAATATTCACAAACATCGCAACGGGCTTATCATCGTGATATGCAAACCACAACAGCTTCGGGTCAATCACCGCTTTCATTTCCCTGAATAGATGATCCACCTGTTCCACGCGCATATGTTTCATGCCACCGTGGCCGGCCCAGGCCTTATTATAGATTTCAGTAAAATCGAGGGCATACTTATGCAACCTGCCCAACTCGATCTGACGGGCTGAGAAGGCCGGGTCCTGGCTGATCGAGTCGTGTCGCTGCTGGACCTTTCCAATAATCTTTTTTTGCGGGTCCAGGCTAAAACAGAGCTGGTGGAAAAATACACTGAATCCATAATTTTCAAAAAGGTCCTGATAATAAGGCGGATTGAAATTCATTCGGTACAGGGGTTCATGAAATCCCTGGGTCAGTAGCCCCCACCAGGTATCGCGCTCGCCGAAATTAATCGGACCGTCCATAGCTTCCATGCCCCTTTGCATCAGCCAATGCCGGGCCACGTCGAATAGCATATCAGCCGCCATGCGATCTTGGATGCAATCAAAGAAACCTATACCGCCAACAGGAAATTCATCCCCCTTCGTCTTATATTTCTTATTTACAAATGCGGCGATCCTGCCGATTTTTTTGCCGTGGTCCGAGAATAAGATCCATCGTGCACATTCACCCTGGCGGAATGACTTGTTTTTTACCGGGTCAAAGACCTGGTTTATATCCTGATCGAGGGGCCGGATATAGCCGGGAAACCCACACAGCAATTCGACATTCACGGCAATGAAATCCCGGGCCTGGGCAGCATTCTGAACCTGTGTTAATTGCATCATGAAGGCATTAAGCGCGGCAAAAATAGTTCAAATGAGAAGAGCCGGGTGATGGAAAATTTTCAGAACGTATTTATTTTCAATTTCGGCATTTTTCATTGCGGATTTCTGGCAGGTGTCACTTACCTTTGCAGCCGATTTTAAGGAGACACATTTAAATAATTCTCTATGCCAAATGCAGGCAAAATCAAGCAGATTATCGGTGCAGTTGTTGACGTGCAGTTTCATGAAAAGCTACCTGAAATATACAATGCCCTGGAACTCAGGAAGCCGGGCGGGGATACCCTGGTGCTGGAAGTTCAGCAGCATCTGGGCGAGGATAGTGTGCGCTGTATCGCAATGGACGGTACCGAGGGCTTGAAGCGCGGTTTAGAAGTGCTGGATACTGGTTTGGCCATCACCATGCCCGTGGGAGAAGCAATTAGGGGCAGGCTGTTTAATGTAACCGGAGATCCGATTGACGGATTGCCGGCAGTTTCGAAAGTGAATGGCCGCCCGATCCACAGCAAGCCACCAGCTTTTGAGAACCTCAGCGTAAGCACGGAAGTGCTGTTTACCGGTATTAAGGTCATTGACTTAATTGAACCCTATGCAAAAGGAGGGAAAATCGGTCTTTTTGGGGGCGCCGGAGTAGGGAAAACCGTATTGATTCAGGAACTGATTAATAATATCGCCAAAACCTACGCAGGTGTATCTGTATTTGCCGGTGTAGGTGAGCGAACACGTGAGGGAAATGACCTGATGAGGGAAATGATCGAGGCCGGTATCATGAAATACGGCGACCATTTCAAACATAGCATGGAAAATGGCGGATGGGATCTTTCAAAAGTAGATATGAAAGAGTTGTCCGAATCCAAAGCCACTTTTGTATTTGGCCAGATGAATGAGCCTCCCGGAGCCCGCGCCCGTGTTGCGCTGAGCGGATTGACCGTCGCGGAATATTACCGGGACGGAGATGGGAAGGGCCAGGGACGTGATATCTTATTTTTTGTTGACAATATCTTCCGCTTCACCCAGGCTGGGTCAGAAGTATCCGCCCTGTTGGGTCGTATGCCTTCTGCGGTGGGGTACCAGCCAACGCTGGCTACGGAAATGGGATTGATGCAGGAAAGGATCACCTCTACAAAAAATGGTTCCATCACTTCCGTTCAGGCCGTATATGTTCCGGCGGATGATCTCACCGATCCTGCTCCTGCAACCACATTTGCCCATCTTGATGCGACTACGGTCCTGGACCGAAAGATTGCAGATCTGGGAATTTATCCAGCCGTGAATCCGCTCGATTCCACATCCCGGATCCTGAGCCCGCTAATTGTAGGTGATGCCCATTACGATTGTGCCAACCGCGTAAAACTAACCCTTCAGAGATATAAAGAATTACAGGATATCATTGCCATTCTCGGTTTGGATGAATTAAGTGATGAAGACCAGTTGATCGTGAAGCGGGCCCGCAAAGTGCAGCGTTTTCTCTCCCAGCCATTTCATGTTGCTGAAGCATTTACCGGTTTGAAAGGCGTGTTGGTGCCAATTGAAGAAACCATTCGCGGATTCAATATGATCATGGATGGTGAAACGGATGAGTATCCCGAAGCTGCTTTTAACCTGGTAGGGACCATTGATGATGCTATCGAGAAAGGTAGAAAGCTGATGGCGCAGGCGCAGGGGTAGTCGCTTGAAGCGTGAACTTCGTAAATCTAATAATTTGAAAATTTGATAATTTGAAAATGAGTAAATGAGGAAAGCCGCTCATCCAAAATTTTCAAATTTTCAAATTTTCAAATTTTCAAATTTCTCCCATGAATCTTGAAATCCTCACTCCGGAACGCAAATTATTCAGCGACGCCGTTTATGGTGTGCAGTTGCCCGGCGTTTCAGGTTCATTTGAAGTGCTTGACAAGCATGCGCCGCTCGTGAGCGCATTAAAAACCGGCCGCATAAAAGTGCTGAACGACAAGACCCATACCACCGAGTTTGAAATTCAGAGCGGATTCGTAGAAGTCATGCACAACCGGGTGACTGTGTTGGTGGAGGGAGCAAAACACGTTTAGTTGAGTTGCGGATCTGTGGGGAAATTGATCATCATGAGATAATTTCCACCGAGAAGCCTGATCGCCTCTTTCCATATTTCATCCGCTTTTTTATGAAAGATCAATTTTCGGTTTGCCTTGACCGGTAGCCATGATTTTACCTTCAGTTCGTCGTCGAGCTGGCCTCCGGCCCATCCGGAGTAGCCGATATAAAAACGGATTTTGCTTACCTCAATCTCGCCGGCGCGGATCAGGGAAATTGCTTTTTCAAAATCGCCTCCCCAGAAGATCCCGTCCACCACTTCGTACCCTCCCTGAATGAGGTCGGGGTACTGGTGCAGAAAATGAATGGTATCCGTTTGCACCGGACCGCCGAAATAAACAGGTATTTCCAGATCCTCAGCATCGAGAACCAGGTCTTTCAGGCTATATTCGTATGTCTTATTCAAAAGAAAACCAAAGCTTCCTTCGCTCTGATGCTCACAAAGGAACACAACCGACCTTTTAAAATTGGGATCTTTAAGAAATGGGTCAGCGATCAGCAGTATGCCAGGGGCGGGACTGTCCATATACGTAAATTAACTAATCCGAAGGATATTGTTTAATAAATTTGTGGCTCTTAGTGAGCCTGTCCGGTTCTGTTTTTTCCGGGTTTAATACCAGTCTGTGTGAAGAAAAACTTTTCCATAATTTTTATTTTGATCAGCGTTTCACTGGTCGGCATGATCTATATCCAATGGAACTGGATCACCACCATGGTGGAAAATAAACAGGAAGAGCTACACCATAAGCTGGTTGATGTAACCACGGATGTGGCGAGGGACCTTATTGATTATAAACAGACGGCGATTTTAGGTTCTCAGTTGCTTCGGTCGAAGCCTGGATTTAACCCGATAGCTGCCGATGCGCTTAAGGAGTTTTGGCCGACTCCCCTGGTCTCCCAGAAATTCAGCTTTGATGAGATCCAGGATAAATTACGCAAGGCATTCATCTACCGGGGTTTAAAAGATACCAAATTTGAATTTTGCATTTTTTCGGAAATGACGATCAATGGTACAATGGGGCCAAATACTTATGAAATGAAATCGCCGAATTTTTTCGAGGCATTTACAGATACCGTACATAACACCAGCACTATATTGCCGCTTGTTGTCAGCACGAGTGAGATCAGCAGCACGGACCCATTCGAAACCCTGTCAATTGTAGTGCCGGATTACAAATCTGTGGTTATGAAACAAATGCGGCTAAAGATTTCCGGAGTGATATTTTTTACCCTCATCATCATCACGTCTTTTTACGTAACGGTGCATACTTTGCTGAGGCAAAAAAAACTCAGCGAGATCAAAAATGATTTTATAAACAATATGACGCATGAGTTCAAGACTCCACTGGCTACTATTTCGCTGGCCGTGGATGCCATGCGGAATGAGAAAGTAGTACATGACAGGGGCAAATCAGAATATTTCAGCAGCATTATCAAGGAGGAAAACAGGCGGATGAACAAGCAGGTGGAAACCATATTGCAGGCGGCGCTGATTGACCGTCAGGAACTTCAGCTGAGCCTGCAGCCTATTCATGCGCATCATGTCATCCGGCATGTGATGGATAATTTTGCGTTGCAGTTTCAGGAGATTCAGGCAAACATCATGCTCGAACTCAACGCCCGTCATGATCTTGTGGAAGCCGACGAAGTTCATTTTACGAATCTGATATCCAACCTGATTGACAATGCCGTTAAATATTCGCGCGAAAAACCATCCATAAGAATTTCCACAAACAACACGGGAAAAAATCTCATTGTCCGCCTTGAAGACAATGGTATCGGCATGAACAAGGAAACCCAGCGCAGGATCTTTGAAAAATTTTATCGTGCACATACCGGAAATGTCCATAATGTAAAGGGATTCGGATTGGGTCTGAGTTATGTGAAATCCGTAGTGGATGCCCACCATGGCAGGATCAAGGTGGAAAGCGCAGTAGGTAAGGGAACCACATTTACGCTGGAGATCCCTTTAGTCCGAAAGGAACATACACCCGTCTCCGTAACTTAAAAAGCGATAGTCGTTTTTAAGCGCGAATTGATACACTTTCTTCCAGTCCTCACCGATCAGGGCCCCCACAAGTAGAAGCAATGTAGATTTCGGCAGGTGAAAATTAG
Organism: Chitinophagaceae bacterium; assembly: GCA_025449645.1. Classification (GTDB taxonomy): domain Bacteria; phylum Bacteroidota; class Bacteroidia; order Chitinophagales; family Chitinophagaceae; genus Puia. The sequence goes on along the minus strand of JANWIY010000185.1, from coordinate 19,456 downwards.
TTATCAGTCCGCCTATGATTTTAAATTGATAGCCCGGTACAATAAACAACTGCGTTCGGGTGATCAGTTTTTTATCTGGCCGGCGGCCGATCCATTCAAGTAAGGAATACAATGCTTCTTCTACGCTCATATCTGCATCCTTCTGGTATGGGTCCCATTGTCCGATGGTCAGTTCTGAAGCGGTAATATTTCTATTACGGAAAGTTTTAACGCCCAGCCAATAAAGACTTTCTATAGTTCTCAATGTTGTTGTTCCTACCGCTATAATGTATCCTGATAATTTTTCCACCAGGATCTGTAAGGTATCCTGGTCCACTTCAATGAATTCTTCATGCATCAGGTGGTCGCTTAAACGATCTGACTTTACCGGCATGAAGGTTCCAGCGCCGACATGAAGGGTAACATAGAGCCGGGAAATATTCCGTTTCGTAAGGGAATCAAAAACCTGCGGCGTAAAATGCAGTCCTGCAGTGGGCGCAGCCACCGATCCTTCTTCACTCGCATATATCGTTTGATATCTTTCCGCATCGAGGGTCTCCGCCTGGCGTTTCAGATATGGCGGGAGGGGAATGGAGCCGAGCGAATGAAGGACTTCCGAAAAATCAAGTGAATCAGGTGACCATGAAAATTCGACAATAAAATACTCTGTTTTTTTTTCGATGAATGTCGCATGCAGGGTCAGTGTGGCTGTTTTCTTTTCGAGTACCGTACCTCTTTTCCATTTGGAAGCACCGCCAATCAAACATTTCCAGCGGGATTTTTCCTTTGTGTGCATAGCAACATACATATCTGTGTGCGGATCATCGGGTTCCAGACAAAAAATTTCTATCTGCGCGCCGGTTCGCTTATTAAAAATCAGACGCGCCCCGATCACTTTGCTGTTATTAAAAATCATCAGGCAGTTCGGGGAAAGAAATTCAGCAAGGCTGGAAAACCGGGTTTCCAGGATCTCTCCCTGACGATATATCAGCAGTCTCGATGCATCGCGGTCGGCCATCGGATAGCGGGCAATTCTTTCTTCCGGCAGGTCATAATTGAAATCCGAGATCCGGAGGTCAGCTGGAAACTTTTCAGGTTCGGGCATTGTATAAGAATTGGTTTATCCACGCTTATTCACACCTATTCACATATTGTACACAGGTGCATTCCTCAAAATACTGGCAAAATCCGGGGTAAACCCTTAGCCAGATTGTCTTTGAAAGAAAATAATTCCTGTGGAAAAATTAAAATCTTCCAAATTAGTTTGATAAGTGGGAAAAAGTGTTATTTTGTGTGAATTATTCAAAGCATTGTTTCAAGTCCTTATAAATGAATGGTTTTCTAGGGGAATACGAAGTAACGCTCGATGCAAAAGGGCGGTTTCTCCTGCCGGCCTCGCTCAAAAAGCAGACCGGGGAGGAGGGAAGCCAGTTTGTGATAAACCGGGGATTTGAAAAATGTCTGGGCCTGTATCCCATGAAAAGCTGGGAGCCTCTTTTTGAAGAGATCAGCAAGTTGAATGATTTTGACCCGAAGGTAAGGTCATTCAGGCGATATTTTTTGAACGGAGCCACGATGATGGAGCTGGATTCAGCGGGCAGGCTGTTGATCCCCCAAAGTCTAAAGGAATACGCCGGGTTAGAAAAAGATATCGTGCTGGTTACGGCCGTTAACAAAATAGAAATCTGGGATAAAACTAAGTACCAACAGTTCTTTGAAACCTTTTCACCGGATGATTTCAGTGGCCTGGCCAACGAAGTGATGAATGGTAAACCTGATAAATGATTTGTATGACGGGCTCATCTCCCCCGTATCATATACCTGTATTGCTTTCAGAAGCGATGGACGGTTTAAATGTCAGGGCGAATGGGATCTATGTTGATTGCACCTTTGGCGGAGGTGGACATTCAGCAGGGATCCTGTCGCTCCTGAATAAAGATGGAAGGCTGTATGGGTTTGATCAGGATGCGGACTCAAAATGGAATGCCTTGCCCGACGAACGATTTCATTTCATCCCGCATAATTTCCGGCATCTGCAGCGGCTGCTTCGCCTGAATGGTATTTCCGATGTGGACGGAATACTGGCTGATTTGGGTGTTAGCAGTCATCAGTTCGATGATACTTCCCGGGGATTTTCCACACGGATGGATGCGGCTCTGGATATGCGCATGGACAAGCGGCAGGAATTGACCGCAGCGGATATCCTTAACAAGTACAGCGAAGAAGATCTGCACAGGATTTTTGAGCAGTATGGGGAAGTGACCAATTCAAAAACACTCGCCAGATCTATTGTAGGTTTAAGAACTGCTACAGCATTTCGGACCAACAGCGGATTTACGCAGGCCATCGCCACATTGGTGAAAGGCAACCCTAACCGGTACTTCGCACAGGTTTTTCAGGCTTTGCGAATCGAAGTAAATGATGAGATCATGGCGCTCCGGGAATTGCTGGAACAAACTCCGGCACTCCTCAAATCGGGCGGCCGTATTGTGATCATCAGTTTTCATTCGCTCGAAGACAGAATGGTAAAGCAATTTTTCAGGAATGGAACTTTAGATGAAAAAGACAACCTGGATCCCTACGGAACAACTTCAGCAGTTAAAACATTGCGGATAATTACTAAAAAACCGATCATTCCATCAGCCCTGGAATCGAAAATAAACCCCCGTGCGCGAAGCGCAAAACTCCGAATCGCAGAAAGAATATGACCGAATGGATCCCAAACTAAGAAAGCTCAGTATGATAATCTGGTACCCTTTATTTTCTAATTCGCTGCACTGAAAAATATGAACGTCCAAAAAAATGATCAGAAACGAAAGGTGAGACTTATCCTCCGCTACCAGTGGATGATTCGCAACCTTCCCTTTTTTCTTTTCCTGGCGTTTTTAGCAGTGCTCTATATATATAATGGTCATTACGCAGATCGCGTTGTCCGGGACATTGGAAAAACAGGCAGGGAATTGAAGGAATTGAAATATGAATATAAAAGTCTGAAAAGTGAAGTGATGTTCCGCAGCAAGCAAAGTGAACTTGCAAAAGCAGTAGAACCCTTTGGACTGAAAGAACTGTCATTACCACCCATGGTGCTTGATGACAGCAGCATAACGGCATCAAAATAATTTTTAACAACCACATCCCCGATACCCGGTGGAATTGAGACGAGACATACTATGGAGGGTTTACCTGTGCTTCCTTGGAATTGTCCTGGTATGTGTTGCAGTATTGGGGAAAGTGTTTTATATCCAGCAGGTCCAGGGAAATTACTGGAGGGGAATGAGCGACAGCCTTCACCAGAAATATGTTGATCTCAGCGCCGAAAGAGGAACGATTTATAGTGAAGATGGAAATATGCTGAGTACTTCAATACCTTATTTTAATATTTATATTGATTTCGCCGCCGACGGGCTCAGGGAAAAGAACGGGAAGCGGTTTAAAGAAAATGTGGACTCCCTGTCCGGATGCCTTGCTGCTCTTTTCAAAGACCAGTCAGCTGCCGCCTATAAAAAAGAATTACAGCAGGGCTACAGGAATGAAGACCGGTATTATTCGCTTCACAGAAATCTCACTTTTGATCAATATAAACAGCTGAGGGATTTTCCATTGGTAAGACAAGGCAGAAATAAAAGCGGATTTATTACAGAAACATCCAGCAAGCGACTGAATCCGTTTGGGCTACTCGCTAACAGGACGATTGGTCTTTCAAGATCCAATGCCCAGAACGTGGGGCTGGAAAGAACCTATGATAGTTTTTTGAAAGGAGAAAATGGAAGGAGGCTGGTCCGTTATATGGCTGCAGGAACTTACATTCCGGTAGAAGGCTATGAGATTGACCCGGAAAATGGGAAAGACATTCTCACAACGATTGACGTAAATACGCAGGACATTGCAGAAAATGCATTGCTGGAGATGATGCAGGAAAATGATTGCGAACATGGCACCTGCATTGTGATGGAAGTTGCCACCGGAAAAATCCGGGCCATGGCAAACCTGGGAAAACAATCGGATGGTACTTACTGGGAAGACCTCAACTATGCGATCCGTGCTTCGGAACCGGGATCTACATTCAAACTTGCTACCTTGCTCTCCCTCCTCGAAGATCAAGCTGTAACCCTGAATGATCATGTTAACCTGGAAGGCGGCAAATGGAAAGTGGGCAAACGTACCGTGTATGATGCAGAGAAACACGGTCAGGGAGAATATACGGTACAACAGGCTTTTGAACTGAGTTCAAACGTGGGCATGGCCAAACTGGCCATGGCGCACTATGCACGCCGGCCCGAAGCATTTGTCGACCACCTGAAAAAACTCAGACTTAACCAGATCACCGGCATCGACCTGGCCGGGGAAACACAACCCATCATTAAGAGCCCAAGGTCACGCTCCTGGAGTGCCACTACTTTGCCCTGGATGGCATTCGGTTATGAAGTGCTTGTTAGTCCGCTGCAAACACTCACATTATATAATGCCGTTGCCAACCATGGAGAAATGATGAAACCCTATCTGGTGAATGCCGTTCAGGATGCCGGAGGAATTGAAAAGGAAAACCGGCCGGTTGAGCTGATCAATAAAATCTGCACCGATAAAACACTTGGTGAACTCAGGACCTGCCTCGAAGGGGTCTGCACCTCGGGAACAGCAAAAGCTGTTTTCAAGAATTCTTTCTATTCCGTTGCAGGAAAAACCGGAACCGCTCTGGTCGCGAACGGGAACAGGGGCTATGCAGATCATATTTACCAATCTTCATTTGTCGGATATTTCCCAGCGAACCATCCGAAATATTCCTGCGTCGTAGTGATAAAGAATAAACCATTTGCTAAAAAATATTTTGGAGCGCTGGTGGCCGCGCCCGTGTTCAGGGAAATAGCGGATAAACTTATGAGCCTGGAGACAGATAATTCTGACAACAGCCTTTATGTCTCCTCAAATTTCCTGATAAAGAAAGACAGCTCTGCTTTTTATTATGCGGGATGTGTACCGGAAATGAAAAAGTTATTGCAAACACTGGATATGCCCTACATAGATTCTTCCGCTGGTAAGGAATGGGGCAAAATGTATCCCGCCCATGACCAGACTGTAATTACGACAAAAACGGAAGAGTCTAAGCGCGTCCCTGATGTAAAAGGCATGGGACTAAGAGATGCGCTCTTCCTCATGGAATCCCAGGATATCCACGTGCTTGCGAAAGGGTCGGGAAAAGTAACCCGGCAAAGCATTGCACCGGGAACCGCGATTGGAAAAAATCAAAAACTGACTTTAGAATTGAATTAATGAATCTGCAGGACATATTATATAAGGTTGCAATCCGCTCTGTTCACGGAAAACTCCAGGTGAATGTGAAGGACCTCCAGCTGGACTCCAGAAAGGTAGAGAAAGGTTCTGCATTCATTGCGATAAAAGGTGTGCATGTAGACGGGCACCAATTCATTCCGGTAGTTGCAGCTAAAAAACCCTCGGCCATCATTTGTGAAGAGATGCCCGGAAAAACGGAAGATAACATCACCTATATACAGGTAGAAAACACAGCTGTTGCGGCGGGCCTGCTTGCCCATAATTTTTTCGGACAGCCATCTGAAAAAATGAAACTTATCGGGATCACCGGAACGAATGGCAAAACAACCATTGCCACCCTGCTTTTCAAGCTCTTTAGTTCTTTCGGGTATACCTGCGGACTCCTCAGTACGGTAGAAAATCATATTGGCGATGAGGTGCTTCCGGCAACCCATACAACCCCGGACCCATTATCCCTTAATGCGCTGCTCAGGGATATGTACGCGGCTTCCTGCAGCCATGTTTTCATGGAAGTCAGCTCCCATGCCATTGACCAGCACCGCATTGAAGGATTGCATTTTTCAGGAGGCATATTCAGCAATATCACCCATGATCACCTCGACTATCACAAAACCTTCGATGAATATATCCGGGTGAAGAAAACTTTTTTCGACGGGTTGGAATCTGCTGCTTTCGCCCTTTCAAATGCGGATGATAAGCGAGGTACGGTCATGTTGCAAAATACCAATGCATCCAAATATTATTATGCGCTCAAGACCACGGCAGATTTCAAAGGGAAGATCCTGGAAAATAATCTCACCGGCCTGGTGATGATGGTAAACGACAGGGAGGCCCATTTCAGATTGATCGGCGAATTTAACGCTTACAATCTCCTGGCGGTTTACGGAGCGGCCAATTGCCTGGGTGAGGAAAAAGAAGACATATTGAGAAACCTGAGCGGGCTGACAGGCGCAGAAGGCAGGTTCGATTACATCCTTTCACGGAAAGAAAAGATTATGGGTATTGTAGATTATGCGCATACGCCGGATGCGTTGGCAAATGTGCTCAGTACCCTGCGCAAACTACGGAAAAGCGAAGAGCGAATCATCACGGTTGTGGGATGCGGTGGTGACAGGGACAAAACCAAGAGACCGATCATGGGAGAGGTAGCCTGCCAGCTAAGTGACCAGGTAGTTTTTACCTCGGATAATCCGAGGAGCGAGGAAGCAGATGCTATTTTGAAGGACATGGAAGCAGGATTGAACACAGCCGCAAGAAGAAAATTCATATCCGTGACAGACAGGAAAGAAGCGATCAAAACAGCCGTGACGCTTTCGAAGCCTGCAGATATCCTTCTGGTTGCGGGGAAAGGGCATGAAAAATATCAGGAGATCAAAGGAGTGAAATATCCATTCGACGATAAAGCAGTTTTAAGGGAAATATTTGAGACGCTCGATAAATAAATTAGTTTGAACGCATCTTGGACGGTGACATAAAACAGCCAGCACAACAACATGTTGTATCATTTATTCGACTGGTTAAAGCAATCTGGGGTTAAGATTCCCGGCGGAACATTGTTCCAGTTCATTACATTCCGGGTATTGCTGGCTGTTATTTTGTCTCTTGTCATCACGATGTTGTTTGGAAGAAAGCTCATTCATTCGCTTCGAAACCTGCAGGTGGGAGAAAGTGTTCGCGAACTCGGGCTCGAAGGTGAACAACAAAAAAAGGGAACGCCAACCATGGGAGGGATCATTATCATCCTGGCCATTCTGATACCCACATTATTGCTGGCGAATCTGAACAAAGCCTATATCCGCCTGATGATTTTCAGTACCCTTTGGATGGGCATGATCGGATTCATTGATGATTACCTGAAGCTGAGGGCTAAGCAGATTGCACAGAAACAGGGTTACGCCTACAAAAAAGGAGATAATGATGGATTGGCGGGTTGGTTTAAGATATTGGGCCAGGTTGTTCTGGGTTTCGTTGTGGCAGCCACACTTTATTTTAACAGCAACACGAAAGTGTGGCGGGAATTCATCGGCGATGGAAAACCTGTGGATACCACGGGTATAAAGAAAGTGGTGCTGGATGGAAAGGAGAAATTATTCGTGGAAGTGAGTGAGCCGATTACGACCATTCCCTTTGTGAAGAACCACGAGTTCCGATATTCCAGATTGTTGCCGGATGCCTGGCATGGCGCGACCTGGATATTGTACATCATCATTGTCATATTTATCATAACTGCCGTATCTAACGGAGCCAATATTACGGATGGTGTGGATGGGTTAGCGACGGGAGTGAGCGCCGTGATTGGAGCCTGTCTCGGCGTTTTTGCCTATGCCAGCGGCAACCTGCGGTTTGCCGAGTATCTGAACATAATGTATATCCCGAACCTGGGCGAGTTATCCATTTTCATTGGCGCGCTGATTGGTGCATGTCTGGGATTTCTTTGGTATAACGCTTACCCTGCAAGTGTTTTCATGGGAGATACAGGCAGTCTGACCCTGGGTGGCATCATTGCGGCGCTTGCATTCATAGTAAGAAAGGAATTATTGATACCGATATTCTGCGGTGTATTCCTGGTTGAGAATATCAGTGTGGTGTTGCAGGTTGCTTATTTTAAATACACGAAAAAAAAGTACGGAGACGGTCGAAGGATATTTCTGATGAGCCCTTTGCACCATCATTATCAAAAACTGGGATATCAGGAGAGTAAAATTGTGACGAGATTCTGGATCGTGACCATATTATGTGTGGTGTTCGCGATAGTAACACTAAAGATCAGGTAGCGTGTAGTAAGGCATTGATGGAAAACCAACGCTGAGAATCCAACCGGGAAAACTGTGAAGTAAAAAGATTGTGTCGCTGCATTCTATTCATGCTTTTGAAAAACCCCCAATCCGTTCTGTTAAGAACAGATGAAAAAACCCGAATCAGGCATGCTGAAACGAATGATCATACTGGGCGCCGGAGAAAGTGGACTTGGCGCGGCAATCCTGGCTTCTCAAAATGAGTATGCGGTATTTGTTTCGGATGCAGAGAAGATACCGGAGGAAAACAGAAAAATACTGGACGAAAAAGGCATCGAATATGAGGAAGGGAAGCATAGTGAGGAAAGAATAATGAATGGCGAGGAAGTGGTGAAGAGTCCCGGGATTCCGGAAAAAAACGGCCTGATAAAACAAATAAGGGCAAAGGGTATTCCGGTGATCAGTGAGATTGAACTGGCTTTCCGGCATAAAGGAGAGAGCCGGATTGTGGGGGTCACGGGCAGCAATGGAAAAACAACGACCACTTCCATGACCTATCATATTTGCAGGCATGGCGGTCTTGATTGTGCGATGGTTGGAAATATCGGGATTTCATTTGCAAGGCAGGTGGCGGAAGATCCAAAACCCTGGTATATCGCGGAGATCAGCAGTTTTCAGCTGGATGATATCAAAACATTCAGGCCGGATATCGCGATACTGACCAATATCACGGAGGATCATCTGGACAGATATGATTATCAGTTCGGGAACTACATCAGGAGCAAATTCAGCATTGTAAAGTATCAGAAAAAGACGGACTATTTTATTTATTGCGAAGACGATCCTGTGATAAAACAACATTTAAACGAATATAATTTTCTATCAAACCCATTACCATTTACCATGCAACAGGAACCAAAACAGGGAGGCCTCATAAGGAACGGGCAGATGACATTGAAAACCGGAAATGAAACCATACTTATGAGTATTTACGACTTTGCGTTGAAGGGCATACACAATCAATATAATACCCTTGCGGCCGGATTGGCGGCGGCTACCATCGGTATCCGCAAAGAAAAAATCAGGGAGGCAGTGCAGAGTTTTGCCTCCCTGGAGCATCGCATGGAATATGTGACTACAGTGCGGGGGGTTGAATTTATCAACGACAGCAAGGCCACCAATGTCAATTCCACATGGTATGCACTGGAAACCATGCAAAAACCGGTAATCCTGATACTTGGCGGTGTGGATAAAGGAAATGATTATGGCCTGCTACGCAATCTCGTAAGGGAAAAAGTAAAGGCCATTGTGTGCATGGGCCTGGATAACCGAAAAATTCATGAGGCATTTCAACACGATGTCAGCGTGATCGTAAATACAGGCAGTGCGCGGGACGCAGTGAAAAGCAGTTTTCAACTGGCAGTTAAAGGAGATGTGGTCTTGCTGAGTCCCGCCTGCGCCAGCTTTGATTTGTTTAAAAATTATGAAGACAGAGGTTTGCAGTTTAAGGAAGCGGTTAGGGATTTATGAAAAAGTAAAATAAAAAAATAAAAGTCTTGCCGGAAGTTATTTCAATAGAAAAGCGCGCTTTTAAGCGCCTGGGTTCCAGAACCCGGGGTGATAAAGTGATCTGGGCTGTTGTACTGATGCTCGCGATGATTTCCTTGCTCGCAGTTTACAGTTCAACGGGTCTGCTTGCCTACAAAATGTACAAAGGCAATACAGAGATTTATCTTTTTAAACAATTCGCTTTTATTATTATAGGTGTTCTCATTATTTATTTTGCACATCAGGTTAACTATATTATATATGCAAGGGTGGCAAAGATCCTCTTCCTGATCTCCATCCCCTTATTATTCTATACTTTATTTTTCGGCGTGAAGCTGAATGAAGGAAGCCGCTGGATCAGGCTGCCCATCATCAATCTCACCTTTCAGACATCCGACCTGGCAAAACTTGCGCTCATCATGTATATCAGCCGCTTGCTGAGCAGGAAGCAGGATATCATAAAGGATTTCCGCCAGGGGTTTTTACCGGTCATCGCGCCGGTAGCCATTGTTTGTTTGTTGATTGCACCCGCTAATCTTTCCACAGCCCTGCTCATAGGAGCCACATGCATGATGCTGATGTTTATCGGACGTGTAAGCGGAAAGCATTTGCTGCTCACGATCAGCATTTCGATGATTCCGGTTCTTATCCTCGTGCTCGCTGCCACGATTCGCCATAAGTCCGGAGACTCAACCCCTACAAAAACAAAACCGGAAATCCATTCCACTCTGTTCGTCAGAGTGGATACCTGGATCAACCGCGTGGAGAATTTCATGTATGGCGACCGGACGGCCAAAGAGGATGAAAATTATCAGGTAAACCAGGCAAAGATCGCCGTAGCAAACGGCCGATGGATCGGTCTGGGCCCGGGGAATAGCCGCCAGCGTAATTTTTTGCCTCATCCCTATTCTGATTTTATCTATGCTATCATTATAGAAGAATATGGATTGGTTGGGGGCGCCCTTATCATGTTTATTTACCTGGTATTCCTGTTCAGGAGCATCAGGATATTTAAAAAATGCCCTTTTGCTTTTGGCGCCTTTCTGGCCCTGGGACTGAGTTTTACGCTGATGATCCAGGCCATTGCCAATATGGCTGTGAACGTAAACCTGTTTCCGGTTACGGGCGTAACCCTGCCCCTGATCAGCATGGGAGGGAGCTCTTTTTTATTTACGTGCATGGCCATTGGAATCATATTAAGTGTTGCGAGGAATGCCGAGCGGATTGAAGGGGAGCCGGTGGTGGAAGAAGGTGGTTAATTTGAAAATTTGAAAATGAGTTCATTCAATATTCCTTTTGACGAAAAGAATGCTGCCCGCATTCATTTTCAAATTTTCAAATTCGAAACAATTGAGTAAGCGCATCATCATAGGCGGGGGTGGAACAGGCGGACATATTTTTCCCGCTGTTGCGATTGCAAACGCACTGAAAAAACAGGAACCGGATATCCGGATACTGTTTGTGGGAGCCAAAGGAAAAATGGAAATGGAAAAAGTGCCGGAAGCCGGCTATCCGATAGAGGGGATAGATATTGCGGGATTTAACCGAAGTTCTTTGATAAAAAATATCATGCTGCCTTACAAGCTGGTAAAAAGTTTTTTTCAGGTACGGAGAATTTTCAATGCCTTCCGGCCGGATGCGGCCATCGGCGTCGGCGGATATTCCAGTTTTCCTGTATTGCGATATGCCCAGGCAAAAGGAATTCCAAGTTTTATTCACGAATCCAATTCCTTCGCGGGCAAATCCAACATCCTGCTCGGGGAAAAAGCAACCCGCATATTTGCGGCAAGCGACGGAATGGAAAAATTTTTCCCGGCAGACCGCCTGATGTATACCGGGAACCCTGTACGGGTGCAGATCGTCGGCAGCCAAATCACGAGGACAGAAGGCCTGGCGTTTTTCGGATTGGAGCCGGGCTTTACAACCGTATTGATTACGGGCGGCAGCCTGGGAGCAAAAAGTATAAATGAGGCCATCGATGCCGGAATTCCTTTGCTGAAGAAAAATCAGATCCAATTGATCTGGCAAACAGGGAAAACATTCGCGGCGAAAGCTGCGGAACACGCTGCTGAAAGCAAGCTGATATGGTCAAACCAGTTTATTACAAAAATGGAATATGCCTATGCTGCGGCGGATATCGTTGTTTCAAGATCGGGCAGTGTGTTGTATGAATTGTGTGCGGTTAAAAAACCGGTGATTTTTGTTCCTTATCCTTTCGCAACCGAGGATCATCAGACCGTCAATGCGCAGAACCTGGTAAATAAACATGCAGGCATCCTGATTCCGGATAAGGAAGCTATGAATAAGCTGGTTGCTGTGCTGATTGGCCTGGCGAATGATAAGAAAGAACAGGTGTTGCTGAAAGAAAATATTGGGAGGCTGGCTATAACGGATGCAGATGAAAAGATTGCTACAGAAATTCTTAAAGTGCTCAATGGCTGATTTGAACAATATTAAAGCGGTTTATTTGATAGGGATCGGCGGAATCGGGATGAGTGCTTTGGCCAGGTATTTCAAGGGGCAGGGCAAACAGGTGAGCGGATATGACAAGACGGAAACGACACTCACCCGTCAATTGATTCAGGAGGGAATCGGAGTTCAGTACCAGGAAAGTGTGGAAATGATTCCGAAAAAAGTGGATCTGGTCATTTATACACCGGCGATACCAAAAGATCATTCTGAATTACAATATTACCGGGATCATGGATACGAGGTGCTGAAAAGAAGTGATGTGCTGGGATTGATCACCGCAGGTTCTTTGAATGTTTGTGTGGCCGGAACGCACGGCAAAACAACCATCAGTACGCTGATCGCACATATCCTGCGCGACAGCGGGCTTGGATGCAATGCTTTTCTTGGCGGGATCTCTGCCAACTACAACACGAATTTCTGGAGTAGTGATACCAATGTTTGCGTTGTTGAAGCAGATGAATTTGACCGGAGTTTTTTAAAACTTCATCCCGACATTGGGGTGATTAGCTCAATGGATCCGGACCATCTGGATATTTATGGAACGGGGGCTGCGGTAGAAGAGGCTTTTATTGCGTTCAGCCGCAAAATAAAAACGGGTGGTACCCTGATCCACAAAAAAGGATTGCGGATTCCAAAGCCGGAGGGAGCCATTATGGAACTGACCTATAGTCTGAATGACAAGCAGGCGGACAGCTACGCTGGGAACATACGGATTGCTGAAGGAAGCTATTTGTTTGATGTTGCCGGAAATGGAGGATTAATGAAAAACGTGAAGCTGAATATGGGCGGGAGACACAATATTGAAAATGCGATTGTAGCTATCGCTGTTTGCCGGAGACTGGAATTAACAGATGAGCAGATCATCCTGGCAGTGGATCGTTTCCGTGGAGTGAAACGAAGGTTTGAGTATCATGTGCGGGAGGGAATGGTGGTTTATATTGATGATTATGCTCATCATCCGCAGGAACTCCTTGTCCTGATCAGCAGTGCGAAGGAGTTGTTCCCAGACAGGAAGTGCGTCCTGATCTTTCAGCCGCATTTATTTTCGAGGACCCGCGATTTTGCCGGTGCATTTGCGAAAAGCCTGGATTTGGCGGATGAAGTGATTCTCTTACCCATTTATCCGGCAAGAGAATTACCCATTGAAGGCGTGAGCAGTCAAATAATACTGGAGAAGATGCATAACATGAAAAGACAAATACTGGGAAAGGAGGAAGTTTTGGATTGGGTAAGGTCGGCCCGGCAGAAAGAAAAATTATTGCTGATCACTGCGGGAGCCGGCGATATTGACAACATGGTGCAACAAATTGAAGAAATATTAAAATCTTAAATGAATATTCGGACACCCTTTAAAAAAATAATTTCCGTAGTACTCTGGTGTGCCCTGGGCGGGGCCGTTCTTGCGCTCCTGGTGGCTGCAATCAACAAAAAGAACAGCAATCTCTGCAAGGGAATGGATATTCAGATCAATGCGGAAGGAAAAGAAACATTCCTGGACAAAAAAGAAGTATTTCTCCGGCTGGAGAAGGAAGGATTGAAAGATTTGGAAGACAAGCGGGTTCAGGCCTTTGACCTTCAGAAACTGGAAAATGCTTTGCGAAGGAATGCATGGATAAAGGATGCGCAGTTGTACTTTGATAATAACCAGGTGCTGAAAGTGCAGATCACCCAGAGACAGCCGGTTGCGCGCATCTTTATGGTTTCGGGAAACAGTTATTATATTGACAGCAGTGGCAAACAATTGCCGCTGGCGGGGCGGGTTCCTGTGAAGCTGCCTGTATTTACAGGATATCCGTCAGAAAAAATGGGCCTGCATGCTGACAGCGCGCTGGATCATCAGATAAAAGCATTAAGTTTTTTTTTGAATCAGGATCCTTTCTGGTCGGGCGCTATTGAGCAGGTAAATATTACATCCTCGAAAACTTTTGAAATGATTCCTCTCATCGGCAGCCAGGTGATTGAATTCGGAGACGGGAATGATTATGTGAATAAATTCCGGCGTCTGTTTATATTCTATAAAAACGTAATGATAAAATCAGGATTTGAAAAATATGCGAGGATCAAGCTGGAATATGCGGGACAGGTAATCGGAACACGTCGGGGAGGTCCTGTTTCAAAAACAGATTCCCTCCAGGCGCTCAGGAACGTGATGGACATGATCCGGACAGCAAGGAAGATGGAAGCGGATACGAGCAGGATCAGGGAAGTGAAACCGCTGGAGAAAAACCCGATTACCGAACAGGACCTGAAAAGTTATGATTTCCCGGAAGAAAAAGACAGTGTAATGAAACAACCAGGTAAACGATAAAAACAAACATAAATCAAACCAAAACATGAACCAGGAACAACCCATTATTGTAGGACTCGATATAGGAACTACAAAGATTGCTGCAATTGCAGGCCGTAAAAATGAATTCGGCAAGCTGGAAATACTTGGCTTCGGCCGCGCCAACTCAAATGGCGTAAAACACGGGCAGGTATTGAATATAGACGAAACCATCAAGGCCATCCGGATGGCGCTGGACAACTGTTATGCATCAAATCCTAACCTGAGCATTTCAGAAGTGTATGTCGGCATCGCCGGACATCATATTAAAAGCCTTCAGACCCGCGGAGATATTGTTCGGCAGCACACGGAAGACGAGATCACACAACGGGAGATCGACCAATTGGTGGCGGACCAGTATAAAACCTATATTCCTGCCGGTGATCAGATCATAGACGTGATACCTCAGGAATATGCAGTTGATAATTTCCAAAACATCATCAGCCCGATTGGATACGGTGGTGTAAAAGTGGGTGCGAATTTTCATATCATCACCGGGGATAAGAATGCCATAAAAAATATCAGCCGTGCAGTGGAGAAAAGTGGCCTGCAAACAAAAGACCTGGTATTGCAACCCCTTGCTTCAGCTGCAGCAGTCATGGGTCAGGAGGATTTGGAAGCGGGTGTGGCTATCGTGGACATTGGCGGTGGAACAACAGACCTGGCGGTATTTTATGAAGGTATCCTGAAACACACTGCCGTGATTCCTTTCGGCGGAGAGAATATTACAAATGATATCAAAACGGGTCTTGGCGTTTTAAAGACACAGGCGGAGCAAATGAAAGTGCAATTCGGTTCGGCACTTTCCAATGAAGCCAAAGGGAATGCCTTTATTACGATTCCCGGCTTGCGCGGAATGCCGGCCAAAGAGATCAGCGTGAAAAATCTTGCCAATATCATCCAGGCGAGGATGAGTGAGATCATGGATTTTGTTTCCTATCACCTGAAGCAGGTAGGGCTGGATAATAAAATGCTGAACGGCGGCATCGTGCTCACTGGGGGGGGGTCACAGTTAAAGCATCTGATCCAGCTTACGGAATATGTGACCGGCCTCAATGCCCGTATAGGATTTCCAACAGAGCATCTGGCTTCAGGACAAATCGAAGAGCTGGCCAAGCCAACATATTCCACCTGCATAGGCCTGATATTGAAAGGATATAGTGATTACGAGCACAACCGGAAACAATTTGAACAGGTGAATATGAAAGTGGAAGTGCCTGCAGGATTGAGAAGGCATGCCGGTTCGGAGGAAATGGAAATGCCAGATGAAGACCTCCAGAAAGCAAGAGTAAAAAACCGCAAGGGCATCAAGGATTTCTGGGGAAAATTTAAAGACGGCATCATTGATTTGTTCAAGGAAGAAGAAGATCACGCACTATAAAAAATTCCACACTAACCATTAATCATCCTACTATGATTCAGTTTGATTTGCCCAAAGAAAGATCGTCCATCATCAAAGTTATAGGTGTGGGCGGCGGAGGAAGTAATGCAGTCAACCATATGTACAACCAAAACATCGAAGGCTGCAATTTTATTATATGCAATACAGACGCTCAGGCGCTGGCCCAGAGCAAAGTCCCGAATAAGATCCAGCTCGGTCCATTGCTCACCCAGGGACTGGGAGCAGGAGCAAATCCTGATATCGGCAGGCAGGCTACGGAAGAAAGCCTCGAGGAGATTAAGAGCCTGCTCGAAGTAAATACCAAGATGGCCTTCATAACTGCGGGAATGGGCGGGGGAACAGGAACAGGCGGCGCGCCGATCCTTTCCAAAATATGCAAGGACCTGGGCATTCTTACCGTCGGCATTGTGACAACACCATTTTCTTATGAAGGAAGAAAACGGCAGTTGCAGGCTGAAGAAGGAATTCAACTACTGAAAGATTATGTGGATACGCTCCTTGTAATCAGTAACGACAAGCTGCGTCATCAATTCGGCAACCTGAAAATGAAGGAAGCTTTTTCAAAAGCTGACAATGTTTTGGCAACAGCCGCGAAATGCATTACGGATGTGATCAACAGCACGGGTCAGATCAATGTGGACTTTGCCGATGTGTGCACCGTCATGCGCAACGGCGGCGTAGCTATCCTTGGCAGTTCCGCAGCATCTGGAAATAACCGGGCTCAGCAAGCTATAGAGGAAGCGCTGAATTCCCCATTATTGAACGACAATGATATCCGTGGTGCAAAATGGATACTGATCAATATTAATTCTGCAGAAGGGGAACATGAGTTCACTATGGATGAAGTGGAGATCATACAGCACCACCTGATCACCCAGGCGGGGCCGGATACTGATGTGATCCTTGGCCTTGGTTATGACAACCACCTGATGGATAAGATTGGCATTACAATAATAGCAACGGGGTTTGAATACAAGGACCCATTTCCCCGAACACAAAAGCCGGAGGAACCCAGGGAAGAGGGAAAAATTGTGATTCCACTAGAAATGCCCGGACAGGAAAAGGTGCAGCGCAAGGAAAAACCGGAAATTGAATTACAGGATAGAGTCAGGCCTTTCGGCGGCAAAAATGGGCTTGCACCGGAGATGCAGCCTAAACTGGTGGAAGCTTCGCATCAGGGAACGGTGAAGAGTATGGGAACTGTTGTTGTATATCCCAGCGCGCCGAACAACCGGGTTCCCGCGGAAAATCCGGTGGAAAAAAATATCCGGCACGAGACAATAGAATGGATACTTTCGCAGGATCAGGATATTATTCCAACATTACCCGAAAAGAAAACGGATATAGCTGCACCTACAGGTGTCTCCAATGTTATCGGATCCGGAGGATACCTTAGCAGGCCAGCAAATATTTATGCTGAAGAATCAGCAGCGGAAAACGAATCCCTTTCTGAAAACATTCCTTTGAAAGATCAAAAGATCTTAACTGCCGTTGCGAAAAATTCAAGTCCCGAGGAAACCGTTTCACCGGAAATGCAACTGGTATTTAAGGACCAAATTCCAGCGGCGGATGTGCCTGGGGCCCATCCAGCTCAACCGGTATCTATGGCGGAAAAGCCTGCTGAGGAACCTGCAATGCAGGACGAAGCAGAAGGCCTCAAACGCCGTGCGGCAGAAAGGATCAGCAAGCTGCGCAACTTGTCGTTCAATATGAATGCCGCGGATCCGAATAATGAGTTCGAAACTGTGCCGGCATACATCCGCCGAAATCTGGAATTATACAATACGGTGAATAATGTAGAGACCTTCTACAGCCAGTACGAAGTAAAAGCCGATAAGCATAATCATGGAGAAATCAGTACCATCAATAGCTTTTTGGATGGTAAGAAACCGGATTAATTACGTGGTTTTGAATTTAGTTTGTTTTTAGTTGTTTAATTCCCTCCGGTTTCCCGGGGGGATTTTTTACTGCGGAATCCAAACCAGACAATAGCAGCACATGTCTTCAGTCATCATTACAGGAGGAACCGGACTGGTCGGTACAGCACTTACACGCCTGCTGCAGATGCAGGGGCATTCCGTGATCATTTTGTCCCGCAATCCCGCTTCTCACCGGAGTCATTCTCCTTCGGTAAATTATGCGGCCTGGAACATCCGGGAACAATCCATCAACGAAGACGCTATCAAAAAAGCGCAGCATATCATACATCTTGCCGGCGCAGGCGTCGCGGATAAACGATGGACCCGTAAAAGAAAAAAGGAAATTCAGGTGAGCCGGATAAAGAGCAGCGAGCTGCTGGTGAAAGCCCTTGCCCAAATTCCCAACCAGGTGGAATCGGTGGTAAGCGCTTCGGCAATCGGATGGTATGAGGAAAGTTCGGGAGTACAAAGGTTTGAATCTGATCCGCCGGATACGGGCTTTCTGGGTGAGACCTGCCGTTTATGGGAAGAGAGTATTCAGCCTGTAACCGGGCTCGGCAAAAGACTGGTCATACTGCGGTCAGGCATTGCATTAAGTAATGAGGGAGGAGCGTTTACTAAATTCAAAAAACCGGTTGAGCTGGGAATTGCAGCCATATTGGGCAATGGTCGCCAGATCATTAGCTGGATACACATTGACGATTTGTGCAGGTTATACCTGGAAGCCATGATCAATCCGCATTGGTCCGGCGTTTACAACGCTGTGGCACCACAACCGGTGACCAACAAGACCCTTATGGTAGCGCTCGGTAAAAAAATGAAACGGAATTATTATATAGCCGTTCCTATTGCCGGTTTTTTACTCCGCTTATTGTTGGGAGAAAAAAGTGTTGAAATCCTGAAAAGCAGCAACGTGAGTTGCGAAAAAATAAAAA
This sequence comes from Chitinophagaceae bacterium, assembly GCA_025449645.1. GTDB lineage: Bacteria > Bacteroidota > Bacteroidia > Chitinophagales > Chitinophagaceae > Puia. The sequence continues at coordinate 851 of JANWIY010000185.1, read as the reverse complement.
AGGAGGGTTTTCAGTTTATTTATCCAACCCTGGATACCGCTCTGCGCGACCTTCTTCAGCGATAGATTTTATTTCTTTTCATTCTTCAAGCTGGATTCCGGGATCCTCGCTTTCGCTGGCGCATTGGTGTACAAGGCCGGGTTCACCTTTGTGCTGTCGCCCTGATAAACCCAGGTAATATGGTTGATGTATTTTTTGAAAACGCGGTCCACATCGGCCAGGCTTACCTTTTTCAGGTCCTCATTAAAGGTCAGCGCCCGTCGCCAGTTCTGATTTAATATTTCATTCGAAGCAAGTGAAGATGCCTGGGCAGAATTGGTTTCCATCTTATAATAAAAGGCAGTGATGTATTCGGTTTTCCCGTCTTTAACTTCGTCCGCAGTAAATCCATCCTTTTTTATTTTATCAATCAGCTGGTCAATGACGGGTTTATACTTATTTGGATTGGTCGTTGACACCACAATGGATGTGGAAGGATATAATCCTCCGTTGAATGCTACGTAAGGAGCGTAAGACAATCCATTGTTCGTTCTCACCTCCAGGAAATCTCGGTTGCTGAAGATGTGAATAGCGAGGGTAAACGCATTGAAATCAGGCGTACCCGGTTGGGGGGCCGCCGCAACGCCTTCGATATAATTTGTAGCGAGCTCTTTCTTATCCGACTTAAAAGTATTTTTTGAAGGGATGTAATTAAATCGGTTGATTTTAACGGGAGTTCCCTGCGGAATGTTTGCCGTCAGCCCCTGAATCATTTTTTCAAGCGCGGAGCGATCAACATCTCCAACAACTACGATCAGCATTCTGGACCGGGTGAGGAGGGATGTATAATAGGTTTTTGTTTCTGCTGCATT
>JANWIY010000184.1 GCA_025449645.1 Chitinophagaceae bacterium | reverse complement strand
AGGTATAAACGCTGACCCTTCCAGGTTGAATAGCGGATGTAATAAAGACTTAACCCAACCAGTTTTTCCTCTTTTTTTCCGTTTGCAGAAATAGTGGCTACAAAAGCCTGCCACACCGGGTTTTTTCCAAAGCCGCTTTCCGAGAAATGCGTGAGCGTCACAGTAACGGAATTGGGTGCCTTTTCAAAAAGAGCCAGCTCCCGGATCAGGTCCATCATCCCCGGGCAATCGGAGGCAAGGGCTCTTCTTATCGTGATTTTTATCCGATGAGAATTATTTTTTTCAGGTTGAATAGTAACCCCTGGTTTGGTACGCACAAATTATTTTTTTCAGATCGTTTTAAAAGTTTTCACGCCGGTCAGTTAGTAATCTTCTGATGTTGAATTTGCGAAACAGCGTTCTGCATGGCTGTTAGCGCAACGGACAGCCGTTGTTTGTTGGTAAGCAGTACTTAATTTCCCCATTTCACCAGCGTTGCCCCCCAGGTGAATCCTCCGCCGAATGCCGCCAGCACAAGGAGGTCGCTGGATTTCAACTGGTCTTCCCATTCCCAAAGGCATAGAGGAATCGTTGCAGCCGTAGTATTTCCCAAACGCTGAATATTGATCATCACTTTATCTTCCGACAAGCCAATCCGGTTTGCCGTGGCATCAATGATCCGCTTATTCGCCTGATGGGGTACGAGAAATGCGATGTCTTCTCCGGTTAGATTATTCCTTTTCAGTAGATCTTCGCTGACGTCAGCCATACGGGTCACGGCAAATTTAAAAACAGGCTGCCCTTCCTGATAAATGAAATGCTCTTTGTTTGCTACCGTTTCATAAGTCGGTGGTCTTAGGGAACCGCCTGCTTTCATGTGCAGGTGCGCTTTTCCGGATCCGTCGCTTTTCAATATGCTGTCCAGCACCCCAAATCCGCTCTGGTTTGGTTCAAGCAAAACAGCGGCTGCCCCATCTCCAAAAAGTATACAGGTACTCCGATCGCTGTAGTCTACAATGGAACTCATTTTATCGGCGCCGGTCACCACAACTTTTTTATACCGCCCGCTTTCAATCAATGCGGCGCCGGTGGTAAGGCTGTAGAGAAAGCCGCAGCAGGCCGCGAGCAGGTCGAATCCCCAGGCATTTACAGCGCCCACTTTTTCGCAAATAAGATTGGCCGTGGACGGAAAAAGCATATCAGGTGTAACGGTACCAACAACAATGCAGTCAATTTCTGCCGGATCTATTCCGCGTTTCTGACATAGTTCGAGGATGGCAGGAACACAGAGATCAGATGTACCCAGATTTACCCCTTTCTGAATCCTTCTTTCGGAAATTCCGGTCCGGGTTCGTATCCATTCATCATTTGTGTCAACAAGTTTTTCGAGATCGGCGTTCGTGAGCAGTTCATCCGGTACATAGCCGCCTACAGCCGTGATGGCGGCAGTGATCTTTTGGGTCATCCGGCAAAGATCGTGTGTTTTTATAAAATATTTGCGCCGGTTAAAAATACTATTTTCGCGGTCATGATCACTTTTCTCCGCGGGGATTTTGTTTTGAAAACGCCTGCCATGCTGCATGTGGATGTGCATGGTGTCGGGTATGAAGTGCAGATCAGTCTGCATACCTTTTCTCAAATGCAGCACATGGACAAGGGCCTGCTTCATATCTACCACCAGGTGCGTGAAGACGATGAAATCCTTTATGGTTTTTTTGAGGTTTATGAAAAAGAGATGTTTATCCAGCTGCTTAGTGTATCAGGAATAGGGGCTTCAACGGCCAGAATGATGCTTTCAGCCATGAGACCGGACGAACTGGCCCGTGCGATTATTCAGGGTGAGGTAAAGCTGTTGGAAACCATCAAAGGAATCGGCAGAAAATCAGCGGAAAGGATCGTGCTTGAATTGCGTGATAAAGTAGCTAAAAAACTGCCCGGATCAAATATTTCCCCATTGATAAACAATACCTTGGAGCAGGATGCGTTGAATGCTCTGGTGTCCCTGGGCATAGCCCGGCCGGTAGCTGAACAGGCCATAAAAAAACTGGCTCAAAACAACGCGGTTCCGCAAAAAGCGGAAGATATCATAAAGCAAGTTTTAAAAATCCTATAGCCTATCGTCGGGATCTAGACCTAACTAATTCTTGAGGAAAGTTTGACCAGGTATCTGCTTCAGATTATCACTACCACGGTATGGACTATGGCCGTTTCTGTGGCCTTAATGGCTCCGGCTTCAGTGCATGCCCAGGCCACCCGCGATACCACCTTAAGACCAAATTTTCCGGATAGTCTGCATTTTCCCATCCACGATCGCTGGGGGGATCCCGTAACCAACCCCAATACGAATCCTTTCGATCTGAAGAATCCGCCCAATCTGCACGATTCCATCGATTACGACCCTAAGACACACCAGTATTATATCATTGAGAAAATCGGCAATAAATACTACCGCGAGCCTACCTACCTGACCTACGACGAATACCTGCAGCTCACCGGCCAGCAATCAGAAGATCAGTATTTCCGTCTGCGTGCCGACATGCTGAGTGAGCTCAACCACAGGCTGGATAAGCCCAAGCTCGCACTGAATGACAACCTGTTTAACCGGCTTTTCGGAAATGGCAAAATAGATATCAGGCCCCAGGGAAACGTGGATATCCTCGCGGGCTATCAGGGGCAGAATGTGCAAAATCCGACCCTGCCCGAAAATGCAAGGCGTACAGGAGGACTTGATTTTAATATGGATGCCAATGTGAATGTGCTGGGTAATATCGGCAGCAAGCTGAAATTGCCCATCACGTACAATACCCAGGCTACATTCGATTGGATGAATCAGCTTAAGCTGGAATACACCGGGGGTCCGGATGATATAGTTAAGAAAATCGAAGCCGGAAATACTTCTTTCACAACGAAAAGTACCCTGATGGCGAGCGAGCAATCGCTGTTCGGCATCAAGACCCAATTGCAGTTCGGCAAATTATACGTTACGGGCGTTTTGGCAAGCCAGCGTTCCCAAAGCCAGTCCACGTCTTTGCAGGGGGGTTCCGCAACCACCACCTACCAGTTCAAGGCGGATGATTACGATGAAAACAAGCACTTCCTGCTTGCGCAATATTTTCGTGCGAATTACAACAAGGCCATGTCCAACCTGCCCATCGTCACATCCCAGGTCCAGATCCTGAGAATGGAAGTATGGGTCACCAACCGTAACGGGGCCACTACCCAGGCCCGCCAGGTTGTTGGCCTGATGGACCTCGGGGAAGCAAGCCCCTATAATCCAAACGTGCATCCTGAAACGGGGCTTCCCTATCCGTTCAACGATGCCAATGATGTCTATCGCAGGATCATTAACGATCCTGCCAGCAGGAACTCTACATCGGTGATCGGGAAACTTACTTCTCTTGGTCTTACCCAGGTCCAGGATTATGAACAGGTATATGCGCGTAAGCTTAATGCAACAGATTATACTTTTAATCCGCAGGTCGGCTTTCTTTCCCTCAATCAGGTTTTGCAGCCCGACGACGTACTGGCCGTAGCTTATCAGTACAGTTATAACGGCCAGATATACCAGGTCGGTGAGTTTTCACAGGATGTTCCGCCAGATACAACGCAGGGATTTAATCCGGGTGCACAAAAAGTGATCTACCTCAAGCTGTTGAAAGCGACTTCCCAAAGAACCAACCTGCCCATCTGGAACCTGATGATGAAAAACGTGTACACGCTGAAGACCGGAACTGGATCTTTTCTTTCCAATATCCAGGCAGCAGGTTTTCAGATGAATATTCTGTATGAAGATCCAAGCAAGGGTACTAAGAGATATTTACCCGCAGGCGATAAAGCCGGGGTTCCATTGCTCACTGTATTAAACCTCGACCGACTGAATGCGCATAATGATCCGCAACCGGATGGCGTGTTCGATTACCTTGAAGGGTTTACAATTGTCTCTTCCCAGGCCAGGATTATCTTCCCGCTGCTTGAGCCCTTTGGCCACGACCTGGATTCCATTGCCTTCAAGAACTCCCAGAGCATAAAAGGCAACTATATTTTTTCCCAACTATATGATACCATTAAGGCAGTGGCCCAAACATTTTCGAACGTTGACAGGTATTATCTGGGCGGTGTCGCGAAAGGACAGGCAACCACGGATGTTTCGCTTGGCGCATTTAATGTTCCGCCCGGATCGGTTGTGGTGACTGCCGGAGGGCAAACCCTGAGAGAAAATATTGACTATGTAGTCGATTATAATAACGGCACCGTAAAAGTAATCAACCAGGCAATCCTGAATTCCAATGTGCCCGTGAATGTGCAGTACGAAAACAATGCGAGCTACGGTACGCAGCAAAGAGGGTTCATGGGTTTGCGGCTGGACTATCTTGCCAAGAGTACCGCAACGGAATCTTTTACACTGGGAGGCACAATCGAGAGATTGAATGAACGCCCCTTTTTCACTAAAACAAATTATGGCGAGGATCCGATCAGGAATACCATGTACGGCACAGATGTGAATTATCGTTCGCAGTGGCCCGGCCTCACAAGATTGCTGAACAAGCTTCCTTTTTATTCTTCCCACGAAGTGAGTACCATCAGCGCAGTTGGCGAAGCCGCTTATCTTCAACCCGGCCATCCTCCCCAGATAGGAAAAGGAAATAGCGGGGCTGTTTACATTGACGATTTTGAAGGATCCACGAGCTCCATCGATCTCCGTTTTCCGCTCACCAGCTGGGCACTCGCTTCCACACCAGCGGGCGACGGACTTTTTCCGGAAGGCAGCCTGAATGATTCGCTGGACTATGGATTCAACCGGGCTAAGTTAGCATGGTACAATATTGAACCCACACTTCAGGATAAAACGAACAGCTCGAATCCGGTTCGGAACTATGAAAATTTTGCTGATCCGCGCATTGCACCCATCAATATCCAGCAACTCTTTCCGCAACTTACGCCCGAATTTGGTCAGGCCCAACTGATCACATTTGATGTGGCATATTATCCTTCAGAAAAAGGTCCATATAATTTTGATGCGCGGCCGGGAAGCCTTCTTCCGACCGGAAAGCTGGCTAATCCCCAAACAAGATGGGGCGGAATCATGCGGTCCATTGACCAGACTGATTTTGAAACAAGCAATGTACAATACATCGAATTCTGGATGCAGAGCCCATTTCTTACTAACCCAACAGGATCAGGCGGCCAGTTGTATTTTGACCTTGGAAGCGTTTCAGAAGACATTCTTAAAGATGGAAGAAGGTTATATGAGAACGGCCTGAGTACGCCGGACAATCCCGCGGCAATGGACACCACTTCCGTATGGGGCTCGGTGCCGGCCAATCCCGTGCAGGTAACGAATGCATTCAGTAACGATCCGGCAGACCGTCCTTATCAGGATGTTGGCCTGGACGGAATGAATGATGCAGGTGAGCAGGCAAAATTCGCCAACTATCTCAACAAGGTGGCGGCTCAATTCGGAGCTGGTTCTGCCGTGTATCAGAAAGCCCAGCAGGATCCTTCGGGAGATAATTTCCTGAATTATCGTGATCCTTCCTATGACGCGATACAAGCGAATACCCTTGACCGTTATAAAAATATTAACAGCCCGCAGGGTAATTCCCCCATAGCCAACAGCAACTCCACCTATGTAAATGCCTATACACTTTATCCTGACCAGGAGGACCTGGATCATGACAATACAATGAATGAGCTGGAAGAATATTTTGAATACAAGGTGAACCTTGCGCCGGCCCAGCTTTCGGTAGGTACAAATTTTGTAACCGATAAAACTAATTTCGTTGATGGCAACGGTGTAAACCAGACCTGGTACCAATTCCGGATCCCGATTAATTCTTACACGCAGAAAGTCGGGAATATCCCGGATTTTAAATCCATCCGTTTCATCCGTATGTTCCTGACCGGATTTACTGATTCTGTTGTATGCCGCTTTGCAGAATTCCAGCTGATCCGTGATTCATGGCGCAATTTCAATTATGAGCTGGATACATCGGGCCAGTATATAACCATTCCGTCGACCAGCCCTACTTCTTTTAATGTAACCGCTGTGAACATAGAACAAAACAGTTCCAGAACGCCGATCCCTTATGTCATTCCCCCGGGTGTTCAGCGCCAGCAGCAGCTAAGCACCAATAATGTGAACCTCCTGCTGAATGAGCAGTCCATGAGTTTACAAATCTGTAATCTGGCGAAAGGGGATGCGCGTGGTGTTTTCAAAAATACCAACCTCGATCTGAGGAATTATGGAACGATGGATATGTTCATTCATTCTGAGGCCGCAGGACCAACAACGAATACCCTGAATGACTATGATCTTTACGCAGTGATTCGAATGGGAAGTGACTTTATAAATAATTTTTATGAAATTAAAATTCCTTTAAAATTAACACGCGTGGGGGCAACGCTTGACACCGACATCTGGCCGGATTCGAACAACCTGAACCTCACACTGAGCAGGCTTGTTCAATTAAAGACAGACAGAAACGCGACAGGAAACTCTGCCGGTTATTACCAGGAAATTGATACAGGAACCCACCGCTCCTATGCGATCGTAGGCAATCCGAATATCGGACAGGTCCAGGCATTTTTCCTCGGCGTAGAGAATGTAGGAGAACCCTCGGCGTGTACGGAAGTGTGGTTTGATGAACTCAGGCTGTTAAATATCAATGACCGAGGAGGATATGCCGCAACAGGACGCGTCGACCTGAAGATCGCCGACCTGGGTACCATGTATTTGTCAGGAAGCATAAAATCTGTCGGCTTCGGATCGATAGACCAGAATATCAATGAGCGTTCATTGAGCACAAATACCCAGGTAGATGCGGCAACAAATCTGGAACTTGGAAAACTGCTACCGAAAAAATCGGGATTGTCCGTTCCTTTTTATGCGAGCCTTTCCAACACGGCAAGTACGCCGGAATATGATCCGTATGATCTGGATATAAAACTCAAGGATAAGATCAAAGCTGCAGCAACAACTGCAGACAAGGATTCAATACGGGCTGAAGCCATAGACGCGCAAACGATTAAAAGCTTCAATTTCACTAACGTAAGAAAAAATAATATTACCGGAAAGAAACTCAAGCTTTGGAGCATTGAGAATTTTGACCTGAGTTATTCTTACACGCGATCGGAACACCATGATCCCATAGCAGAAGAAGACGAACTGGTCACATATAAAGCCGGATTGGGTTATAATTATGTGGGGCTGCCGAAATATTGGGAGCCACTCAAAAAACGGATCAAGTCAAAATCACCCTGGTATAGTTTGTTCAAGGATTTTAACCTGAATCCCGTTCCGGCAGTCATTACTTTCCGCGCCGATGTGAACCGGCAGTTTGGTGCTTACCGATCGCGGAATATCGACGGGCCCGCAGGAAGCCTTCCGGAAACCTATAATAAGTTTTTTACGTTCGACCGGTTGTACGTGTTACGATGGGACATTACGCGATCGTTCAATGTGGACTTCACAGCGACGAATAAAGGATGGGTGGATGAAGATAGCGGCAGGCTGGACAAGCAGCAAAGAAGACAAATGTGGGATAATTTCTGGAAGGGAGGAAGGACCATCCTGTATACCCAGACAGCTAATTTTACCTATACCGTTCCGACCAATAAGCTGCCTGTACTTGACTGGACCAATTTCCGTCTTGGCTACGGTTCCTCCTACCAATGGACGGGCGCGTCAACACTTGCAACAGCGTTGGGGAATTCTATCCAGAATACTCAGAAGAAGGATGTTACGGGCGACCTGAACTTTTCGAGGCTGTACAGTAAGTGGCGATTGCTCCGTGATTTGGAAAAACAGATGACGCCTTCCCCTCCGCCCTTGCCCGGAAGAAAAGCTGACAGTACCAGGAAACAACAGCCGCCGCCGCAAGTGGAAACGAATGACCAGCCCCATTTGACGGGAGTGGTAAAGGCCCTGGCACGACTGCTCACGTCTCTAAAGGATGTTACGGTCAATTATTCGGAAAATTCTTCTTCTAGCATTTATGGGTATATGGACAGCACCAAATTACTCGGCATGAATCTGAAGTCGGGCGAACCGGGCTTCGGTTACATATTCGGCGAACAGCCCGACACCGGATTTGTGAACCGCCTTGGCAAAAAAGGATTGCTGACCAATGATACCTTATTTAATTTCCAGAACCAGTCAAGCTATAACCAGATCATAACGCTCGCTGCACAGCTCCAGCCCATCAGGGACATGAATATAACCGTTAACATAAATAAAAGCTTTGGTAAGAATTATACCGAACTCTATAAGGATACCATCGGAAATAATTCTTTTGCGCGACTGAATCCTTATACTGCGGGAAGTTTCAGCATCAGTTTCATATCAGTCAAAACCATATTTGCCGGATTTAAGCCCAATCAAATTACCTCTACATTCAGAACATTTGAGGCTTACAGGCAAATCATTTCTGCGAGGCTCGGTGGAATAAATCCATACTCGGGCGGAATAACCACACCGGACGGATATGCAAAGGGATATGGGAGATATGCCCAGGATGTGCTGATCCCGGCTTTTATTGCTGCATACAGCGGAGCGAGTCCGAATTCGATCGCCCTGATCAAAGAGGATAATCCGAATATCAAGTTCAATCCTTTCTCCGGTTATTTACCGAAACCGAACTGGCGGTTCAGTTATAACGGGCTGAGCCGTATTCCGGGAATGGAAAAGATTTTCACGAGCTTTAGTATCAGCAACGGATACATCAGCACGCTCAGTATGAACAGCTTTAATTCTGCGCTGAATTTCCAGGATCCATTCGGCATAAGGCAGCCCGGATTCATAGATACCCTTACAGGGAATTTTGTTCCTTACTTTCTGGTTCCAAATATTTCCATCAGTGAGCAGTTTGCTCCTTTGATCGATCTGGATATGCAATTCGTGAACCAGTTACAGGCCAAGTTCAGTTACAGCAAATCCAGACAACTCAGTCTGAGCCTGATTGATTATCAGATGAGTGAAACCAGGTCGGACGAATATACTTTAGGCCTGGGATTTCGTAAAAGAGGTCTGCCGCTTCCTTTTAAAATAAGCGTTGCAGGAAAGGACGGCGCTACGAATAAGCTGGAAAATGATCTGACACTCAGGCTGGACGTCAGCTACAGGGATGATGCCACGTCCAACAGTTATCTCGATCAGAATGACGCCCTCCCGGTGGGCGGCCAGCGGGTGGTGACCATTTCTCCGTCCATAAGCTATGTGATCAATAACCGAATCAATATAAAATTCTATTTTGATCAGCGAAGGACCACGCCGAAAATATCGAGCTCACCACCGATATCAACCACGCGGGGAGGTATTCAGATCCGCATCTCGCTGGCGGAAGTGGCTGCGCAAAAGCCGAAACCAAAATGATGCATATACCGGGATTTTATTCTCTGGACCACAAAAATGTCAGAGGCATAATCGGAATAATAGTTCCGGTTCATTCGGCAATCCTTATTTGTTTAAATAGATATACGAATCATTAAAACCGAAATTTGGAGGGATAGTGTAATGCAATAATAATTCCGAATCGGTCAGTTTAAGTATGACAGCTGTGTCTTTTACGATTCCGTTCGCCATTTCATAAATTTGATTTCCATTCCGGATGTATCCTCTGTTGTAAATATCTTCGTTCGTATCTGAAACGGAAAAAACAGGAGGGTGAACGGTGAAATCATATCTCGTGGCATACCAGGTGTCATAAAAAATGCTGTCTGTCGTAAAATTGACGGTTTCATCATGGGTAGTATATGTAGTGTCATTAGGACCGATGCCTTGTGCATAAATATTTGCGGCAACAAAGTAAACTACTGTCCATTTTCCAACAATGTTCACTTGCTGATTATTATTGTTGTTGTTGTTGTTGCTGGAATTATCCTTCTTACAACTCAGAATAAAAATGCAGGATGCAAGCAGGAGTGAATATCCTGGCTTTCCAAATTGTGAAATCATAGATTATAATATTCAAATCCCATTTTTTCGGCGCAGAAAAATAGATAATTTTTTTCATGCTCCCAAAAGAACCCGCATTTTTTCTTATGTGGCAAAAGGAGTCCCGGGATTCGGTGAAGGAATGGGAAAGACGATCATCAGTCAGGTCTACCTGCTTGCGCTTTCCTGGCCGTTGTAGATTAATGAATCGGCTTTCACTTTTTTCAGGAGCATCACATACCCGCAGATTTTCTTCTTGGTTTTGTTCACCTGGACGGGTTTGATCATGTGGTATTCCGAGAATTGCGGAGTATAAGCGTAGGAAATAATATTGCCGTCCACATCGCCCCACATCTTTTTCTGGTAAACGACCTGTTTTTCGTCATTGTCGTACATTCTTACTTCGTAAAGACGTGAACTGGGATCTCCGATGAAAATGAATTCATATAATGCTCCCCGGCTCATGGGAACTATAATGGGCATTTCATATTCGCTCTCCATGGTCATGGATGCTTCGCGAAGCAGAATAAAGCCTCTTGTGGTAAAAAAAGTTTTGAGACTGTCGATTTGTTCCTGGTAAGGCCGGGTGTCACAGCTTTCCTGCCTGATCACCTTCTGGCCAAAGAGCAGCTGGACATTGAGCAAAATAATTAGGGCAGGCAGCCACTTGCCTGAATGGGTTTTCATGGGAGATTTTATATTCGGATTCAATGACAAAATAGGCAAATTATTTGGCGAATGCAAGTGCGGAAATCGTTGACGGTTGACCGTTGACAGTTGACGGATATTTGTAGCGAATCCGCACCGAAAGGCAGTCAACAGTCAACCGTCAACGGTCAACGATGATAACCAAGCTGACACAATAAATACCACCCCCAAACGTTATGCCGGATCCTTAAAAAGGTAAAACGCATTTGCCTGGGCCAGACAGGTCACTTCCAGCTCATTGATACAAACATGCGGGGGAAGGGAGGCAGTGAAGAAAACGATGTCCGCAATATCGTTGGCGCTTAACGGAATGAATCCTTCATATACTTTTTTAGCTTCTTTTTCATTATGCTTAAGTCTTACGAGGGAGAACTCTGTTTCAGCAGCACCCGGATGGATCGCAGTTACTTTAATTTTATGAGGCAGGAGGTCAATGCGCATGGCCTGGGATATGGCATCCACCGCGTGTTTGGTTGCACAATACACATTTCCCTTCTGGTATACTTCCTTTGCCGCGGTTGATCCGATATTTATTATATGTCCCCTGTTTTGCGGCAGCATCAAAGGCAGCACGGCCCTTGACATATAAAGCAGGCCTTTCACGTTCGTATCGATCATGATGTCCCAGTCTTCCAGTGATGCTTCGTCGAAATTATCACGGCCGAGGGCCAGACCGGCATTGTTCACCAGAACTTCTATATTTCTCCATTCCGGCGGCAGCGATTCAATAGCCTGAAAAACGGCAGACTTTTTTCGGACATCGAGAATAAGCACCAACACTTTGGTTTTATTTTTTTCTTCAATTCTTTTCTTCAGGGATTCCAGTCTTTCGCTTCTTCTTCCCGTAATAATCACATCGTATCCCTGGGAAGAAAATTTTAAGGCGCAGGCTTCCCCAAAACCTGAGCTTGCACCGGTGATGCACACAATTTTATTCACGATTATTTTTTTATTGAATAGAAATCAGCGGATGAGAACCATGGTACCTTTTTTACTTACAATCTTTCCCGTGTAATCCATGCCTTCCACCATCCACACATAACCGCCGCTCCCCTGGGGTTTTCCATCAAAGTTACCATCCCATCCGCTTCCGATATGGTCGCTGCTATAGACCAGCATACCATTCCGGTTATATACTCGGAAGAATTCCAGTTTGGATATGCCCACCGGAATCGGCCGGAAAATGGTATTTGCCACCCCGCCAGGTGTAAAAGCATTTGGCACAAAGATATCCGGTGCGGTGCTGAATACCTTCACCCTGATCGTGTCGTATGCAAAACATCCCAGTTCATTGAAAGCTTTCATTACGTATTCCTGGTTTTCGTTCAATATGGCAACCGGATCTGCAATATCATTCCGGTTGAGACCGATATCAGGAACCCAGAGGAAAGAAGGCGCACCTGAACCGCTTAATTGTAAAGGCTGGCCGACGACGATAGAGGTGTCGTTGCCGGCATAGGCAAGGATCTGTGGATTTACTTCAACCGTAACATGAGAAACACCGGGCTTTGGGCAGCCCAGGGTATCATAAACAAAAAGACTGTAAACCGTAGTCTGAAGCGGGAAAGCCGCCGGATCCAGGATATCCGGATCACTTAGCGTATTTGCAGGTATCCAATAATAACGGATCCCATTTACTGCGGCGTGCAGGTAGGCCGTATCCCTCCAGCAAATAAAGGTATCAGCAGCAGCGGCTGACAAAGGATAAGGTATTGTTCTCAAAGTAACATTTCCGGATGCATTGCATTTACCAATGCTTGCAACCACATGATAGGTTGTGGTTCCCGTTGGACTGGCATAAGGATTCTTTGTTGCAGGGAGATCCAGCGAGGATGTGGGTGTCCATGCGAAATAAAGTCCGTCCCCTGAGGGATTCAGGATTACAGTATCTCCAAGGCAAATGGTGGAATCATTCCCGGGAAAAAGGGTAACGTGGTCTACTACCCGCACCTGGAGGGAATCCGAATTGATACAACCCTCCTGATTCAGGGTCGCCGTGTAAATCGTGGTTGTTTTAGGAAAAACCAATGGATCCGCAGTATTACTGTTAAGCATGGAACTGCCCGGGGTCCAGGTAAAGTTACCGAAGCCAACCGCATGAAGCTGGAGCGTATCTATGCTGCAGATCAGGGTGTCGCGGAAAGGAAATACAATTGGCGGTTTATCTGTTAAATGAATATTCTCCGTTACCGTGTCCAGGCATCCCTCGCTGCTGGCAACAATGAACTCTACTTTTTTCATACCCGAATCACTATATTTCCATGAAGGGTTTTTTACATCGGAAGTATCCCCGGCGGTTGCATGGTCTCCAAAATCCCATTGCCAGAATGAAACGACCCCATACTTTGTTTTGGTGGTATCGAAAAAGTTCACCGGATTAAGCACGCACGATCCTTCCGACTTAAAGCCAGGGAAAAAGCCCGGGTATATTTTCATTTTCGTTGTCGTGCTGTCTGAACACTGCTCACCCCTGTTCACAACCAGTTTAACTGTATATGTGCCGGTATCCGGGAATGTGAAATTGGGAGACTGTTGCGATGTGGTATCAGGGACTCCCCTCGCGCCGAAATCCCAGTAATAGGAATGGACCAGGGGCGAAGGAGGCGATTCATTTGCAAAGCTGAAATTAAACCCGTTGCAGGTAATATAACTCGGCTCAAGATCTGCCGAAGGGAAATCACAGCGGTCATCCACATGAATGATAAAATCCTTCCTGTGCTCCGAAAGCGCAATCCCCCTACGAAATTCTCTTACCAGTACACATACAACGTAATCGCCGGCCTGAGGTGCAAGGCCCGAAATAAGTCCGGAGTTTCGGTCAATCGTAACATCTGGTCCCAGCGGCTGTACACCTGAAAATCCGGGGGCATAGACCAGTGTTGAAAGCTCACTGGGCGCTGTTGGCCGGGTTACAATGGGATTGTTGATACTCCCTCCAAAATAGCCGGGCGCGAATTCATAGGTCAGTACATCTCCGTCGGAATCCCTGGCCTTATAATCAAGCTGAAATTTTCTTTTCTGACAGATCAGTACCGTGTCCTTAATGTCAAACTCAGGGTTTGAATTCACGCCATTGATCCCCACCGTATTTGTTCCCTGTATCTGACAGATATAGGAAGCGCCAATCTCCGTATTGGGTCGCATATTAGCTATTCCATCTATCCGGCAACAACGCTGAAACACAATGGTATAACCATTCGGATCTCTGGGGAGGTCTGCCGTCACAGAATATTCGCGGATCCAGTAACATACCGGGGCAGGATTAAGAATACAGGGATTAGGAGTGGTTAGATTGATCATCTGACTCCTTGTGAGAACGGCGACCAGAGTTTTTACGTTAGCATCATTGGCCGTCTTGAATACACCGAGATCTACGGAGGTCTCCAGCTGACCTGATGTTGACTGGCAGCTGATAAACAACCGGAGACGAATCAGATATCTGTCTGAATTGCTTACTCCACCCGGGCCGAGATACTGATAGTGAATTTCGCCGCCCTTGATATGACTGGCAAAACAGACATTGCAGAACACGGTCAGAAGCAAGCACAAAAAAAGTATTTTGGTCAGGCCATGCACGGTTGGTAGCTACTTTAGATTACACGGGAATCGGGTCCAGGAAACGATCTACGAGAGAATTACACAGGTTGGTGTTTTCGAGCATGCCCATGTGAGCAGCTTGTGCCAGGATATGAATATACGATATCTGCGGTAAATGGCTTTGTTCCAGACCGTCTTTCAGGGGAACGGCCTTGTCTTCCCCGCCCATAATAAAAAGTACCGGGTGAATGAATGCTTTAAGGACCCGGGTCTCATCTTTCCTGTTCTTCATGGCCTTCAGATATTGTACGAGAGAATCAGGATTGAAGTTGGCATACCGGGCGATCTGCTCCCGCAGCTTTTCCGGATGCAATTCTTTAAAATATTCAGAAAATAGGCCCGGTAAGGATTGCTGAACATAAGGGCCGGAACCATGCTTCCGGATGAATTCTATGCTTTTCTCCCTGGTCAGTTTTTTCCCGGCAGAATCTTCGTAAGCAGTGGAATGAAACAAACCAAGACCTTTTAAGGCATCAGGAAATGCATCTGCAAAAGCAAGCGATATATAGCCGCCCATACTATGACCAATAATAGCGATTGGCCCCGTTTTTTCCTCCAATTGAATCTCGTGAAGCCCGTCAGCGAAATCGGCGATGGAATTCAGGGTTGGATTAAATGGGGAATCACCGCTGCCCGGAAGATCAGGAATAAGCCATCGGTATTTTTTACCCAGCGAACCAGTCAGGGAATCCCAGATATGGCGGTCTTCTGCAAAACCGTGGACCAGCATCACCGGCAAACCATTTCCTATAATTTCATAGGCGAGGGTTTTGCCCTGGTAGCTGAGGGTCTTTAGCATGATTTAATTTTAGGAATAAATGACTGCTGCGCACAATCATGATCAGCAATAGCGGTACCAGGGCTGTCTTCATTTGTTGCGGCCACCATCTGAATCCAATGAGTAATATGGCGGATAGAATGGCCGTGATCAGAAAATAATATTTTAGCCAGGCAGGATTCCTTACCAAAAAAAATACGGCAGCCAAATGTGTCGGGAGCGCCCATAATATGTTGATGTTATTTCTGCAAACCTCATCCACCCTAAAAAGCCAGACATATAGCATCACCAAACCGACCAGGCCCAGCAAACTGAATAAGACGACATCAAAGACAAGCATCGTTTTTTGCGCATAAGCTTTTCTGATCAGGGAAAGAAAAATACTCAGAACAAATAAAAAAGCAAAAACAATACCCGGGGTAAACCAGACTGCACCTGAATTTGGTTTTGAAAACTGAAGGAGCGTTTCCTTCCTGAGAACCAAAGGCCCGGTTGTTGTATGTGCAAGATCGAATCCATTCATTAAATAATCTGGCAGAAAGTAAATAGCCTGCTCATTACTGGGTTTTTTATCCAGGTTGCTTCCGAGCAGTAAGTCAATGCCTAGTTCCGGCCAGTATTGTTGTTGCTTGTCCAGATAGATGTGGATCATCTGCCTGTAGGTAGGGGGGGGATTTGGCAAAATATTTTCGAGCTGAAGGGCCGGGCTGTTTGCAGCAATGATTTTTCCAGCCCGGGTCGTGCAATTATCGGCATAGAACTGATAATTATAAAACCGGTTTTTATCTGAAGCATTCTGCCGCAACGCTTCATAGAGATTTATCTTTTGTTGGCAGGTTAAATCAAGCACCTGGGCTACAACGCTGCGATGATCAAACTCATATTCAGTCATGAAGTCGCCGAAGGTTTGTGCCTCCAGGGAGTACACCATGATCCCGTTGGTAAAATGAAAATAAAAAAGCGGGTCGCTGTCGTCAAAATATCCATAATTGAATACGACATCCATTCCCCTTTGGCGGTCCCGGATGCGGATGGCTGTATGTCCGAATAATGAATAGAGATCTGTACCCGGGGCGCAGGTAAGCAGGCTTATCCCGAGCGCGCAGGAGTCTTTCTTTGTTTGTGCAGTCAGGCTAAGGGAACTCAAAAAGAGTAAACCGGCGATTGTCCACTTGAGCATCGGCAAGCATTTATTGAAAACTGGTAATGATTTTTTACCTGCTGTAATTCGGAGATTCACGGGTAATTTCAATATCGTGGGCGTGACTTTCCTGCATTCCTGCATTGGTGATTTTAATGAATTGTGCACGCTGCAGGGCCGGAATATCCTTCGCGCCGCAATAGCCCATGCCGGCACGCAGTCCGCCTACATATTGCAACACCACTTCATTGAGATTTCCTTTGAAGGCCACCCTGCCTTCGATGCCTTCAGGAACCATTTTTTTTATTCCATCCTCCACATCCTGGAAATAACGGTCACTGCTTCCCTGGGTCATTGCGCCGAGCGATCCCATGCCGCGGTACTGTTTGAATTTTCTTCCTTCATATATAATGGTATCACCCGGACTTTCTTCCGTACCTGCAAAAACGCTACCCATCATCACGGCATTTGCCCCGGAGGCAATGGCTTTTACCATGTCCCCGGTATAACGGATACCACCATCCGCAATGAGCGGTATGCCTAGCGGCTTCAGCGCATAAGCTGCTTCAAGGATGGCCGTGATCTGTGGTACACCCGCACCGGTAACAATGCGTGTCGTGCAAATGGAACCTGGTCCCACCCCTATTTTCACTGCATCTGCCCCTGCAGCAGCCATTGCTTTTGCACCTGAAGCCGTGCCTACATTCCCAGCGATCACCTGGAGCCTGGGGAAATTCTTTTTAACTTTTTTCAGGGCATCGAGCACGCCGGTATTATGTCCGTGCGCACTATCCAGGCAGGCGATGTCAACTCCGATTTGCTGCAGGGCCGCGGCGCGGTCCATCAGGTCAGGTGTAATGCCCAATGCTGCACCGACCCTCAGGCGGCCGAATTCATCTTTCACAGCCAGCGGAAAGCTTGTCAGCTGGAGAATATCCCTATAAGTGATAAGTCCGATCAGTTTGCCTGACTTATTCACCACGGGAAGTTTTTCAATTTTATGTTTGCGGAGAATGGTCGCTGCCATTTTCAGATCCGTTCCTTCCGGGGCAACGATGAGATTTTCTTTGGTCATTACTTCCCTGATCTTCCGTTTGCGGTCATCTTCAAAACGAAGATCGCGGTTAGTTAAAATACCCACGAGCTTCTGGGCTCCATCAATGATGGGAATGCCGCCGATCTTGTTTTCTTTCATCAGCACCAGTGCATCGCCAATCGTCGAATCGGGATGAAGGGTTATAGGATCAATGATGAGGCCGCTTTCACTTCTTTTTACTTTTCTAACCTGTTCCACCTGTTTATCGATCGCCATGTTCTTGTGCAGAATT
>JANWIY010000183.1 GCA_025449645.1 Chitinophagaceae bacterium | reverse complement strand
TTGTGCTACTCGGAAAAACATGGATTTCATGGTAACCGGTAGCCGATGAGCCGTCTCCAAAATCCCAGTGATAGGATGATGCGGAAAGTGAACTGTCTTGCACTTTAAAATCATAGTATTTATCCACATTCGTTACCGACCAGCCTGCACCTGGAAGCGGGTTTACCGTCACCGCTACTGGGTTGATGACACTGCACCCTGTAGCATTTATTGTTTCGGTTAGCATATATACCGTATTTGCACTGGGGCTCACGGTTGGATTGGCGTCGGTGGAAGTAAACCCGGATGGATTGCTTGTCCAGCTATAACTATATCCGCTTATTGCAGTTGAGCCTATGGTAACAGACTTGCCGCTGCAAACACTTCAAGGATTTCCCGCTTTGAAAACAGGCAGCGGGTTTACTGTAAAGTTTATACGGGCGGTATCATTTGTCGGCACACTGTCTTTCACGCCGTTTGGCAAGGTGGCAAAAGCCGTAATATTTACGCTGCCTGCAGAAAAATTATAGCCACCGATGGTAACACTAGCCTTGAAACCGGAATCCAGGGAACCAGTCCATAAATAAGGTGTTTGTACCGTGCCGTTTACCGACCAGTTTATCTTTGCCGATTTCAGTGTTTTCCTGCCAAAATTCTCTAAGCTAACTTTTACAAGCTGCGATCCGGCACAAATATTTCCCGAAGGGTTCGCAATCAAAGTAATACCGGCGTCATTTGATGCCGCAAGAGCAGTTACATTCTTTGTTCGTATATGGAAATCCGCCCACAAAATCTGGTTATAAGCAAACCAGGCAGTGCCGGGGATATAAAGGCCGTCCCAATTTGGATCTACGTTGTAGCGATTCCCTTTGTATATAGTCAGGCTTTCTTCAAAATCACCGGCTGCATCCTTTGAAGTGGAATTTCCTATAAGCACCCTGAAATGGCTGTGAAGGTTTTTAGGCCTCGGTGAAATCAGCTCATCGATTGTGTCACCTGTCTTATATTTAAAACCCGGGCGATAGCTTACGGTAAATGCAAACAGCTTTTTTGCACTTACTGCAATTCCATTGGCCCCGTTTGTCGGCACTATAACAATGGTATTTGCTGTATCACTTGCATTAAGAATATATTTATACTGACCAACTGCGCCTGTACCCAGGTTTTTCTTGTAGTCATATTTTATAGTTGCATACGGTTCCTGCGGAAAGCCGTTTGCAGGCTGTGCCGCGAAATAACCGGTATCAATTGCCGCTCCCGAGCTTACAGTACCTGTCCCGGCATAAAATTGGAATATTAAAGTATCCGGCGCTGCACCAGGCTCATACACATAATGATACAGATACCTCAAAGCCATTGAATCTACGTTATAAGAATTGCTCCCGATAGGGTAATTATACATATATGATTTCGGGTCGAAAACTTCTCCAGTACCCTGTGTGGAAACATAGTAGAGCGAAGTTCCCCCCGATCCGTTCCCATATAACACTTGTACAGTAGAATCAGGAAACAAAGTGTTGTTATAAAGATTATAATAATAATAGCCGGTATTCTGTGATTCTGTATAATTATCAAACCATCCCGTTTGCCCCATTGCGAAAAGGCTTGCCAGGCAAAACAATGCAGAAAGTAAATATTTTTTCATGACTTTAAGATTTAGTTTTAAAAATCACATATCACATACAAATATATAAAAAATAACGATTTGTGATTCTTGCCTAAAAATCTTTGGTCAATGGCCTTTAGTCAATGGTTAATGCCCCAATTCTACCGCCGGGTCCCAGAAAACCTTCCCAAAATCCTGTACCTGGTTATCTATAATCCTAATCCCTTCAGATTCCAAAAGCTCTTCCATTAGTGTTGGCGTCGGGAAATGGTGCCTCCCTGTAAGCAACCCTATGCGGTTCACAACACGCTGCGCAGGGACGGGTGGATTTTCACGATGGCAACTGCTCAATGCCCAACCCACCATCCGGGATGACAATCCCGTGCCAAGGTATTTTGCGATGGCGCCATAAGTGGAAACCCTGCCTTTGGGTATCTGCCTCACCACTTTATAGACCTTGTCATAAAAGGAGTCTTCCATTACTTTATGTATTTGTCATTTCGACGATGGGAGAAATCTTCCGAGTCATTTCGAGCAACGCGAGAAATCTGATTAATACTGGTGTCAACCAGATTTCTCGCTACGCTCGAAATACAAACGCCAGATTTCTCCTATCGTCGAAATGACAAATTGATCCTCGAAATTCTTAATTCTTAATTCTTAATTCTTCATTAAGCCTTGCTTTATCTGCCTCAGTCCATTTTCCATTGGATATACATTGCGTGATAAGCGCCTTTTTGTCAACCTGTTTGTAAAAATAACTAAGCGCTTCTCTGGCTGGGCTCGCAAGCCTTCCGTTCCAGCTCAGGGATGCGTCGAGCATGGATGTGGCAGACTTTTTATCCAAATGATTCAAAGCCATGAGCACTTTAAAAGCATTATCACGGGTACGGAACTCAAAAGCGGGGGTGGTATAGTCATCCAGTTCTTTAATAACAAGATCATTAGAACGCCTTACCGAATCAGCTGGATGGCCAGCCGTATCGGAAGGGTATATGTAAGCCAGTTGCAGCCATATCATGCGCAGGGTATTATCCAGCCCATAGAGCTTATCTGTTTTTTGCAGGTATGTGGTTTTATTTTCAGGAAAATCATTACAAAGTTTCTGCAAAGCAGTTTCAATAATGGTATAAGAAGAATCCTGCAGCAGGTTTTCAAATATTGTTTTCCCATCAGCGGGTATTTTGGCAACATTCTGCAAGGCGCCCATCCTTACTGCTACATCTTTATCCCGTAGCGCGTCCAGGAACATGACCCATGCCTGAATTGTGGTATCGGAGGCAAGCTGTGTAAGTATCTCTTCCTTCATGGCATGGAATGTTTCTTTGTGGAACATCTTGATTAGTACATCTCTTTTGTCATTGAGATGCTGTGTACGCATGGCCAGGAGGGCCTCATACCTGTCAAGCATGTTCGGGGCGCGCAATGCCTGTGATTGCCATTCTTCGGCAGGCTTGTCAAATTTCACCGTTTTCAGGACATTGTAATTGGGGTCAAACAGCACAAAATCAATAACTTTACTGGTAGGGTTTGGCATATCCATAATGTAATGACTTGTTTCTACCGTTTCTGTTTTTGAATCTATACTGCCATCTTTATAATGCACCTCCACCGTTAACGGCATTTTAAAATAGTCGGTATATTGGGTAAGCGGCTGCACCTGGTCTATGGTCACTTCGGTTTCTGATTTGGTTCGTGAGAGGATATTGTCATAATGCACTTGATAGTCAGGTTCGCCGCCCCTGTATAGCCATTCATCAAAAAACCAGTCGAGATTAAGACCCAGTGTTTTATAAAAACTCATGTACAGGTCGTTGGTGTTTGCATTGGCATAAGCGAAATTATCCAGGTAAGTTTTAATGGACTTTTGAAATCCTTCATGTCCTGCCACATGGCTCAACATGCTTAGCACAAAAGCCCCCTTGGCATAGATGCGGGCAGTACCGCCATGGTTGCCCACGATAGGGTTCTGGTCAATTTTTGATGCGGCAAGTGCAGATTGCGCCTCTCCATAGCGCGCCCAGTCATAAGCATCCTGCCCGTAAAGAGTTTTCATTACATAGTTTGGATAAAATGTCGCAAAACTTTCCTGGAGCCATTGGTCGCGCGGGCTTTGTGCCGAAACCAGGTCTCCAAACCATTGATGAGTCATTTCGTGTGCATTAACCCCGATATAGTTCCGCGTCAGGAATTCGCGGCTATCCCCCATGTAGAAATCCCCGAAAGTAGTGGCCGTGGTATTTTCCATGGCGCCATACAAAAAATCGCCGACCGGTATTTCCGAATAGCTTTCCCAGGGGAAAGGATAATTAATTTCATTTTCCAGGATATTCATAATCCTTTCAGTATAGCGATAGGTGGGCTCTAACTGCTCAGGATTTTTTGGATAATAATATTCAAATATTGGCACCCCATGGTTGTTTTTAGTTTTATGGATGTCATAATCACCAATGCCGAGCATGGTAAGATAAAAGCAGTGGGGGTGGCTTATGCGGTAATGCCAGGTGGCGGTTCCATCAGAATTCTTTTTCTCTGAAAGCATCTTGCCATTCGATAATACTTTAAAATTCTTATTCACCGTTACCTGCATTTCAGTAATCATCTTATCACTTGGGTCATCATACCCTGGTACCCAGTAGCGGTTGTCAAATTCCTCTCCCTGGGTCCAAATTTGTTTTTGCCTGCGGTTGGTAGAATCATTGTACCCGATAAAATAGATGCCCTTTTTAGGAGTAGCGGAATATGATATTTCCAGCGCGTGGCTGCTCTTCCACACAAGAGGGGAAGGAGTATATACAATGACGCCATCATCCGTGGTTTTGTATTTGCAGGCAGCGCCATCAAGGGTTATACTTTTGTAATTGATACCGGGCCCGTCAAGCACTATCGAATCCACCGATTCGCGAATGGCCTTGAAATAATGCGTTACAGAACCCGAAACCATGCCTTTTTCAGGCTCAATGCGGATGTTCACGAACATTCTTTCCATATCCACTACATGGTCCCGCATCCTGCTGCCCGCATCCGGCATGTAATTGTGAAGCATTTGCTGCCCGAAAGTTGAACAAATAGATAACCCTGACAGGATTAATGCGGAAAGGAGATTTTTTAAATTGCGCATGGATGTTTGTATTTGTATTCTGGATTGCAAATGTAGGGGATTTGAAATTTGAAATTTGAAATTTGGTGGCGATGCCCCGATTACTGCCGCACGATGGTCAATGGGCATTATATACGCGATTTAAACAAATGACCAAAAAAGCCGTCATTGCGGCAAAAAATTCGAGGCACGAGAATTTTGAAAGCCGCAATCCCCTGATTGACGTGCCACTGCAACAACAAAGCATTCATTCCCCGATAACAGCTATAATTTGTTTTTGCATGTTCTCATCAATTTGTCTTAATTTTACATCAACAAAATCGCGATGAACCACGCGAAGGCCGTATTGACTCTGATAGCTATACTTGCATGCAATGAAATATATGCAGGGTCGCCAAATAGTGTCAAACAATTCATCAATCATAAAGACTGGAATTTTGTAGAAAATAAAGGGCAGATTCCCCCGCCTCCTTTAAAAAAGGGGGAATCAGCTTCTAACAATGTCATCAAATATTACGGCCACCAGGGGGGAGTTTATCTTTATTGCAAGCCGGGAATGATCAGTTTTGTGTTTACAAGGGCAGAGAAGGAAGCAGAGCAAATTTCAGAAGCAACCAGTCTGCCGTCAGGATTCCCCCTTTCTGGAAAGGGGGCAGGGGGATTTGGACAACGCTCTCCACTCTCCGCTCTCCATCCTTCTATTTCGACCTCCCGCACCGATCTCGTCCTTCTCAATTCCAACCCCTCCGCCCGGATCATCGCTTCAGACCGGCAGGAATATTATGAAAACTATTACACCACCCGCAATGCCGATTCCGGGATCACCAATGTACATACTTATAAAACAATTACTTATAAAAATATTTATCCTCATATAGACATGGTTCTACATGCGAAAGAAAACGGAATGAAATATGAATTTATAGTCTATCCCAGTGGAAACGTGAGCGATATCCAAATGGATTGGAGGGGAATTGAAGGAATTAAAAAATTAAAAGATTTTGGAATTGAATATTCCTGTTCGCTGGGAAAAATGGAAGAATCGGCGCCATATTCATTCGTACGGGCGGACCCGTGTG
>JANWIY010000182.1 GCA_025449645.1 Chitinophagaceae bacterium | reverse complement strand
CGAGATAATGTCCGTGATTATATTTGGGTCCTTCAAATCCACA
The DNA here is from genome assembly GCA_025449645.1 of Chitinophagaceae bacterium. GTDB lineage: Bacteria > Bacteroidota > Bacteroidia > Chitinophagales > Chitinophagaceae > Puia. Next base: position 15,112 of record JANWIY010000182.1, on the reverse strand, counting down.
GGTGAAAATTCCTCCACCCAGCGGATGATCCTGAATATACGGTTGCACCTCGTGGCGGTCGTAATCACGGATAGCAGCTGACTGGTCTTTTGTTCCTTCAAAAGTTGACCTGATACGGTTGGTAACCACGTTCTGATAGGGCATTATCATCAGTATGGTTACGGACAAAACGGAGAGCAAAAGAAAAAAAATGGTCCTTTTCTCGTACAGTGTGGAAACACAATAAAGGCAAATGCCCGCAACGATCATTAAGGTGGCCGTACGCGTGCCGGAATAGCTATAGCCAAGCAGATTGGACAAGGCAGCGGCACCGAGCCAAATCCTTTCCTTCTTGTTGTTTGTGCGGATAAACAAAATGATGCACAGCATGGAAATAGAGGCAAAAAGAATTCCGGATGTGGCGGGGTCAGAAAAGACTGAAAATTTGCGCAATAGTCCGCCCTGCAATAATAATTGCAGTCCGCCACCCGTCCCGATCGCACGCAATTCAAATCCTGCGTAACCGAACAATTGCTGCTTGCAGGCATACAACGCCAGCAGGGAACAAAGCACGATCATGAACCGTACAAAATAAATTATGCGTGCACGGGAATCGAGCAGGGAGTAGCATATATAATAAAAAACAAAATAACTCAATTGCTTCCTGAAAAAGCTGAACCAGCCAAGCTGGCTAAACATCGCAGGGTTGAATAGTTCAATCAGGTAAAATCCAAATAGCACATAAAGGCCAATGGTTATCGGGTTCTTCCAAAATCTCAGATCGATATTTTTCTTCTGATCATATTTAAGCAGGATGCTGAGGAATTCCAGGTAAGTGATCACTTCGATGAAAGTTCCCGTAGGTATGGGCAATGTAATAAGCCGGTCAACAATTGTGGTGATGGAAGAAAAAGCAATCAGAAAATAAAGACCGAAATACGGGTATTTCATGATGAGTACGAACAGAAGAAAGGCAGAAATGCAGACAACAACGATCGGTCCGATTTTATAATCCACCATCACGATGCCATACACCAAAAGCGCACCGACCAAAAACAGCAATATCCAGCCAAAAGCCGTGTTTAATTTCTTCTGCAGAAAATGATATCGCAACCATTGCCGCAGGGAAAAACGTCTTAATAAGGTGCCATTCGCCATCTTAGAAATACATGAATTTTATGAAAATAAAAACAATAAAAACGATCAGCACCATGGTGGTGATCACTTCGAAAATCTGTTTATTTTTTTCCTGATCACTCATAATAATACGGCAGGGTATTGCTTTTCTGAATGATAAAACGCATTGCCAAGGGCGCCGATGGAATTTTCCCAGGTATGTGTAAGTGAAAAATCCCTGCGCCGCTTCCTTTCCTCTACTGAGTCTAATGTCGGGTCCCGCAATATCTTCTGAATATTGATTATATAATCTTCCGGAGATTCACAGAGAAACGTATAGTCCCTGAACATTTCCATGGCCGGGGTAGCTGTGGCAACCACCGGTTTGCCTGCGGCAAGGTATTCGTCAATCTTTCTGGGATAATTCCCAAGCGTCAGCGGATTCAATATCTGGGGATTCATACATATCGCAAAATGCTGCACGTAAGCAGCTGTTTCTTCCGGCTTTTTCCCGCCGAGGAAATAAACATTCTTCATGCTCCTTAATCCTGATTTTCCGAAACCGGCATCCGAAGGCCCCACCAAAACAATGCTCAACCCCGGGAAGGCCCTGGAAATACGGATCAGAATTTCTTCATCAAGGCGCATGCCAGTAATGGCGCCGCAATAGCCGAGAACAGGCGCAGGTATAGCCTTCATGTCTGCAGGAACGGGGAGGGCTTCAGCAATAAAATCATCCAGATTGCAGCCCTGGCCGATATCTGCGCTGTTGGGATTCCACTGTCCTGCATATGCAGCGAGATATGCAGAATTAGCAACGATCAGATCTGCTTTTTCTATCATTTCCTTTTCGCAACGCGGACCGAATTTTTCAAAGAAAGGTTGTATAGTTAAGAAATCGCGGATATAAAAAATATATTCCCGCACCGGTAATAGTCCTTTCAGATACAAACCCCGGTAAAAATCGTTGTCGTTCAATAATATGCTGTTCTTGAATCCAAGCTGGCGGATGGTCCTTTTTATTTCGGCTGCCAGGCGTTTGTTGTTGATCCGGTTGAAAAAATCGAAGAGTCTGTAGGTGGGTGACCAGGTGCCCGACTCAAGCAATGACTTTGGATGAAGCACCCAGAAATTATCCTGCACCTGCTGAATATATTTTTTTTCGTGGCTGCCTGAATCCAATGAGCGGCGGTGCATGAGGTTTTTTAAAGCCGTTTTTCTGTCCAATGCACGGTCTACGAACAAGACCCGGTTATAACGGGCAAGCTCATACGCCATGTCCTTAAAATTAAAGGCGATATCGGAGTTCCATGGCTGAAAACTGAACATTATGATATCCCTGTTTTTTATAAAACGGTGCTTCATCATGAAATTATCAGGATTAGAGATCCAGGTTCTGCTCGTCAACATTGTTCAGTACGGCCCCGATAAATTTATTTTTATCATTCCTGAGGAACCCGAGGGATTCCCGGTCAATTTCATTAATGGTGTTCCGAGCAGAGAAAACCACCACAATACCATCCACATACTCACTCAGCTCTTTACTGTCAGCATGATGGTTCAATGCGGCGCCTTCAACCAGAATAAAATCATAATGATGTTTAAGTTTATCAAGATTATTCAGCAAATGATTTTTTGGCAGGACTTCTGAGGGGGTGTAGTTTCCCTCATCGCATCCGATGATGTCCACATTGGTGATATTGGTCAGCGTGGTTATGCCCCAAATTTTGTCAACCCCATCCTGGCTGTCCATGCTGAAGGTTTCCAGGGTTGGTTTTGCCGAAAAATCCCGGGTAAGGGTGTTGTTTGAAAAATTAGCATCAATCAGCAGCACTTTTTTCTTGCTCATGCTGAAAGTGTGCGCAAGGGATTCCACGATGGTTGTTTTTCCTTCCTGGGCTTTGGCGCTTGTAAAGAGAACCACACGCTTTCCGCTTCTCTCAATTTCATAACGTAGTTTACGGAGGTTCTCAATAAATGGGATGGAGTTGTTTTCCCGGTCACTCCGGGCATTGAAATCAAAATAATCCGGCAGCAATTTTTTATCCAGATCTATTTTCCCCACAGTCGATAACACCCCGATCTTTGTTTCTTTCTGAAAGATCGTTGGTGTGCGGAGGGAAGAATCCAGCAATTCAAGAATGATAATAAACAAAGAAGACAGGAAAAACATGGAAAGTCCCGCTATGCTGATGATCAGAACGCCTTTAGTGGGCTCGGGTCTGATCGGAGGCTGACCGAGGAGGATTTGTTTGAAATTGAAATCCGGCGACACATCAATATCCTGCGAAGCAAAGATGCTGCTGTTATATTTTTCAAGGTCCTTCTCTGCAATAGCGAGGTCGTTCTGATAAGCGTTGGCGATGACTTCCTGGCCGCCACCGGAGAAGGCGATCTTCCGGAATTGTTCAACGCGGCCCTTATACATTTCAATATTATCGGTCGTGGCTGCAATGGATGATTGCAGATCCAGTTTCTCTTTAATCAAATCCTGCTTATGTTCTTCGGCCTTTGTTGCCGAACTGGTTCCGGTGGCAACGGGGGAACTCCGGTTGAGCAAAGTGATTTTATTTATATTATCATCAATCTGGCGCTGAATAACAGGATCTGCGCCGCCTTTTTGGGCCAGCTTGCCTGCGAGATCCTCGTTTGTCCGGCGCAGCACCATGATCTCGTCAGCATGGTTGTTCGCGGGAGTGGCTACCGTCGAAGAAGCATTGGCATTGATCTCCCGCAACTGGTCTATGATGCTTTGTAACCGTTGTTTGTAATCATTCAGATTCGCCTGCTGCGCCGTAAGCGCTGAAGTGAGTTCCTGAAGGCCACTCATGGCTGCTGTGGCAGCATCTCCCGGGTTAGGCGTTCCAATCTTATCCCGGAACCGCTGAAGGCGGTTGCGTAGCGTATCCACTTCCTTGCCTTTGCTCTCGCGCAGGCTGTCCAACTTATACAATGATTCTTTTGTATTGGTTGAAGTAAGTGAATTATAAAACTCTTTGAATTTCGTGCCGATTTTATTGGAAACATAAGCGGAAAGTTCCGGATTTTCCGAAGCGAATGACACATTTATATAATCCGTTTTGGGAACTCTTTCCACGGTAAGCCCTTTCAGTATGCTGGGCTCTCCATAGTCATACAAATTCATCAGATTCCAAACCATCTTGTCCTGAGGATCATATGTGGTAAGAAGTTTAAGTGTGGTCAGCTTTTCTCTCAGTATGAGGCGGGCTTTGGGGAAATCTGCTTTCCGGTAAGATGAATCCAGCCTTTGTTTTTCCGTAAGGGTGCGGAAAGGATGTTCGGAGTCCAGGTCATGCAACAGCAAGTCATAAGAAACCATGGCAAGAACGATCGGGGATTTGAATGTTTCGATTACATTATTAAACCGGAAATCAATCTGGTTTACATCGAAAATTTCCGTTAACTGAAGACTCACTTTTTGTGTCTGGGAAAACCCTGTGGAATACTGCGCCGTGGATACATACTGGCGCGGCATGAAAAATCTGAAGATCAATCCCCCGGCAAGGCCAAGTATCAAACAGAATATAATAGTCCACTTCCTCCTGACCAATACCTTGAAGAGATAAATAATATCCATGGGTAAGATTTTTTATTCATTCATTTTAAAAGACATTACCAACACCGCGGTCATTCGGAGGATATTTATTTTAACAGGGAAGAAAAGGATTATTGGAGATCCGGGAATAAAATGAGTCAACCATGATGGAAGAAAAACGCATGCTGATCTCCTCTATTGCATCTGGGTAATCAATTAGTTAGGCTTATCCAAACGCATCAAAAATAATAATAAATTTCATAAAGTAAAATTTATTAGAAGCCTTTACCTGCATTATCCCCGGGCTTTGGCTAATTTTTAAGAATTATCATTTTTAAAATATGTCCCCTTGGATCGAATCTTCTAAATTAGCGGCTCAGCCAACTGCTGCATGATGCTGAAGTCTTTATTCTGGTTGAGTCTTTTTGTTGTTTTCTACAGTTACCTGGGCTACGGGATATTGATTTTTTTGCTGGTCAGGATCAAGCGCCTTTTAGCCGGGCACAATCAATTGCCGGAGCAAACTGATTTTGAACCGGAAGTGGCCCTGGTCATCTCTGCATATAACGAAGCAGGGTATATCGAAAAAAAAATCCAGAACAGCCTGGACCTGGATTATCCTGCTGACAAACTCAAACTCATTTTTATCACCGACGGGTCAACTGACCAAACACCGGACATCATCCGCAAATATGACCGCCTTGAATTATTACATAAGCCAGAGCGAAGGGGCAAAGTAGCAGCCATGAACCGGGCCATGCAGTTCGTTCGCACGCCTTTCGTGATCTTCTGTGATGCTAACACCCTGCTGAACAGGGAATGTGTTCGTGAAACCGTGAAGCACTATGCCGACCCGAAAGTGGGCGGTGTAGCCGGTGAAAAAAAGATCCAGGCAAGGGAAAAGGACAAGGCTGCAGGAGCAGGGGAAGGATTGTACTGGAAATATGAGTCTTTTCTCAAAAAGCTTGACTCCGAATTCCATTCGGTCGTAGGCGCCGCAGGAGAGCTTTTTTCAGTGAGAACGGCTGTATTCCATGAAGCGTCTGAAGACACCATTATTGAAGATTTTGTACAATCATTGCAAATCTGTAAGGATGGCTTCGTAATTCGTTATGAACCAAAGGCTTATGCAATCGAAACGGCTTCTGCATCCATGAAGGAGGAACAAAAAAGGAAAATCAGAATATCTGCTGGTGCATTCCAGGCTATGGTAATACTCAGAGATCTTTTTAACATATTTAAATATCCCATATTATCTTTTCAGTTCATATCTCATCGGATTCTTCGCTGGACCCTTTGTCCTCTTTGCCTTTTTATTTTTTTCATCAGTAATCTGGGGCTTGTTTACTACAAATCGGGGGAAATCTACCTGGGTATTTTTCTCCTCCAATTGGTGTTTTATGCAGTGGCATGGACAGGCTGGATTTTTGCAAACCATAATATACGGATGAAGGCCTTTTACGTGCCCTATTATTTTATGTTCATGAACCTGTCAGTTTTTCTGGGCTTCTTCCGATTCCTGAGAAAGCGCCAGACAGCAGTTTGGGAGAAGGCTGCAAGGCATCAGGATGTTTAAAAAATATGCTGGTTAAACAGCTTTCTTTGAAATAAAGATTACTTAACCCAGACCCAACAAAAAAGGTCAGGCAATATTTGGATCTTAGGAAAAAATACTTACTTTTATCGTAGAATTCCGAAAAAGGTTCAATCCCTCTGAGACACCAGAAGTTTCCAATCCCGAACCAATAAGGCTATCGAAAGGCCAACCATCCTTGAAATCCCCTATTCAGAATCACTATTAAATCCGAATTGCTAAGCCATATCTCAGGATCTGTCCTGATGATGCCAATACCTCGTGTTTAGCCGCCTGTGCCATTAAAATTCCAACCTACTGAGGAACAGAGTCTAAATAAAAAAATGACTTCTGCCCATGAAAAAACAGATTTTAGCAGTAGATGATAGTAAGGCGATTCGGTTTTTGCTTCAGACAGTACTTGGAAAATCTTATCAGGTTATAACCGTTCCTGACGGTTGTTCAGCCATGCATTGGTTATCCAAGAGAAATTTTCCGCATTTAATTATTGCTGATCCGCAATTACCCGATCTTGAAAACTGGGAATTAATACAACAACTGGCAACAAGCGGAATTTATAAAAATATACCTGTAGTTGTACTTTCAGGTTTGAGCAAAGCAGAAACAGAAGAGAATTGTTCTTTATATAATGTGCACAACTATTTTTTAAAACCATTTAACCCTGTTGAATTGGTAAATACCGTTCAGCAGTTGATAGAAAACAAATCGTTCGATACCTATTACCCAATGAAAGCAGTTTAATCTTTGCTGACGTATTCCTGAAAATTTAAACCTGAACCTACTTATGGATTTTACATTTTTACCCAAAGCGTCGTCTTTCCACGAAACGGCTTTTGTCCGGTACAGCATACGGTCGAAAGAAGCCATCGCGGTCCCCGGCTATGTCTGCAGCGGCTTTTATTATATCGGCCGTAATTCAGCTAATATTGACAGACTTGTAAAATTGTACAAGCGCGGATATGCATCTGACAATATAGAGAATGCGAAGATCGAACTCAAGCGGTCCATTGCCCAGGAAAGAAATATCATCCCGGAGGTAATTTTTTGCGAGTCAAGTTTTGATTTTGCAGCAGTAAAAAGCTTTGTTCATTTTCTGAATAACAGCAGGGCGCTTTGTACAATTCCTTTTATTCTGGATTCATCCAGTCTTTGCGACATGGAGCTGGAGCTTTATAAAAAGCATATGCTGGCCGATGAGATTATGCAGATTGATGCAGCAGCCGAAAAAATGCTGGTAGACAAGGTACGTTTCCTCAACAAGGTAAAGGCGAGAACCGTCGAGATGAAAAAAGGACTTAAAGAAGAAGAAGCGCTTATTCCGCCTGCGAATATTCACTCCGTATTGAAGCGCAGCTTTGACATTATGGTTTCACTCACTGCATTGTTAATATTGAGTCCCGTTTTCCTTCTGATAGCCCTGGCTATACGAATTGAATCAAAGGGATCTACTTTTTATGTTTCTGAAAGGGCAGGAAGAGGATACCGCATTTTTAAATTTTTTAAATTCCGGACTATGTTTGCCGGTGCAGACCAGCGCATCCAGGAATTTACTCATTTGAATCAATATACAACCCTTGCTGGCGAAGGTCCTTCCTTCTTCAAAATCAATAATGACCCGCGCATTACCAAGGTTGGCGCTTTTTTACGAAACAGCAGTCTCGACGAATTACCGCAGCTTCTGAATGTGTTGGTGGGAGACATGTCGCTCGTAGGTAACCGCCCGTTGCCTTTATACGAAGCTGCCACGCTCACCACTGACCAATGTGCACAGCGTTTCCTCGCACCTGCCGGCATTACCGGCCTCTGGCAGATAAAGAAAAGAGGCAGGGAAGACATGTCAGTTGAAGAAAGAATTAACCTGGACATTGATTATGCCAATAAGTACAATTTCATGTACGATCTTTGGATCATGGCCAATACGCCTTCTGCATTGATTCAGAAATCAAGTGTTTAAGCTTCCTGCGTTCATCTTTACACAGTATCTTTCCCGTAATGAATCCTTTTCCCAGGGAAAATGAACCTTTGGTTTCCATTATCACCCTGAACTATAATCAGGCCCAGGTAACCCGCGAATTCCTGGAATCCAGCCGGAAACTGAATTACAGGAATTATGAGATCCTGGTCTGTGATATGGCATCTTCCATCTCACCAGCGACAGTATTCAACGCATCGGTTTACCCGAATACCCGCTTGCTGAACAGCAAAATAAATCTGGGGTTTGCAGGAGGAAATAACTGGGGCATTCACCAGGCAAGGGGTGAATTTCTTTTTATCGTCAATAACGATACAGAACTAACCCCGGACCTGATCCAATCACTGTTGGAACCATTTTTCCAAAACCCCCTGATCGGCATAGTTTGTCCCAAAATAAAATATTTCTCCCAGCCCGATACTATCCAGTATGCGGGATTCAGACCCATGAATATGCTAACCGGCAGAACGGCGACGATTGGTGATCTTCAAAAGGACCATGGACAATACAATCTGTCCGGGCCGACCGCAGCAGCCCATGGCTGCGCCATGATGGTTAAAAAAGAAATAATAGAAAAAACCGGTATGTTCCCGAAAAAATTTTTTCTTTATTATGAAGAATGGGATTGGTCCGCACGTGTTCAAAAAGCAGGCTATATAATCTGGTACCAGTCCTCAGCCACCATTTTCCACAAGGAGTCCATGAGTGTTGGAAAGGAAAATCCATTAAAGGCTTACTACCACACGCGCAACAGGATTCTCTATATGCGCAGAAACAGTAGCACCCTGCAGCTGATCAGCTTTACCTTATTTTTTACATTTTTCACGTTGCCCATATCCGTCATCCGCTATTTGTTGAAAGCCCAGTTTCTTCAGCTCTGGTGGTTTCTTCGTGGAGCGGGGTATAATTTGGTGAATTCGAGCAGGTCGGTGGAAAAGTAAAAAAGTAAAAAGTAAAAATTAAAAATTAAAAATTGGAACGTGATATTGGAGGGAATTCGAATAGGCGCTGCAATTTTTAATTTTTAATTTTTAATTTTTAATTTTCTTACTCTTCCCTAAAAACCTTCTCCGTATGAATAAACTCAGTTCGCTTTTTTTTCATTTGCAGGAGGGCCCTGATCATGGCAAACATTAGGACAGGTACCCTGGTTAGGGCGCGAAGGGTCCCCATGCTATAATAGACGATGGGAATAGAAATTAACAAGGCAAGGAAATAAATCAGGAATATGGCGGCCCAGAAGGGCCATGCAGGTAAAAGCACCTGGATGTTAAACACCGCCTGGATGACGAGAAAGCATGCGATGAGGCAGAAGGAAGCAATCGCCAAAATCCGCGGCAGGAGAAGATTCTGAAAGAATTTGTTGTAATAGAGGGTGGTCTTTGGTGCAGACCGCATATCGCCATGAAAAAACCTGCGGAGGTGATTCATCTGCGCTTCCAGCCAGCGCACACGTTGTTTTTCGAAAACACCTGCACTGGACACTTTTTCGTCATAGACCAGGGCATCATCAAGAAATTCCAGCCTAATTTTCCTGCGCATAAGTTGCATATCGATCTCCCGGTCCTCGCCCGGATTCCGAAGGATTTCTTCTGAAGAGAAAATCTCCCTGATCAATTCCGTCTCAAATGCCATCCCCGACCCGATGGGGGCAGCTGAAAGTCCCAGCAAAGCCGGTCCTCTCCGAAAAAGATTGACATTGATCTCTTCGCTTATAGCGTCCAGCCATGCAACCGGGGTGTTCTTGTTTTTTGCCGTCCGGTGACACTGAACAGCCCGACAGTTATTTTGGAAGGCTGCGTTTACTTTTTCCAGACATCCGGGGCCCATGATATTATCTGCATCGAGGATCATTACGATCTCTTCATCCGGTTCAAGCATGGCTTCCAGCGCGGCATGCAGCGACCTTGATTTCATGTTCAGATCCACTTCAAGAACACGCACGGGTATTTGCCTGAGTTGGGAAACCGTAGCCGGCCGCAGCTTATCGGCTATAACGGTTACGGTAAACCGATCCTTCGGATAATCATGTGTGGCGGCAGAGGACGCAGTATCCGGAATGATCAGGTCTTCCTTATAGCATGGGATCAGGATGGCGATCTTTTTTTTATCGGGATGAGTGGTGAATTTCTTTCCGGTAATCAGCCGGCCGCTAAGCGCAATCACTAAAAGATAGACACTATTCGCTGTCAGGTAAATGAATATGACCGCACTCACGATATAAAGTATGGTCGTTATTATATTCATTGTTTCCTGAAAGGTTTGTAGAATGACCGGGAGGCCAGCTTAAGCATCGGCAGGTCCGCCTTTGAGTCCCCATAAGCAAATACCTCATAATCATCCAGGTTCCAGATTGCCCTGATGCGGCGGACTTTTTCCTCACCGTGGCAGTTCTTTCCCTGAATACGGCCGGTAAGCACCCCGCTATTTATTTCCAGCGTCGTGGAAACGAGTTCAAGGGATAGGGAATCGCTCCATTTCCGTATCCAGTTTCCAGCCGATGCTGAAACAATTACCAGCACCGCACCATCTGCCTTTAGCTTGCTTATTTCCTCCAATGCGCCCTGCCGGATCAGATCAGGAAGCCTGTTTTCGGCAAACGCATCACAATTCCGCTGGAAATCCTTTTCCTTCATTCCACCAAAAAAATATTTCAGTAGTATTTGCTTTGCCCGGTCATTAGCCAGCAGTCCCAGCTTGTATAGCAGCAGCCAGGGCGCAAGCAATAATAAACCGGTATAAAGGGAAAGAGTTCCTTTTTGAAACCTGATGATCTCCGGCAGTGTATCTTTTGTAGTGATGGTGCCATCGAAATCAAAAAAAGCGATTTTCTTGCGATCACTCACAACTTCATCTTTTTAAACTGGAATTCAGGGATATTTTTAATTATTAACATGATATATCTCCAGAACCATTTTACATAAACGATATTTTTTTTCTTCCCGTAGGCCTTGTAAATAATGTCGGCCACCTCGGCCGGCGTTGAAGTGATAGGTTTTGGCAGCGGTTGGTTCTCTGTCATTTTGCTGTATACAAATCCGGGCTGCACTGTCATCACATGCACTTTTTCCCTGAAACATTTATTCCGGAGTCCGGCCAGATAGGTGGTAAAAGCAGCTTTCGCGCTGGCATAAATGAGTTTGCTGGCCCGGCCTCTATCACCGGCTACGGAACTGATGCCGATGATTGTTCCATCGTGTTGGGAGATATAATATTTCGCTGCAATGTTGAGTATGGAAACGGCCCCCGTATAATTCGTATTGATCATCCGTTCAGCAATGGTCCAGTTATCAAAAGCGAGTTCTTCTTCATCCAGAATGCCAAAAACGCAAATGGTAATATCGGGCCTGGGCACCAGCGAATTAAAAAATGAAGCATGACTCCCGTAATTCAGTGCATCAAATGCATGGATACTGCAAGATCTTCCAAACCGGATGGAAATATCAGATTGCAGAGGCTGCAACTGTTCCGGCTTTCGGGCCGCCAACTGGATATCGAATTTCCGGGATGCAAATTTTCGGGCAATAGCCATCCCGATATCAGAAGTGGCGCCAAGGATAAGAACAGTTGACATGAAAATCAGTTAGGTGTTAGAAAAAGCCTGTCGGACTGGAGAGAATGTATTTTTGCTTCGGGGTTATATTTCCTGACAATATCCTTAAATTTTCCGAGATCAGGATAACCGCTCTGAAGTGTTTCCGGTTTCATTCGGGCGTCTTTGGACATATACAACCTGCCCCCATAGCGCAGTACCACCTGGTCAAGTTCATCAAGAAACTCCAGCAGGCCAGGCTTTATGGGAAAATCCAGTGCCAGGGTATATCCTTCCATTGGGAATGAAATAATACTTTCCTGTTTGCCAAACACTTTGAGTACCGCCAAAAAGGATCCGAGTCCTTTATCGCTGATCCTGTTCAGAATTTCAATTAAACCGGGTTTGGCTTCCAGGGGCAATACAAACTGGTACTGAACAAAGCCATTTTTCCCATAGCCGCGGTTCCAATGGAGGATAGCGTCCAATGGATAGAAAAAAGGTTCATAAGAAATCACATTGTTGATTTCCCTTTTGAAATTCTTGACATAAAAAAGATAATTGAATGCTTTTACAGTAAACGCATTCAGCACCCAGGACGGAAGGTTAAATGGAAAATTGATCTGTTTTTTTTTGGGTAATTTCAGTGGATCCTGCCGCTGTTTTTCGTGCAGATCACTCAAACGGGCATGTTCTCCCAGCATCAGGATACTTCTTCCAAACTGCTCTCCCTTCTTCAGGCAGTCAATCCATGCCACAGAATATGTGTATTGATGATAGGTTTCGAATAACCGGATCAATTCCTCGAGATTACCGGCCTTAATTTGTTTTTGTTTTATGAAGGAAGTTTCGATTTTTTTCAGCTGGAATCTCACGCGTGTGATCAGACCGGTTAATCCCATGCCGCCACATGTAGCTTCAAACAGGTCTTCATTCATCCGGGTAGAACAGGTGATTACTTTTTTGGATGCAAGTACAACGTCCATATCAAGAATATGGTTGGAAAATGATCCGTCGATATGATGATTTTTCCCATGCACGTCGCTGGCCACGGCCCCGCCGACTGTAATAAATTTTGTTCCCGGAGTTACGGGCAGGAACCATCCCCTGGGAACAATTACTTCCAGGATCTGATCAAGGGTAAGCCCGCTCTGGCATTCAAAAACACCTGTTGCCGGATCGAAAGAAAGGATCTTGTCGTATTTTAATGTGGATATAGTGCGCTGGCCAAGGGAAGCATCCCCGTAACATCGGCCATTCCCCCGGGGAATAAAATCTCCTTCCTCATCGAGCAGCTGATTCAGTTGTTCGTGGAAAGCAAAGCTCTCTTCATTACTTTCCATAACCGGGTAATTGCCCCAGTTAGCTATCTGCTTCTTCATCTTTTAAAAATTGTAACGTCCCTTAGGTATAAAATAGCATAAATGCTCAAAATCCACAAAGCAATCGTGATCTGGATAAAGAAGTCTTTATATAGAATTTCCGTGGGCGATCCGGATTTTTTCAATACAAATGTTATTTGCAGATAGCGCATTACGCCGGCGATCACGAACAGGCTGGAGTAATATAAGCGGTAAGTGCCCAGCCTCGTAATGGTGGCCGGGGAAACCGTATAGTTAATATAAGCAACAATGATAATTGCGCTGAATAAACCGAGCATCGTATCCAGGAAGCTTAGGTTATAACCGCTCATGGATTTCCGCATATCCGTTCCTGTAGCTCCTTTTAATAAAAGGTCATCCCTTCTTTTGGCAATGGCCATGAAAAGGGAGAGCAGAAACGTCATGATGACCAGCCATTCAGAAGTATCCACATCAGCAATTATGGCGCCTCCCTTGACCCGCAATACGAATCCTGCCGCAAGCACCAGGATATCGAGTATGGCAATATTTTTCAGCCCGAAGGAATAAGACAGGTTCATCAAAAAATAAATGCCGAGAAGAAAAAGAAATTGAAAGCTGTGATCAGCGAAAAGTGCAAGAGAAATACCCAGTAAGAGCAGGCCGACACAAATGCTTACGGCAATTGGTTTTTTAACCTTGCCTGAGGCCAGTGGTCTTTTGGATTTTACCGGATGTTTGCGATCATCCTCTATATCCCGGTAATCGTTGAGGATGTAGATACTGCTTGCAAAACAGCAAAAGGCCACAAAGCCGGCAATCATAACTGCGAAACGTGAAGGAACAAAAAACTGACCTGCAAAAAACGACGGAACGATGAGGAAAAGATTCTTTACCCAGTCTTTGGGCCTGAGGAGTATAAAGTAATATTTCATCAAGGAGAAAGTTCGGCCAATATACAACCATAATCTGTTTAATGCAAGCTATGAAGACCCATCTCAAGCGGAATTCAGCTAAATTTGCTGATACCCTCATGAGCAGGATTTCACAGGAGATATTAGAGAGTCCAATCGAGTACCTGAAGGGAGTGGGTCCGCACCGGGCAGACATGCTCCGCAAGGAACTGCGGATCGGCAGTTTCCGGGATATGCTGGAACTGTATCCATATCGTCATATCGACAAAACGCGGATTAATACAATCGCAGAAATAAATTCTGACACTGAATTCATTCAAATCGCGGGAATCCTGGGTCCTTTAATTTTGCTCGGCTCAGGAAGAGCCAAAAGGCTGGCGGCCGAAGTAAAGGATGCATCCGGATCCATCCGGCTTATTTGGTTCCAGGGCATTCACTGGATGCAAAAATCCCTGAATCCGGGCTCCAGATACCTTGTTTTCGGAAGGGTCAGCTACTTTAACGGGGAGGCCCAAATCACACATCCGGAAATAGAAATCTTCAGCCAGGAAAAATCCGGAGAACTGATCGGTTTGCAACCTGTATATCCCAGTACTGAAAAACTCAAAGCCCGTGGGCTTGGCGGGCGGCAACTGGCCAGATTCACACAGCAACTGCTCTCCCAGCTAAGGGAAAAGGATATTCCGGAGTTTCTACCTGAACACATGCTCCGGTCGCTGAAGCTTTTGCCTCGTTTTCAAGCTTTTCAAAGCATCCATTTCCCGGCCAGCCAGCTGGCTTATGAGGAAGGGCTGAACCGCTTAAAATTTGACGAATTGTTCCTGAACCAGGTCAGGACCGGCATGGTCAAAACCCAGCGGCTGAAACATTCACGTGCTGTGGTTTTCGCAAAAGTGGGGCCGCTGTTTAATGAATTTTATTCCCGAATACTCCCCTTTGAACTCACAGGAGCCCAGAAAAGGGTTCTGAAAGAGATACGAAAAGATACAGCAACCGGCAGGCAGATGAACCGGCTGCTTCAAGGTGATGTGGGCAGTGGAAAGACGATGGTGGCGCTGCTGGCCATGTTGCTGGCAGCGGACAATGGGTTTCAGAGCTGCCTGCTTGCT
>JANWIY010000181.1 GCA_025449645.1 Chitinophagaceae bacterium | reverse complement strand
TTATGGGATACGACTAATATAGTCTACTATAGAACCCGGGCGTTCAAACGATAAAATACCAGGGAAAAGCATTTCCTGTTTTGCCAATCTTTTAACACTAAAAAATCGGCACCGCTGGATATATCAGGGAAATAGACCTACTTTTACATCGAGATGAACAACTACAAACATATAATGATCTTCAATGGCGGTGCATATGCTGCCGCAAATGTTTGTCTGTTTGTATTTGGAAAAGTACATGAGTCTCAGACCGCCCTTTTTTGTAGCACCCGCCAATTCTTTTCCAATTTCAAGGACTTTAGTACGCTTGCCCCGGCCTAATCATTGATAGGTAGCGGGGTTGAACATCTTCATAATTCCTTTTTATTTATTCCGGTTATTGATAGCTCCCAGGATCAGTCTCACCATCCTGGACGGTTTGCTTATTGTCCCTTGCGAATAGTAGGCGTTCATTAAGTTACCTGTAAAATCAACGGTCATGTCACAAACAGCCAACAAAGTTGTCCTTCTCAAGGAGGACTATGATGTCTTAACAACCTCTTTTTCAACTACTAAGCGTGCAAAGACAAAGACATTAGAAAATTGTCGGCGCTTGCTCAGGGAAATTGGTAAGGCTATACTATTAGAGAAAGATCAATTTCCTTCGGATGT
This sequence comes from Chitinophagaceae bacterium, assembly GCA_025449645.1. GTDB lineage: Bacteria > Bacteroidota > Bacteroidia > Chitinophagales > Chitinophagaceae > Puia. Next base: position 7,007 of record JANWIY010000181.1, on the reverse strand, counting down.
CGTCCGGTTGAATTCCACCGTTATTGTGAAAGACATGGACACCAATCAAGTCACGACTTATACCATAGTCCTGCCTGAAAAAGCAAATATCAGACAGTCGAAGGTGTCGATCTTATCTCCGATTGGCATTGCGTTAATCGGGTTCAAAAAAGGTCTGCATTTTACCTGGAAGTTCCTTTCCTCGAAACATAAGCTATCGATCCTGGAAGTGTACAACTCGCCTTCGCTTAATCATAGCAAATAGCCCGGATTGAGAAAAAATCTATGATACGCCCATTAATGCAGTAAAACATCCTTTATGCCATCCACCATCAGCCAAACAAATGCAAAATATAGGATCCTGCCGGTTCCCGGAGAGCCTGTGATCGGCTTGGCTATGCCGTTTCAGCCGACCATGCAAAGTAAAAATGAGATCCGTCATACGATCAATAATATGCTTGGTGAGATTAAATGCCGTCTGGACGAAAGCTACTGCGAAGACGCCGTCCTGGAAACAATGGTAAAGCTGGAAAGCCTGGTAAATAAGTTACACTATGGCACCGGTAAAAAAAGCGTAGTAATCAGCATCGTTCCGGGAACTGAAAGAGTGATTTATCTCAACCATCCAGTTGCTACCAGAGTACTCATCAACGAACCATTCTATTTGGGAGAGCTGGTTGAAAACAAACAAACGTCCCCCCCATTGCTCTTTTTAATGCTAACCGGTTGTTGGGCAAAGCTTTACCAATTTGAAAATCATTTATTACGCCGAATAAGTTTCAATAGGGCCGAATACCACCAGCCTTCCCTTTTCGCCGGACCCGTTTTGAGCGAGCCCCAGTATTGTGAGGTCGCTGCAACTGAAAATAGATTATTTAAGACAGTCAATTGTAATCTTTCCTTATTCTATCAAAATTCGTTGTGTCCGGCAATAGTTGCAGGAAATAAGGCTACTATAAAAGCGTTCAGGCGTGCAACGCCCCATGCACATCACATAATGCACACGGTGTATACGGACAAGAACAGCTTGGGCGATACAGAAGTATTAGAGCTATTGCAGCCTGTCATATCCAAAGGGGCTATACTCAGGCAGAAACACCTCCTCCATATCATTTACCATGCCCATCGGCACAATAATCTTCTATTTGGGCAAGAAAATGTCGAACAAGCCCCAAAAAAAGGGAAAGACGCTTTGATGATCATCGACAAGGAACAAATGAATATTAAAAGGAAGGAGCCGTATTCTGACAACACCGTCAGCGACCTGAACCATCTGGATATAATGATCGAACAGCTTTTGAAGAGTAATGGCCATATTGAGACCATTGAAAAGGGCATGCCTACGGCATACGGCGGTGTAGTATTACTGAAGACGGATAAGTATCCGTTTCCCATTGGGTTCAGTCAAGGCACTACCGGTAAGCGAAATCTACTCTGATGACCCAAAGGTAAGATTGTTAGTTAAATAATAAAGGACAATCTAGTCTTTTATTATAAATAGTCGTACTTTTGATGCTGGAAAAGGCGTTTAAAAAAGATCATTATATGAAAACAAATAACGTAATACAAATACGTGAACTGGGTCAGAGCATCTGGCTTGATTTTTTTGACCGGAAGATTATGGATACCGGAAAGCTAAAGACGCTGATAGAGGAAGATGCTGTGAGTGGCGTTACTTCCAATCCGTCCATTTTCGAAAAAGCCATTAGTAGTAGTTCGGATTATGATGAGGACATCGCTGCACTTTCGGAAAAAAAGCAACAGCAACGATATCTTCTACAGTCTAGCTATTAAAGACATCAAACGCGCTGCTGATTTGTTCAAACCGGTATATGAACGAAGCAATGGTGAAGATGGCTTTGTGAGCCTTGAGGTTTCACCTCATCTTGCCCATGATACAGAAGGTACTGTAAAACAGGCAAGAGAATTGTGGAGGCTTGTTGGCCGGAAGAATGTAATGATCAAAATTCCCGGCACTCCGGAAGGCTTACCTGCCATCAGAAAATGTATTAGCGAAGGAATAAATATAAATATTACCCTTTTATTTGGTTTGCCGCGTTATCTGCAAGTTACCGCCGCTTATATCGCCGGGCTGGAAGACCGGATCAAGGCCGGTGGTAAGCCTATTGACCGGGTCGTTTCCGTAGCCAGCTTTTTCCTCAGTCGTATTGATGCCCGAATTGATCCGATACTGGAAGAAAAAGAGTTGGGTAGACTAAAAGGCGAGGTGGCTATTGCTTCTGCAAAAGTGGCATACGCTTTATATAACAGCGCTTTTGCGGGGGAATCGTTTAAAGCTCTTGAAACCAAGGGCGCGAAGCGGCAGCGTCTACTGTGGGCCAGCACCAGCAGTAAAGATCCTTTGTTCAGCGATGTAAAATATGTAGCGGCTTTAATAGGCAAGGAAACCATTAATACTATCACCCTTGCAACATTGGAGGCTTTCCGCGACCATGGGCAGCCGGGAATCCACCTGGAAGATGCCCTAACTAAGGCTGGGGCTGTGCTGACGCAACTAAAAAAGGAGGGGATCGATATCGATATTGTCGCGCAGGAACTAGAAAACGAGGGCATCATGAAATTTAATAAAGATTATGACGATACTTTGGAAGCCATTAACACGAAAAAGCTTAAACAACTAATATGATCAGACAATTTAACAAGTTGTCAGCAGAAGAACAACGACTGCTATGCAAAGCCCCCGTCTTAGTCTCGGTGCTTGCTTCCTGTTTTAGCGATATCAATAAACATCAAACCGCGGATGCAATTAAACAAGCGCATTTGAAAGCCTTTGCGGCTATTCCTTTATTGCGGCCTTATTATGCCGAAGTGGAAAATCTGTTTAAAGGACTGTTTGAAAGTGCGAGCAAGCAATACTTTCCGTTTGTCGAGTGTATGCGAACCGCTATTAACAAAGAACTGGAAAAAGCCAAACTTGCGATAGGTAAATTGGATTCACCTTATGCCCAAGCATTGTATCAAAGCCTTGAAAAATACGCAAACCATGTTAAAATGGCAGGACATACTATTTACCTAAGTTTAATTTGCTTGTGTTCCATTCCCGGATTGGCCGATTAAAGCAAAACGACATGGAAGAGAAGTTTAATGAATCAACCTCGCAACGCCCCGAAGGAGACCGCCTGATTGATGCGGCGCTCGTCACCATTGATTTGTCATTATTTATGGCACAAATCAAGGAAGAGATATCCTGGAAGGAACACGATAGAAATGCCATCACTGTTTTTAAAACCAATGGCCTTCGAATTGTGTTGATCGCATTGCATGAAGGTGCGGAAATGACCAAACATACCGCCGGGGGGATTATCAGCCTGCAAGTATTGGAAGGCCGACTGCAATTTACTATCGATGGGCGATCAGTTGATTTAAACAAGGGCCAGATGCTGACATTGCATGAAAACATTCCGCACAGCGTTTTGGCGATAAAAGAAACGCTTTTTTTGTTAACGCTCACCACCACTTTGGCGGCGGACCCAAATCACTTATAAACCTCCATTCTCATGGAACAATATTTTGTAAAAATAAAGTCAATAAATAAGGTTACGCACGATGTTTTGAAAATAGTAACCGAAAAGCCTTTCGGGTATCGCTTTGCGCCAGGCCAGGCTACCGAAATTGCCATAAACAAAACCGGGTGGGACAAAGAACGAAGACCTTTTACCTTCACCTGTCTTCCGGAGAACGATTACCTGGAGTTTACCATCAAGACTTATCCGGCGCATAAAGGGGTCACCAACGAACTTTTGACGTTAAAGCAGTATGACGAATTGATTTTACATGATGTTTTTGGAGCTATCGCTTTCAAAGGTGAGGGCGTCTTTATTGCGGGTGGGGCAGGGGTTACGCCGTTTATTTCCATTTTTCGTTTTCTTCGGTCGAAAAATGAGATTGGGAATAACAAGCTGATCTTTGCCAATAAGACAAGAGCCGATATAATCCTGGAGCGGGAATTTAAGGACTTATTAGGCGAGAATTTCATTAACATTCTGTCAGAGGAAAAGGTAGAAGGATGCGGGTACGGGTTTATTTCCGCAGGGCTTCTCAAAAAAAATCTCGTTGGCCCGGGCACAAAAGTCTATTTATGCGGGCCGGAGCCCATGATGGACGCGATCGAAAAGGTATTGACCTATTTAGGTATTAGTGGGGAGTCGATCATAAAAGAGGCGTTTTGAAATCAAAAAATGGAGGTTTATTATGAAACTAAAGATCAAAAGGGTGTATGATAAGCCCGCGAAAGAGGACGGCCAACGTATTCTTGTAGACAGGTTATGGCCCCGGGGTCTGACAAAAGAAAAGGCGGCTATCGACCTATGGTTGAAGGAGATCGCTCCGAGCACCGGACTTCGGAAATGGTTTGACCATGATCCTGACAAATGGAATGAGTTCCAAAAAAGATACCACCAGGAACTCAAAGAAAATAAAGAACAGGTTCAGATACTGAACGAACAGCTCAAGAAAGGAGCAGCTACATTGGTATATGGCGCGAGAGATGAACAGCACAATGAGGCGCTTGTCCTTATGGAATGGCTTAACGCCCGGCATTCGCGATTGGCAGAGAAGATCAGATGAAAGTTGATATAATTGTGATGGGTACGCACAGCAGGCAGGGCCTGGCAAAAATATTACTGGGTAGCGTGGCTGAAAAAGTGTTGGACAATAGCCCGATGCCGATGTTTATCATTCCGACCAAGTCCCTGGAAGACAGGTAGTATTTCCGGCCTCTCCGGGACCGGTTTAGCAAAGCATTTAAAAAAAGTAATCATGTCTAAAGATCTCTTCCATATAAAAAGGTCGTTGCATACAGAGGACGGAGACTTAACTTACTATAGCCTGGCAGAACTCGAAACAAAAGGCCATGGTATTAGCAAAATACCTTTTTCCATCCGGATCTTATTGGAAAACGCGCTTCGTAATTTTGATGCGTTTGCCATTACCAAAGAACATATAAACAGTATTCTCGAATGGAAACCGATTGCTTCTGATAAAGTCATCCCTTTTATGCCGGCCCGGGTATTGATGCAGGACTTCACCGGTGTTCCAGCCGTAGTGGATATTGCATCGCTTCGGGCGGAAATTGCCCGGAAAGGGGGGGATCCGGATAAGATCAATCCCCTGATACCGGTTGACCTGGTCATCGACCATTCTGTACAGGTGGATTATTTTGGGACAGAATATGCTTATGGCCGGAATATGGAGGAAGAGTATAAACGTAACAAAGAGCGGTATCAATTTCTGAAATGGGCACAAAAGGCGTTTGACAATTTCAGCGTAGTTCCGCCGGGAATGGGTATTTGTCACCAGGTGAACCTGGAATATTTTTCTCAGTGCGTGATCGAGCGGGACAATGAGGTCTTCCCGGACACGCTTGTGGGTACCGATAGCCATACACCCATGGTAAACGGGATCGGTGTGCTGGGATGGGGGGTAGGAGGCATCGAGGCCGAAGCGGCGATCCTTGGGCAGCCGATCTATTTTATTATGCCTGAAGTTATTGGATTGAATCTAACCGGCAGGCTTTTACCGGGCTCGACCGCCACGGATATGGTGCTAGCTATTGCAGCGCTTTTGAGGAAATATGGCGTCGTAGGCAAATTCGTAGAGGTCTTTGGGACCGGTCTCAATTCACTGTCTGTTCCGGACCGGGCAACGATTGGCAATATGTCGCCGGAATTTGGTTGTACCATAACCTATTTTCCGGTTGATGACAAAACGTTGGAGTACATGGGAAGGAGCAATCGCTCCGTAAAGAAACTAAAACTGGTAGAAGAATATTGCAAAGCCAATATGCTGTGGAGAACGGGTTCGGAGAAGATTGACTATACCGATGTGGTGGGGCTGGATCTTTCGACCATAGAGCCCGCAGCCGCCGGCCCGAAGCGACCCCAGGATAAAATATTAATAAAAGACCTAAAATCGACGTTCATAGGCCTGTTGGATCAAACGTATGGCCGAAAATATATTCACAACGAAGCGCAAATAGAACGCTGGTCTGCCGAAGGAGGTAGTCAGCCGGGTCAACCCCCATTGCCGATGCCCGCAACGACGAAAATAGAAGAAACATTGGTCAATGGGATGAAAACAGTTTGGGTAACGGTCGGCCAGGAGAAATGGATGCTCTCAGACGGCGCGGTTGTAATTGCGGCCATCACTTCCTGCACCAATACGTCTAACCCATTTGTTATGATCGGCGCGGGGTTGGTTGCCCGGAAGGCCAGAGAACGTGGCCTGAATATAAAACCCTGGGTAAAAGCGTCTCTTGCCCCGGGCTCAAAAGTGGTAACCGACTATCTCAGAACGGCGGATCTATTAAATGACCTGGAAGCGCTGCGGTTTCATGTGGTAGGATATGGTTGCACGTCCTGTATAGGGAATTCGGGGCCTTTACCGCCATACGTTGCTGCGGCTGTGGATGAATATGACCTGGTGGCGGCTTCCGTACTCTCCGGAAACCGGAACTTTGAAGCCAGGATCCACCCGCAGGTGAGGATGAATTTCCTGATGTCCCCGATGCTTGTCGTAATATATGCCCTTACGGGCCGGGTCGATGTTGATATTTTGAACGACCCGATAAGTTTTGATCCCAATCGACAGCCCGTTTATTTGAAGGACATATGGCCATCAGACGATGAAATTATTGAATTGATGAACCGTGTTGTCTCCCCGAATGATTTTGCCAGGAACTATAGTGAGATATTCGAGGGAAATGCGATATGGAAAAAACTGGATGTGCCTAAGGACAAATTATATGCCTGGGATGATCGTTCTACCTATATAAAGGAAGCGCCGTTCTTTTACAACATTTCTGGTGATGCAGCCCCGTTAACGAATATCAATGAGGCAAGGATATTATTGATGCTCGGCGACAGCATAACGACCGATCATATTTCACCGGCAGGGTCATTTAATGAAAAATCGTCTGCCGGCGAATACCTGATTAGCCGGGGAGTGAAAAAGGAGGATTTTAATTCATATGGTTCCCGCCGGGGCAATGATGAGGTGATGGTGCGCGG
>JANWIY010000180.1 GCA_025449645.1 Chitinophagaceae bacterium | reverse complement strand
TCTGCGGCCTAATTTCAGCCTGAATACCAATTACCTTGTTTCATTCTATAACAACAGGTGGACCCCTGATCATATCAATTCATCATTTCCCAGGTTCTCAAGCGGTGCATCGGCCTATTGGACAGATCCCACGGGGATATACAATACCTTCTTTCTCCATAACACAGATTATGGACGGCTTAAAAATGTTGAGTTTGGATATACTTTTTCAAGTAAGCTGACGGAAAAAATCAGTATTGATAAAGTAAGAGTATATGTAAACGGATTAAATCTTTACACTTTTTGCCCGAGCTTAAAGGACTGGTACACTGATCCGGAGGAAACAATAAGAAGTCAGTTTTATGGAGAAAGCTATCCTTTACAACGGATAGTAAATTTTGGTGTAAATGTTACTTTTTAAAAAGATTAATCATGAAAAAAATTATAAGCATTCTTGTAATAGCCGCCCTTTTTGGTTCATCCTGTAAAAAAGATTTTTTAGATGGCACCAAGCCTGAGAATAAAATATCGGATGCGGATGTCTGGCAATCACCCGCGCTGGCGACTAAAGTAATAGATGGTTGTTACATGGCGTTGCCCGCCGGACATACCTGGTTTATGATGATGTCTGCAACAGATGAAGGCATGTTCCAATATAACGATTTAGGTACGCCCTATACCATGGCTTCCGTGTCCCCTCAAAATCTTGGCTGCTTTGGGAGCAACGTATGGGCCTGGGGTGAAATGGATTGGAACTGGAATTCAGTATATACCAACATCAGAAATATTACCATCGCCATTTCCCATTTGAATACGGTGCCTTTTACATCGCAGGATGAAAAAAATAAAGCGATTGCGGATGCCCATTTCATAAGAGGATTTTCTTATTTTTTATTAATGGCTCAGTATGGCGGGGTGATTTTGTATAATGACCCTGTACAGTTCGGGTCTGACTATAATGTGCCGCGCAGCACGTTTGAAAAAACGGTAAATTTTATTGTGAATGATTTGGACACCGCTATCAGCCTGTATAAAGATGCGGATATTGGAACGGTAAAAACGCGGGGCGACAAAGGAGTGGCAATGGCTGTTAAAGCCAAAGTATTGCTTTATGCCGCAAGCGATCTTCATAATCCTGCCAAAAACGGGGCAGTCACCGGCGGATATCCACATCCGGAATTAGTCGGATATACCGGAGGTGACGCAACTGCCAGATGGCAGGCGGCGAAAGATGCTGCAAAGGCCGTAATTGATCTTAATAAATATAGCTTGTATGAAGGGAACCCCAATGTGACCCGGAATTTTGAAGAAATATTTTTGAAACGATCTGATGAAGATATGTTTTTAAGATATGCCGATCAAAAAGTGGATCTGTATTATGCACTCGACAGAACGCCGCTTTGGCAAAATTCTCCAGGATACGGCGGCGCTGGCGCTAATGCGGTATTAGGAGACCTGGTAGATGCATTTGAAATGAAAGACGGCTCTAAATTCAATTGGAACAATCCATCCGAAGCGGCGGATCCCTATGCAAACAGGGATCCCCGGCTGTATGCAAGTGTTCTTTATGAGGGCGCCAGCTGGTATCCCCGTGCATCAACAAACGGGAAAATAAGAGTGGGCACCTGGCCTGATGGCACTTCTGCGCCCGATGGACAATTTACCAACTATTGGATGAGAAAATACATTGATGCAAATAGTGGCTTGCCGGATTATTATAACCTGGCTGCCTGTCCCCCGTGGGTAAGAATGCGGTATGCGGAAGTATTGTTAGATTACGCGGAATCCTGCATTGAGCTTGGACAGGATGCAGAAGCAAGGACCTATATAAATATGGTGCGTGCAAGGGCAGGTATGCCCCCTGTAACGGAATCCGGCGATGCCCTGATGCAACGTTACCGCAACGAGCGCCGGGTGGAATTTGCTTTTGAAGAGCAGCGTTTCTTTGATGTTCGCCGCTGGATGATTGGCCCCGAATCTGCAAACAGTGGTTATGGCGTGAAGGTTACTTATCCGGTACAAGGATCTTTTGATAATCCTGCATTTAAAAAAGTATTGGTAGATGCGGGAAGGAAATGGGATAATAAGGAATATTTTCTTCCTATTGCTGTAAATGAAATGAACAAAAATAAAGCGCTCATTCAAAATCCCGGCTATTAAATTTTTATTAAGAAAAATTTAATTTGGGCCATACATTTTTTATATGTCAAACTTAAATTCATTAATCATGTATAAAAATATATTCCTTGCCGGATTTTTGGCCGCCATGCTGCCGTTTATATCTGGCTGTAAAAAGGATAATCCTTTTCAAACAACGGTATTTGTGAGTACCAGCGAAATGGCTAATATCACATCCATATCAGCCACCGGTGGCGGGGATGTGGACCTGGTTGGGAAAAAGGCAATAAGCGAGAGAGGAATTTGCTGGAACTCGGATTCCACCCAGATGCCTACCATAGGGAATAATAAGGCTGTTGCTGCCGGAAATGATACGGGGCATTTTAGCGCGGGCATTATGGGATTGATCTCCGGTAAGATTTACTATGCCAGGGCGTATGTTATCAACAATGGGAAACCCCATTATGGCGATGTAGTAAAATTTACGGCCAGCGTTCCCGTTCAGTTGATTACGAACGGAGACTTTTCACTTCCGGGTGATCCGGGTGTAACTGATATTAATTCTGTCCAGGATTGGAAAACGGAAGAAACCAATGCGGCTCATATTGGCCGTAAAACCAGTAGTTATTGGGGCTATACAGATTTTGTCTGGACCTATAGCACATCAAAAAGCTTTTACCAGACAGTGGGTAAAGTGCCTTCTGCTGCTTCCGATTACGCAATCAGCTTTGATGGCAATTATGATTGGACCGATTGGGGAAATGGTTATGCAGGCACCATTGGTGTAATATTCAGTGCTTATAGCGGCAATGATCCCACTACAAGAGTACCCATAGATACGGTTAAAATCAGCACTGGTCCTTTTCCGGGATGGGGGAATAACTGGGCTAAAAAAACCGCCGCATTTTCTTTGCCTGCAGGATCGAAATATGCCGGTGAAAACCTGGTCATTGAGTTTGATCTTTTACCCTATGTTGATCCTGCAACAGGCGCTCTTTGGGATGATACGGTCTGGTTTGACTTTGACAATATTAGCGTCATACAAACTTTAAAATAGGATTTTACCGGATAGGGGCGAAAGCGATTAAGCGGTGATGAGCCTGCTGATGGCGGCGTCGGAGTGTCTATTCCTGCGCATTTTGTAACATATAATAATTGTGGTATAGCGTGCAATATCCTGTGTTCGCCGCAGTTCCAACTGCATATTGCAACGACTTGGAATAGCGGGATGCGATGGTTATTGCTATGCTGTCCCTATTGATTCTTTGAATTTTCATCTTTAGCCGATTGTAAGGGCAACGTATGGCTGGGTCACTGCAACTCCATTGAACTTAATATTTGAATGCAGAGCGGGTAAACGAAAATTGCCTGTACCGGGAATTTATTTTCTTCCCGCGGATTAAAGCCGGTCACGATTATCATTAATACCAGGAATGATGGATGCAGCTAAAAAAATGGCGGTATAAAAGCCCAAAATGAAAATATTATTTGCCATGAAAATTGAAAACCAAAGAATACTGAAGAGAAATTTCCGGGTACTGTTCCTCATCGCCTCATCGGTATTATTGGAAAGCACTAAAGTAAAAGGCCAGGATGAGATTTTAAATGTTTATGTTGATTCAGTGGTAAGCGATGTATCCCGTCATCCAATTGGCATTAATCTCGATTATTTTATGGATGGGGGGCGCTATCCTCATCCGAAACATAGTGTGGAAGACGCCTTGAAGGGAATGGGCGTAAAATATTTGCGTTATCCCGGGGGGGATAAATCGGATCTTAATCTTTTCAGCGTTCCACCTTACGACAAATCGCGGCCAACACTTGCCCGTACCGGTAAAGGGGCGGTAGATGATTATGTGGAGATATTGAAGGATTATAAGGATTTTAAATATGATGTGCTGGATTTTGATGAGTACATGACCTTATGCAAACATCTTAATGCAGTGCCGGTGGTGGTAGTGCCTGCCGATAGCTATTTGAAAAAATATCCTCCGGGCTGCACATGGACAGGCCGGGCTGACTTAATTAAAAATGCGGTGGAATGGGTGCGTTATGCAAACATCAAAAAGAAGTATGGCGTGAAATACTGGATGATAGGAAATGAATGCTGGAATGCCAACAATGAAAATTCCACGGCGGAAATTTACGCGCAGGATGTGCTTGATTTTGCAAAGGCCATGAAAGCGGTTGATCCATCCATTGCGATTATTCCCAATGGAAATTCTGTGGATTATTTTGGTACGATCATTAAAAAGGCAGGCGATTATATTGATTATTTGTGCTTGAGTAATTATCCGGTGTGGAATTATTATGCCGGATATAAAACATATAGAGATACCTTGCATAACTTTACTGAACCGGTTGACAGGGCTGTTGAGGCAATTAAGGAATATGCCACTCCCGCGCAAAAGAAAAGACTGAAAATTATTGATGCGGAATATGGTCCGTTCGACTGGGGAAATAAATGGCCCGAAATAAATGATATGGGTCATAGTCTTGCAAATTTTGAAATGACGGGCGATCAATTGCTCCGGCCGGAGATTGAGTTCTCCTGTTTCTGGAATACACGCTGGATAGATAATGATTCAATTCCAAACGAGGTTTGGGATGCCTTGGATAAAAACGGAAACTTTAATGCAACCGGTTATGGACTGATGGTCTGGGGAAATTATTTGGGCGACAAGATGGTAAAAACCACCTCGTCCGTTCATGTCCGTTCTTTCGCTAGCATAAAGCCTTCAGGAAAGAAATTGTTTGTTTACCTGGTGAATAAGAATTCAGCCGCAAAGACCATCCAGCTTAATATTCCGAACCGGAGAATAAAGTCAGTTGTACAGGCGGGGGAATTGTTTGGAAAAAATGCCGCTGATCTTCATCCTGTATGGAGAAAATTCAAGGCAGGTAAGGAAGCTAATTATATCAGGGTTAAAGGCACGTCCATTACCGTGATTGAATACCAACTTGAATAAAAATGAAATCGCCAATTTATAATACATATTAAATAATTTGAAAGGGGCTGCATCGGTTTACCGGATATTTTCTCCCGTCACCTTTTAATGTGATTACAGGGTTCCTCATTTTCAAAAAATATTTTATGCGTTTTATC
>JANWIY010000179.1 GCA_025449645.1 Chitinophagaceae bacterium | reverse complement strand
GGCGGATCAGGTCCACTGAAGGTTGTGCAAACCCCGCCATGCTGAAAAACAGCAGAGAGATAAGAAATTCAGATCTCATGTGACTATTGCGGCTCAATTACAAGCTCATCATTTCTTCGAACTTTACGGTTTGTCTCCTGCTTACTTCAATTTTCTCTCCTCCTTTCAGTTCCAGCAGTAAGCCGCCATTAAAATAGGGTTCTATTTTTTCAATCAGCCTGAGGTTTACAATATGTTTGCGGTTGGCCCGGAAAAAAACCTTCTCGTCGAGTCTTTCTTCCAGGGCATTGAGTGATTTCAGGATAAGCGGTTTATGGGTCCCAAAATAAATCTTGGCATAGTTTCCGACACTTTCGAATAAACGGATTTCAGCCAGTTTTACAAACCAGCACCGTTCGCCGTCTTTTACAAATACCTGGTCTGTTTCATGCAACAGCGTTTTGTTGACCGTGATCTCGTCGTCTGAAATCCCTTCGCGGTCCCGGCTTTCCTCCAGATGCAGTTTCTGCAGGGCATCAGCCAGCCTCCGGGGTTCCACTGGCTTCAATAAATAGTCCAGGGCATTTACTTCAAACGCTTTCAGGGCATAGTCGTCGTATGCTGTAGTAAATATGACATCGGGTGCTTTTTCCAGTTCTGCAAGCATGTCAAATCCCGTTTTACCGGGCATCTGGATATCCAGGAATACCAGGTCGGGATTGAGGCTGTCAATCTTTTCAATTCCTTCGTTTGCATTCGCCGCCTCGGCAATCACTTCTATCTCGGGAAATTCGAGTAACAATTTTTTTAATTCGTTGCGTGCAAGCCTTTCGTCGTCTATGATAACGGCTCTGATCATACTGTTTGTTTTATGTCAACGGAATATGCAATACAGCCTCTACGGTATTTCCATTTACTTCACGGATATCAAAATTTGCGTGCTCCCCAAAGAGCAACTGCAACCGGTTGCGGGTGCTCATCAATCCGAAGCCATCTTCATTTCCAGGTTCATCAAGCCTTCCGGTATTGCGGATTACCAGTTCATGATATTGATCCTTCAGGTCAGAAATAATAGTTACCGTTCCTCCGCTCAACTGTTTGCTGATCCCGTGTTTGATCGCATTTTCTACCAGGGTTTGCAACATCATGGGCGGAATAGGCTGGTTAAGGGTATCCTCCGAGATCTCGTACCGCACTTTTAGCCTGTCTTCAAAACGGATATGTTCGAGAGCCAGATAATCCTTGACGATATCAAGCTCTTTTTCAAAGAAAACCGTTTCCTGTTTCTCCGTTTGCATGCTGCTCCTCAGTATATTGCTCAATTCGGTAATTGCCGTTCTTGCCCTCACCGGATTCTCATCAATCAATGCCCGGATACTGTTGAGGGCATTAAAAATAAAATGGGGGTTGATATGCGACTTGATTGTTTTTAGTTCCAGTTCCTTCACCAGGGCCTCAAGCTTCAGCGTATCCAGCTGCTGCTTCCGGCTTTTCTCAATATAATGATAGAAATAATAGATCAGGGTCCATGGAATGATGAACATGCTGTTTTCAAGAGTGGCAAAGTAAAAACGGGTAGTAAATTCAAGTTTTCTTATGCTGCTTGAAAGGTTCAGCAGATCAATCAGCCACAGCCGGATAAGGCTATCCACTATACAAACGATCACAATGCCGATAAGGAATTTTGGGACTGCCTTTTCAACCGGCATCAGCAACCATCTGGACCTCCGGATGTATTCCCTGAATAAATGCGTTGTAAAAATACCCGCGAAAACCATCACGAGCAGCTGTTCGATCAGCCGGGCATTTACTTTCTGGTCACTCAAAGAGTCCACCAGAATAAACATGATGGCCGGCAATACCCAGCCGCCAAGCTGGAGCCACCAGTAGTATTTACTTGATTTTTGCATACTCCTCAGTTCAGGGCAAATCTAGAGGATAAATCTGCGATTCCCTATAATTTAGTACTAGTGGATATTTCGGGGGATCTGGCGGTCAATGGCCGCGCTGACAGGGGAAGGCATTCGGGAACTGCCCGATGAATATCGGCTGAATTTGCTATTTTTGCACGTTAAACCAAACGGATGGACCTTGTTCCGGGACCCCTTTTACAATCCATAGACTCGCCGGCCGATCTTAAAGAATTGAGCCGGGAGCAGTTGCAGCAGCTTACGGACGAACTCCGCCAGTACATTATTGATGTAGTGAGTTTACACGGAGGCCATTTTGCTGCAAGTCTGGGTGTGGCCGAACTCACCGTGGCCCTTCATCACGTTTTTAATACCCCGTACGACCAATTGGTATGGGATGTGGGTCACCAGGCATACGGTCATAAAATCCTGACGGGCAGGCGCGATAATTTTTCTTCCAATAGAAAATTCAAAGGACTCAGCGGTTTTCCAAACCGTGACGAAAGCGTCTACGATACTTTCGGCGTGGGTCATTCTTCCACATCCATCAGTGCAGCACTTGGAATGGCCATGGCCGCGAAATACAAGGGAGAATCAGATCGAAAGGTCGTAGCCGTAATTGGCGATGGGGCGCTCACGGCCGGGCTGGCTTTTGAAGGGATGAATCACGCAGGCGTGGCGGACACGGATCTCCTGATCATTCTGAATGATAATTGCATGAGCATCGATCAGAATGTAGGCGCTTTAAAAGAATACCTGACAGATATCACCACGTCTCAAACCTATAATAAGTTTAAGGATGATATCTGGAAAGCGCTGGGCAAACTTCCGGTCGGCGGTCATTTTAGCCGGGAAATTGCCAGCAAGATCGAACACAGCATAAAGAGTTTTGTTAGTAAAAGCAGCAACCTCTTCGAAGCGCTTAAGCTTCGCTATTTTGGCCCGATCGACGGACATAACCTCAACAAACTGATAGATACACTCGATGACCTTAAAAATATTCCGGGACCCAAGCTCCTGCACATCATAACCGTAAAAGGAAAGGGATATGCGCAGGCGGAAAGTGATCAAACCAAATGGCATGCACCAGGTCTTTTCGATAAGATCACCGGTGAAATTTATAAGAAGAAATTCGATACGGTTCAGCCACCGAAATACCAGGACGTATTCGGTCATAGCATCATTGAACTGGCTGAAAAAAATCCAAAGATTTTTGGCGTAACGCCGGCTATGCCCAGTGGGAGTTCCCTGAAATTCATGATGGATGAAATGCCGGACCGAGCGTTTGATGTCGGCATTTGTGAGCAGCATGCAGTTACCCTCAGTGCAGGGATGGCCACTCAGGGCATGCGCGTTTTTTGTAATATCTATTCCACCTTTATGCAAAGGGCGTACGATCAGGTTGTGCATGATGTTGCTATCCAGGACCTTCCCGTGATTTTTTGCCTGGACCGGGCCGGGCTGGTAGGAGAGGATGGTCCAACCCATCACGGGGCTTACGATATTGCCTATCTGAGATGTATTCCGAATATGATTGTGAGTGCGCCCATGAATGAATCGGAACTTCGGAACCTAATGTATACTGCGCAGCTGGATTCGACCACCCATCCTTTTGCCATCAGATATCCGCGCGGAGAAGGCGTGATGCCCGAATGGAAAACGCCGTTCAGGGAAATTCCAATCGGTAAAGGGAGAAAGCTGAAGGATGGCAGGGAACTTGCGATTCTTTCTTTCGGTCATCCTGGAAATTTTGCGACCGCTGCTATCCGTTCACTTCGTACGGAAGACCTTGATCCGGCGCATTATGATATGCGCTTCGCAAAACCGCTGGACGAAGAACTGCTCCATGAAATATTTCAGCAATTCAATAAGATCATTACCGTTGAAGATGGTTGCATCGCGGGAGGATTCGGTTCAGCCATTCTAGAATTTATGGCTGCTCATAATTACCATGCGGAGGTAATTTTGCTCGGAATTCCGGATGAAGTGGTTGAACACGGCTCACCAAAACAATTGCAGCACCAATCCAGGTTTGATGCTGAAGGCATCTGCGCCACGGCGAAGCAGCTTCATGCGGAACGCAGAACTTTAAACGCAGGCCGCGAAACGTTGAACTCCGGTGAATAAATAAAGTTTGATTGCACGGAGGCTACCTGCCTGAAATTTTCACTGTAGCTTCGATTTGTATCGGGCTTGTATTTCCTTCCCGGGATCCGGCATTGGTCTTTAATTTAATCTGCCCATTCAGTTCCTCTTTGATTTCTCCTTCCTTAATCCAACCTGTTGCCGCATCCACTTTAATGGTAGATTCAGATTTCCCCAGGAGATCGATCATCGCGGGAAACCGGGATTCCTGTTTTTGGTTGCCGGTTAGTTTTGTTTCTGAATTCCCTTTGATGGTTGCAATGCCGGAATGGTAATCTGTCAACTGATAATTCGTTTTTATACTGTTATCCGTTCCTGAATCGGGCATGATGGTTTCACCCCAGGTATCATTCAGGTTTACTTTTTTGTTTGGAAAAATGGCAGTAAGTTTTTCTAAATTTTTTCTCCTCACTTCGCGGTTAAACGAGTGATTGAAACGTCCCATCATGAGCATCTGCTTGATCCCTTCTGCCATGGGAAAATTTTTCAGCATGGACGAATATCCTGCTGAATCGTGATTTTCAATTTTTTTAACAGCTCCGTTTTTTAAAAGGACTACAGTAAAATGTTTGTTATTCATTCCGCCGGCGGCCATATCATTATTTCCCGATAGATTATTGGTACTAAATTCCATCTGTCCCATCGGCGACTTAATGGCCATATGAATACTGTCATACGAAGCTTCCAATTCATACTCCAGGTCAGTTGCCCCGACGACCCTGAACCTGGCGAATGCGGTCATATTCGAAATCATTTGCATTTTCTGCCCGTTCATTTCAGTATTTGCCTGCAGGGTTGTGTTAATATTAAGGAAATAGGTATGGTTTTTTTCCAGGTTCAGGCCCAGCGAATACTGACCATAAGCCAGGTTAGTGCAAAAGGCAACCAGGATGAGTATGTATTTCATGATTTATAAGATTTTTGCTTCGCCGTATCAGTATATACAGATGTCCAACATGTGATTATCAAAATAGTTTAAATTGCGCCGGATTAAAATCGCTGTATAACTTCAACCGGCCGGGTTGGAAATGCTTCATAATTAACCATTTCAATGTTTCTGATTTCATGAAAAAATCAATATGGCTGATTTTAACGACCATTTTATTCATTATTGGCTGTGGGGGCAGGAATAGGTCTCCCAAAGTCACAACCCTTGCCGGAACCGGCGTCATGGGATCTGTGAATGGAAAAGCAACCGAAGCTAGTTTCTCAAATATGATGGGTCTGGCGATTGATGAATCCGGAAACATATATGTAGCGGACTCACACAATAACCAGATACGGAAGATCAGCCCGGATGGCATGGTGATCACATTTGCGGGCACTGGCGCAGTAGGCTTTGCTGACGGCGACGCCGCAAAATCATCCTTTTTCAATCCCGCCGGAGTGGCGGTGGATAAAAACAAAAATGTTTATGTTGCCGATACACATAATAGCCTGATCCGCAAGATAAGTCCCGGTGGTCAGGTAACTACAATTGGCGGGATTAGGCCGGATGGAAAAAAATACGGGACATCAGAAAATGTGCAATTCGACAACCCCGCGGGAATTGCAGTAGATACCGACGGAAATATTTATGTCGCGGATTGGGCGAAAGACATGATTCGAAAAATAAGTCCGGCGGGGAAAATAACAAATATTGCCGGAAATGGAAATCCCGGTTCAACAAATGGCAAAGACACTTCCGCTTCATTTTATTTGCCGGGAGGGATTGCCGTCGATCTGAATGGCAACGTATATGTTTCCGATACTTATAATAACATGATCCGTAAAATCAGCCCCTTCGGTATAGTCATTACAATGGCAGGAAAAAAGAAAAAGGGCGCTGCGGATGGAAAAGATACGGCTGCTTCGTTTTCACATCCCGCCGGAATTACAGTTGATAAAAGCGGTAACCTTTATGTGGCCGATGTCGAAAATAATAAGATCCGGAAAATAAGCCCGGACGGCACTGTTAGTACTTTTGCAGGAACAGGCGTTCGGGGTTCGACGAACGGCGATATTAAAACTGCTTCATTTAACAGGCCTTACGGAGTTGCAGTGGACCAGCGAGGGGACATATATGTTGCGGATTATCAAAATAACCTGATCCGTAAAATAAGCGATTAAGCATGTGTATGACTATAATTTACTAAATAAAAACTATACTTTTATCGGACACAGCCTGCATTTTAGAAAATCCGGCATGGAAAACACAGAGAACTTCATAATTATTGAGGAAATGAATTTTAATCAGGCCAATCACATGTTTTCGAAATTAATTATCTATAATCAGAAAAACTCTGTTGATTATTTAAACCTGCAAATACATGAATAGGAATTTTCCATACCTTTTTTTGCTAATAATCATTTGCTTTAGTTGCAAAAAGAAAGAAACACCCGCTCCGTCCTACCCTATTCCCCCAACAATCCCCACTCTACCAACCACGCTCATCAATCCTTCGCCAAACACACAGCATATTTCTGTGCTTACCCAGCACAATGACAATACACGTGCCGGTTTGAATAACAAGGAAACCGTGCTTACAACTGCCAATGTGAATGCGAATCAATTTGGAGCAATTTTTAGAATGGTTGTTGATGATCAGGTATATGCGCAACCTCTGGTTGTGGGTAATCTATCCATCGGTTCCGGCAACCATAATGTAGTATTTATCGCGACCGTAAACAACAGCTTGTACGCTTATGATGGTGATAACGGCACATTATACTGGAAGAATAATTATACCGCTTCAGGGATGCGTCCCCCTGCCGCTTCAGATATGGCCTCAAGCTGGTGTCAGCCATATCAGGATATTACCAATAATATCGGAATCATTGGAACTCCCGTGATAGATTCTAGTACGCAGACTATATATTTTGTAGCCAGGAGTACAGATGGTAACAGCTTTGTACAATATTTGCATGCAGTTAATATTGTAAACGGAAGTGAACAGAGTGGAAGTCCTGTTGCGATCACCGCAAGCATACCCGGAACGGGAGATGGCAGCTCGTCTGGTATGGTCAGTTTTGATCCTAGGCGAAACAACCAGCGCCAGGGCTTAGCCCTTGTCAACGGCGTGGTATATATCAGTTATTCTTCTCACTGCGATTGGAATCCTTATCACGGATGGATATTTGGATATGACGCATCAACACTTCAGCAGCTAACCGTATATAATGATACCCCAAACGGAGAAAACGGAGGGATTTGGGAAAGCGGGATGGGGATTGCTGCAGACGTCCAGGGAAATCTTTACATAACTACGGGAAACGGAACCGTTGGGGAAGGAAATCACTATTTAGAAACCGGAAATGGAACGAGTGAGAACAATCCTAATCCAAACCCGACTAGCCTTACCGACCGGGCTGAGAGTGCATTGAAGCTTACGCCTTCAGATTCCACATTACAGGTAACAAGTTATTTTACTCCGGGAAATTATGTGGACCTGAACATTAATGATCTTGACTACGGAGTCATGGGCACATTGCTGATCCCAAATTCCAACTATTATTTTACCGGGGCCAAGGACGGCAACATATTTCTGTTGAATAAGGACAATATGGGTACAATACAGCAGGACATCCCGCTTAATGTCAGCCTGCATTGCCAGCCCGCGTATTATTTGGGAAGCGCCAATGAATTTGTATATGTATGGTCAGAAAACGATCAGCTGCGTGCGCTCTTGTTTAACCGGGGTACAAATACTTTTGCTGCCAACCAGATCGTTTCAACAGCTGCAGGTCCGATAGGCGGAACGGGCGCGGATCTTTCTGTTTCCTCCAGTGGAATTATGGATGGGACGGGAATTGTGTGGGCGACACACGCCCTCGGAGATGCATCCGCAACGGTAACCCCGGGTATTTTAAGAGCATTTGACGCGAACGACGTTTCCAAAGAACTCTGGAATAGCAGTCAGACCCCCATCGATGCTTTGCCTTCTTATGCTAAATTTTCAACAGCAACGATCGCAGATGGCCATGTTTACGTTCCAACCTTCTCAGGTGAAGTTCTTGTTTATGGGCTTAAATAGGAAATGCGCGTACCAATGTCGTTTTATTTTCCAAGCGCATTTTTACAATAATCCTCAGTCATGCGAACTGGTCACTCAAGGATTTTTTAAGATTTACCAGATGCAAAATCATTTACAACTCGCTTCGTCTCTGATCCTTGCCTGAAAAGGAAGTATTGGTATTTATGAAGGCATGGGAACTTCGATCGCCAGGAGCTGCGCATTTTTTGAGGCTTTGATTTCCAGCAGATCTGTTTCCGAAATACCCAACGCATCCCTTTTTTGCAGTATCTGTTTACCCACTTCCACTTCGCCTTCAATCACAAAAAGATAAACACCGGAACCCTTGAATTTTATCTTATATGAAAGGGTCTTCCCTTCATCCAGTTGTGCAAGAGAAAGCCGCGCATCCTGGTTGATCAGTACGCCATTCTCGGCAGTATCCGGACTCACTACAACCTGCCATTGATTGATCCTTTCTGCAGGATTAAAACTTTTCTGCTCGTACCGGGGCTTTACATTTCTCAACTTCGGGAAAACCCAAATCTGAAATAATTCCAATGCGTCGGTAGCTGAAGGATTATATTCAGAATGTCTTATGCCCGTTCCGGCACTCATGATCTGCACGTCGCCCGTGTGGATCAATCCATCTGTTCCCGTGCTATCCTTATGTGCAACCGAACCCCGGGTAGGTATTGTAACGATCTCCATATTATCATGCGGGTGCATTCCAAATCCGCCGCCTGAAGCAATGGAATCATCGTTTAGGACCCGGAGCGCCCCAAAATGGACTCTTTTGGGATCATGCCATTCTGCAAAACTGAAGGAAAAGTTAGACTTTAGCCAGCCTCCGTGCTCTGCGTGGCCCCTTTCATTTGCTTTATAAAAAATTGATTTCATAATACATTATTTGTATTAATGTCTAAACATCAATTAATATGCCATGACGGAATATTGACATTTTGGCGAGAAACTGTCAGATTTGAGTTTCGATGGATTCGTTGTATTCGAGGATAAAATTGTTTATCCCTTCTCCGACGAGAATATGCATGAACCCCTGTTGCACAAGTTCGAGTATGGATAGGAAGAGGAAAATGACATGGATGCGATTCTCGCATATGCTGATGATGTTTGCAAACGGGACGGACCGTTCCCTGCCGACCAGCTCGATCAATTGAGACCGGCTTTCCTCCAAAGTGTAGGTATACTGAATAACTGTATGGGTCGGACGGTTATTCCGCTCCTGCATCCGCAGGATTACTTTTTCAAAAGTCTTCATAAGTTTGAAGAGTGTGAGAGACTGGATCTCGGTCCCTTCTCCTGATGCTTCCCCTATTTGAACCAGTTCCTTAAAAAGGTTACCGCGTTTTACCATCTGCATGCGCTGTGCTTCCAAATCCGCAAGATGCATGGCAGCCTCTTTATAACGCTTGTATTCTAATACTTTGTTGATCAGTTCCTGCCGGGGATCGATTTCATTGCCCTGTTCATCTAGTTCCTTACGCGGCAGCAGCATCCTTGCTTTTATCCGCATCAGTGTGGATACAAACAAAATAAACTCACTGCTCAATTCAATATTCAGCGTTTCCTGGGAATGAATGAAATTCAGAAAATCCCGGATCAGCTGATGAATGGGGATATTATAAATATCCAACTCGTCTCTTTCTATGAAAAAGAGGAGCAGGTCGAACGGTCCCTCAAACTGCGACAATTTAATCTGATAGGATTCGGGATTGGGCATGCTCAGGCTTTAATTACAAGAATACACAAAAAAGAAGTTTAAGCAGACGGAGTTTGTGAACATTTATTTCACCACAATAAAGGTTGAAAGTTGACGGTTGACAGTATCTGAGTACTCAAATTTTAATGGCAATCCCAATTCCCAATAATTCCTGAACCTGCAGGGCGGCACCACCAGTGGTTCCGTCTGCCTTCACCTGTTTCACGTCATTATCATAAATGAAGTTCACAGAAAAAGTCATGGAAAAGATGCTGGTTATTTTTACAGCAAGCAGGTTGTTCATGGACATGGCCACGTCCTGCGGCTTCCGCCCATAATTAGAGAATAGATCGAGCCGTCCGTTATAAATGGCCGCAGTGCCCAGCTTTTTCATGTATGAAATTGTTGCGTATGCGCCCACTTCGAGTTTAGAATGTTTTCCTGTATCAACACCAAATGCGCCGACGCTCGCCAGGGAATCATTCCTCACAATGATCCACCTTGCGGTGACCGGCGATACAAAAACTGAAAATGCATCATTGGGCTTATAGTTTATACCAGCCGATAACAATATGTAACCGGGAGCAAAGAAATCGGAAGTCAATTCCCGCTCTTTATTATCCGGGTATGCATATCCCGGGGCAAACTGCGATTTTACGTTCAGCAGACCACCGACATACCAGCTTTTGGCAAACTCGTACCCATACTTCGAGAGAAAGTCTATCCTGTCATCTGATTTTCGGCTGCCCAGACTGGTAGTTTTCACAAAACCGTAAGCAAGATCGAGGGTATTATCCCATGAATTTCTCTCTTTCTTATAAAAAGCATATCCATGAAATGTTGTGCTGAGTGCCAATGAAGAATTCTCACCTCCGGCCGCCCAGTTGCTCTGCGAGGCCTGGTTTAAAATAAAATTCAACAGCGCGCCTTTTTTCCATATTTGCGGAATGGTATCATTGGGATCTTTCTGAATGCTTTGGGAGGCTTCATTCTTCAGTTCCTGAACTGTTTTATCCTGGGCAAAACCGGTCAATGCACACAGCATCGCCACAAAAGCAATAAAAGTCCTTTTCATCTTTTTAAAAATTAGTCAATAATGAAATGCTTCTAATCTCCTCCGGCTTGAGTAAATTGATTTTAAGTAAATCATTTCAATGGCAGGGGCAGCCACTATTTTTTTAGTTCATCTCTGATTTCCATGAGTAGCTTATCTGTACTGGAAGGTTCTTTGGCAGGTGGAACTGCTTTCCTTTCAAGACTTTTCATGGCTTTAATGATAAGGAATAAAATAAAAGCAATGATGATGAATTTGATAATGGACGACAAAAATTTTCCGTACTTCACCGATCCCCACATCAGCTTTTCCAGGTCCTGGGCATTGGCCGCTTTTAATGCAGGTGTTAACAACAGAGGTGTAATCACATCATCCACCATGGAAGATACGATGGTACCAAAAGCAGCTCCGATGATTACCGCAACGGCAAGATCAACTACGTTTCCCCGCAACGTGAAGTCGCGGAATTCTTTAAGCATACCCATATGTTGTTGTTTTAGTTTTAAAGCGGCCAAATAAAATTTCAATCTCGTAACAAAAATACCAATTCAATCCGTTTCGATGGGTCAGACAGACATAATTTCTTTTTCCTTCGAGACAAGATGTTTTTCTACCAGGCTGATATACTGATCGGTGAGATCCTGCATTTGCTTTTCGGCATCTTTGGTCAGGTCCTCACTCAAACCCTCTTTTTGCAATTTTTTTACCTGCTCAATCGCTTCACGGCGAATGCTTCTAATGGCGATACGGGTCTGTTCGCCCTCCCCAAACGCGCGCTTTACAAATTCCTTTCTTCTTTCCTCCGTAAGGGGCGGCATGAAAAGTCGCACGGTGTTGCCATCATTCTGTGGCGTCACCCCCAGGTTGGCATTGAGGATCGCACGTTCAATGGGCTGAAGCATATTCTTTTCCCAGGGTTGAATGGTTAAGGTCCGCGCATCCATTACCGATACATTTGCCACCTGGTTGAGCGCCGTGAGTGTTCCGTAATAGTCCACTGTGAGCCCCTCAAGCATTTGAGGATTTGCCTTCCCTGCGCGAATACGGACCAGTTCATTTTCAAGATGATTGATGGCTTTGATCATGGATTCGCGGGCTACCTCCACAATGAGTGATAATTCATCAGTCATAAACAATAATTCTAATTGGGATGGTCGTTCAACCGGCGTTGATAAGTCCGGGCATTAATTTTTTTGTTCGAGCATACTATCGCGGATAAAGGTAACCAATTTCGATTCTTTTACCTTTTCATTTTTATCCTGCAGGTCGGATGCCCAGGCCAGCTTATCGTGGGGCCGGGAATAGTAGATCGCACCTATAAACGCAAAGAAGAGGGCGATAACAGAAAGGATAAGGATGGTGCAACCCAGGGACCGCGCCATATAAACAAAAACAACCATACTCACATTAATGGCCACCAGCAATAAGGTGATGGTACGGTGAGAAAGACCGCGGTCAAGCAGCAGATGGTGGATATGATTTCTGTCGGGACTGAATGGCGAACGGCGTTTGAAAATCCTGATTGCAAAAACACGCAGGGTATCCAGGAGAGGAATCATCAGAATGGTAAAGCCGATAGCAGGAGATGAAACCATGGGTGCACTGAATTCGGGCCCGTTTCCCGGATCGATAAATTTCAATGCCAGTATTGCATTGATCACGCCTATGAGTAAGGATCCCGTGTCTCCCATAAATATTTTAGCAGGCTGAAAATTAAATATCAGAAAAGCAAGCAGGCTGCCAAAAAGAGAAAATGCAAGCGTATAATACGGAGCCATCCCTTTGCTGAGAAAATATATTCCGAAAAGAGCTGAAGACATTAGTCCCAGGGTTCCGGCAAGGCCATCCACGCCATCAATAAGATTGAAAGAATTAATTATGACAATCACGGAAAAATAAGAGATCAGTAAACTAAACATTTCGGGCAGTTCATGAATTCCAAAAAATCCATGCATACTTCTGATCTGTATCCGACCGTAATAAATGATGAGAAAAGCGGCAAGTACCTGTCCAATAAATTTCTTGATCGGCGAAATAATGAGGATGTCATCCTTCAGGCCCAAAAAGAAAATGACCATGGTGGCTGCAATAAAATACTGGAACTCGGAAGAATATTTAAAATTGATGGTCAGCAAGCAGCCAAAAACAAATCCTGCAAAAATTCCAATACCACCCAGTGGGGTGATGGCTACCAGATGGATCTTCCGTGCATCTGGAACATCAAATAGTTTTTTCATCTCTGCAACATTAATTATTACAGGAATGGCGAGAAAGGTGATAGTGAAAGAAATGGACAGAGAAAGTAAAACATCAAACATGTACCTCGGTTTACATTAAATTAATTTTTTGCGTTGCCTCAATCAAGCCTTATTTCCCATCAGATCAGTTAGGTTAGATTGTTGATAATCAGGATAATGCGACTAGCAAAGTATAATGTCACTGAGCGTATGAACAAGCAAGTTAGAACAAAAGTTCAATATGTTCCGGGACAACTGTAAATAAATTCAATTAGTTGCACGGCCCGGTAGATAGTCAATTACATGTTTGATATAAAAGCAATTGCCTCACAAATCAGGCGGGATATCGTAAAAATGGCTCATGAAACATAATTCCGATTTCACTTGCCCGTTCCTGTTATTTCAATGTAAAAGAACTCACCAGCTTCAGAAAACTCAATTCCAGGTTACAGGTGGATCCCGCAACCCATGAACACCTGCCTGGAATCCGTATAGCAAGCGGTTCCCTGGGTCAGGGAATAAGTGCTGCTATCGGCGCCGCGCTTTCTAAAAAACTCAATAAGGAATCAAATATTGTATTTTCCATGCACGGAGACGGTGAACTTGACGAAGCCCGGATCCGGAATGCCATGTTATTTGCCGTGCACTATAAGGTTGACAATCTCATGGCCAGAATTGACTGGAACCATCAGCAGACAGATGGTGAAACGGATAAGGTCACGACCCTGGGAAATATCCGCTTGAAATTTGATGCTTTTGGCTGGTAAACCCTGGAAATGAATGGAAATGATATAGACTATCCAATCACGTTTTCAACTCAAACGGCTGCAATGCAGCTTTTCGCGAAGGAATCCAGGATGCGAGAAGCGCCACGATCAGAATGGTTCCCGTTACCAGCAGTAGATCAGCAGGAAGGATTTTAACGGGATAGTAATCGATAAGGAAATTACCCTGCAGGGGGACCAGTTTAAACCTGACCTGAAGCCAACAGATAAGGAGGGCAAGTAAAATTCCACCACCGCCACCCAGCAGGGCCAACAACAACCCCTCGTTTAAAAAAATGCGTTGAATAAACCGGTTGTCAGCACCCATTGCTTTCAATACCTGGATATCCTTTTTCTTTTCAAGCACCAGCATGGTAAGGGCCCCTACAATATTAAAAGCAGCAACGATCAAAATCAGCGTCAGAATGGCATAGATCACCCATTTTTCCATACGCATAACCTGAAATAAGGTCTGGTTTTGTTCGTACCTCGTCTGGACCTTGTAAGAATTTCCCATTAAATCCTCCAGCCGCTTTTTTACATCCCCCGGTATTTCAGTTTTACTGCATACAATTTCAACCGCACTATATTGATTTGAATCCAGGCCCAACATCTTTTGAAGAAAGGCCAGGTTAGTGATCACATATTGGTTATCAAAATCCTGTTGTATTCTGAAAGTTCCTGCCGGGGCGATCTGCCCCGAACGTACGGAGGATTCCGGGTCTGCAGGGTTTATTTCAGGTCCGTTCCGGAATACATAAACCAAAAGAGGCATAATGCTCCTGTCTGATTCCATATTCAGTGCATTCTCCACGCCTGAGCCAAGAACCGCTGCGGGATGATCTACCGTTCCCAACGTAAAGCTACCCTTTGATATATTCCGCGAAACGCCATTTACACGGGCATAATTGCTGTCAACCCCTTTCAGCACGACCGGCTGCAGGTTATTATATTGCAACAGGGCTTTATCTTCTACCGTCAATGAATAAGCGCTGACGCCTTTCAGCTGCCCGATCCGGCCGAGATTTTTTTCAGAAACCGAAATGAATTTCCCCCTGGCCGCGCTGATCTTAATATCGGAGTAAAAAGATGAATAAAGGGATTGAACCAATTGTTCCAGTCCATTGAAAACGCTCAACACGATAATCAATGACGCAGTTCCCAGAATAATGGCACTTACGCTAACCCAGGAAATGATGTTGATGGCATTTGTGGATTTCTTTGCTTTGAAATAACGCCAGGTAAACAGAAAATTCAAAATGGTTCTTTTGTATTAGGGTTGTTCGCC
The DNA here is from genome assembly GCA_025449645.1 of Chitinophagaceae bacterium. Lineage (GTDB taxonomy): Bacteria > Bacteroidota > Bacteroidia > Chitinophagales > Chitinophagaceae > Puia. The sequence goes on along the minus strand of JANWIY010000179.1, from coordinate 8,283 downwards.
TCCATTTGTTTTATTTTCATGGATCTCCCGGAACAGCGCATCCATCTTATCGACATAATCCAGGGAATCATCAATATAAAAAGTTAACTGGGGCATACTGCGCAACTGGTTTCTGATTGAGCTTACGAGATCACGTTTTATTTCCCAGGCCTTGTCTTCGATCATTTTCAGAGCCGCTTTTGGGTCTGAAACCTGGTAAAAGCTCAAATATATCCTCGCCTCAAACAGGTCGGGTGTGATCTTTACCGATGAGATGGAAACCATTCCGCCCTGGATCATACTGAGTCCCAGTTTTTGAAAAACCTTGTTCAATTCTGCCAACAGCAAGGCACTTACCTGTTTCTGTCGTTTACCTTCTTTCATATTCATTGACTATTTCAGTGTAAATTTACGGGTTTAGCTAGCATCCGGATAAAATGGATCCGGCGTATGGGCAGCAAAGCAAATTCACCGGGTAATAAAAGAAGTATGCCCGATGCAAAAATCAGATCAGGGATGAAAAGATTTTCGACTATTCTCAAATACCTGCGGGATCAAAAGCGATTTGTATTTCTATATTTCATGCTGAACCTGCTTTCCGTTCTGTTTTCCCTGGTTTCTCTTGGTATGCTTGTGCCTTTTATGCAATTGTTGTTCGGAAAAGAAAAAATTGCTGAAACGGCTCCGCAGGTTTCTTTCTCTGCAGCCAGCGTACTGAATTACATTAAGTATATCCTGGGTATTCTGATCAGGGAACACGGAGCTGTATATGCTCTCGGCGCCATTTGTGCAATCATCATCCTTTCCATTTTTTTCAAAAACTTTTTTCTCTATCTTTCTTTCAGGGTTTTGGGTCCTTTGCGCAACCGCGTCCTCACCAGGCTTCGGGCAGATCTGTACACAAAGATTCTGGACCTTCCGCTCGGATTTTTTACCGAACAGCGGAAGGGCGACCTGATTAGCAGGATGAGCAATGATATTAATGAAATCGAATGGAGTGTGATCAGCACGCTTGAGGGCCTTTTCCGTGAACCGGTGACCATACTGGTGATTCTCTTTACACTGATTTTTCTGAGCCCGCCATTATCCTTATTCCTTCTTGTCCTTTTACCCCTCACTGGTTTCATCATCGGTCGCGTGAGCCGCTCACTAAAAAAACAATCCGGTATTGCCCAGGATCAATTGGGTATGCTGATGTCAATCCTTGACGAAACACTTGGGGGACTCCGGGTTATCAAGGCATTTAATGCCGAGAAGTTTTTGCAATCAAAATTCTTCAAAGTAAATAATTACCTGAATCATATACGCAATAAGATGATCTTCCGCCGGGATATGGCTTCCCCGCTTTCTGAACTTTTGGGAGTGATTGTATTATGCTGCATTCTTTTTTTCGGCGGTCAAATGATACTTACCCATCAATTCGCCCTGCAGCCGGAGGGATTTATCACCTATATTGCAATTTTCACACAAATCATCAATCCGTCCAAAACATTATCCACTTCGTTTTACAATGCACAACGCGGAACCGCAGCGATCAAACGCATCGAGGAAGTGTTGAAAGCAAACATTGAAATTATCGAACCAGAGAATCCGGTTCCTTTCCCCAGTTTTCGGCAATCCATTGAATTCAGGCATGTATCCTTCTCTTACGAAGCTGTACCCGTGCTTCATGATATCAATCTTGTCATAAGCAAAGGGAAAACGGTCGCGCTCGTCGGTTCATCCGGCGCCGGGAAATCCACGATGGCAGATCTGATTCCAAGATTTCATGATGTCAGCTCTGGTGAACTTCTGGTGGATGGTATAAATATTAAAAATTATTCATTGCATGCCTTGCGAAAGCAAATGAGCATTGTCACGCAGGAGCCGATTTTATTTAATGATACCATTTCTTCAAATATTGCCCTGGGAACTCCGGATGCAGCACTGACCGACATTGAACACGCGGCCATGGTGGCAAACGCCCATACCTTTATTTCCCAAAAAGATAATGGATACGAGACCAGTATCGGCGACCGCGGTTCCAAGCTGAGCGGAGGAGAAAGACAAAGGGTAACTATTGCAAGAGCTGTTTTAAAAAATCCCCCCATATTAATTTTGGATGAAGCCACTTCTTCGCTGGATACAGAAAGCGAACGGCTGGTGCAGGATGCCATTAACAACATGATGCGAAACAGAACCTGCCTGGTGATCGCACACCGGTTGAGCACCATACGTCATGCAGACGAAATCATTGTTTTGCAAATGGGTCGCATCGTGGAAAGGGGAACCCATGACCAGTTGGTGAGTCAGCAGGGATTTTATAAAAGGCTGGTGGACATGCAGGAAATCCGATAATCTTACTCTTGATTCAATTCGATATTAATTCATCCGTTGAAATCCGCCTATGTCGAAACGGCATTTGAAATTGGGTTCAATATGGGGTTTTTTTAAAAAGTTTTCTCTAATAAAAACTGCAAGACACTATGGTAGACCCTCACGTGAACAATCCGAAAAGTCCCAAATTTTATGTGAAGCGTTTTCTTACCAGTATTAAAGAAGATCTCAAGGGGAAAATTGCAGTGGATGTTCCTGCAGGAAACGGTGTTACCAGCGAGATTCTTCTTGAACTTGGCAGTAAGGTTGAAGCTTTTGATTTATTCCCTGAATACTTTTTGCTTAAAGATATTGAGTGCAAAAAGGCTGATATTAACCAGGGGTTGCCATTAGAAAACAATCACGCTGATTTTATCATTTGCCAGGAAGGGATCGAGCATTTTAGTGACCAGCTCAAGGCATTCACTGAATTTAACCGCGTACTAAAAACAGGAGGCAAACTGATTATTACTACACCCAGTTACTCCAATCTGGCCGCCAGGCTTAGCTACACATTATTTGAAACGGAATATCTTCACAAATTAATGCCGCCCAACGAAATTGATTCTGTTTGGTTTGGTGATAAAACCAATAAGAAAATTTATTACGGGCATATCTTTTTAATCGGTATGCAAAAAATGAGGGTTATCGGCAGAACAACCGGTTTCAAAATAAGTAAGATCAACTTCATGCGACTGAACAAAACGGCGTTGTTCCTTTTTCCGTTTCAATATCCCTTTGTTTATTTATCTTCCTATTACACTTATTTCAAAGCGCTCAGAAAAAACAAATCGATCGATTATGAAGCCAAAAAGAAAGTATACCGGGAGCAATTGCAAATTAATATCAGTCCTAAGGTGTTATTGGACAGACATACTTTCGTGGTATTTGAAAAGGAGTTTGAATCTGAGCATGTATATGACCATCTGCTCTCCATTTCGAAACCCCTTAACGAAATATTATAGACCCTGGCCCGGAAATGATCATGACATGCAAGGTCTGGCTGCGAACCTAACGCATAACAATAAATGGAAAGCGGGATTTCCTGTTACAGAATGAACAGGTTTACTTATTCATGGTTTGCTTGGCTTCAATGCTGAGCGTGGCATGCGGGACAGCTTTCAGCCGCGCTTTATCTATAAGTTTCCCCGTTACCCTGCAAATACCGTAGGTCTTATTTTCAATGCGCATCATGGCTTTTTCAAGGTGGTCAATGAAGGTGATCTGGCGGCTTGCCATCTGGCTCAGCTGCTCGCGTTCCATACTCATACTTCCATCTTCCATGGTCATGTACCTGTTGTCTGTTTCATCGCCGCCCATTTCATCACGGCGTGTGATCAGTCCCTGCAGGTAGGCCAGTTCTTTCTTGGCTGATTCCAGCTTTTTAGTAATCAGCTCCCTGAATTCTCCAAGCTCAGCGTCACTATATCTCATGGTGGGTCCGGTTTGTTCCTGCTGGTGTAAGTCCAGTACGGATTTTGTGAATTCAGGTTCGTATTTACGAACCGTTTTTGTTTTCATTGCTGGAATAACCACCTTACCTGTTCTTACAGGAGGCGGAATTGGTTTTTTTGGTTCCGGCTTTGCGGATACAGGGGAGGTATTTTTGACTTCCTGCTTAAAAACCGGTTTTTTCAGATCTACCTTAACTGCAGGCGCTTTGGCCACCGGCTGCGGAACCGGTTTCGTAACAACCGGATGCGTAACCGGTTTTGAGGCTGGCATATGGTGCAGTGCAGGTTTTGGTAACGGGTGTGCAACATGGGATGCCGCTTTTTTTGGAGCCGGGTGTGCAGATGATTTTTTGGCTGGACCTGATCCGGACTTGCTTATTGATTTTGCCGGCACTGACTTTCCTACTGGTTTCTTTGACACGTGTGCATTTTTTTTATGTATATCCTTCTGGACAGGTTTTGACGGAGAGACTTTTTTTGCAGAAACAGGCTTTTTTGCAGCCGGTTTCACCGCCTTTTTTGGCAGTGTTTTTTTCAGGGATTTTGTAGGTTTTTTCTTGATTGCCATATAATTAGGCTTTTTTTGTAACGAACACTGTTAAAGGAACCTCATTCACTTCAATTAAAGTGCCATCTGAAATTCCCCGGACCATCACGAGATGATCTGCTAAAATTTCCGCGCAAATATAGTAATTATATTGTCTTATCGTCTCCTCCAATGATTCAGCACCGCCAATTTGTACATCGATGCGGTCGGTCAGTTCAAAACCCTTGTCCTTCCTTATTTTTTGTATCCTGTTCACTAATTCCCTGGCATTCCCTTCCCTTTCTAATGCAGGGGTCACAGACACGTCCAGCGCCACAGTGAGAGGGCCTTTGGAGGCAACCATCCATCCGGGAACATCCTCGCTGGTTATTTCCACTTCATTCAGGGCGACCCACACCTGTTCTCCGTCCACGAGTATCACCGAGCCTCCTTCTTTTTCCATCCGCAGAATATCAGGCTGACTGAATTCGCCAAGCGCAACACTGATCGCCTTCATTTTAGGGCCCAGTTTTTTACCCAGGAGTACAAAATTCGGCTTGATCTTTTTGCTGATAAATCCATCCGTATCATTCAAATAGGAAAGCTCCTTTACATTAACTTCCGATTTGATGAGTTCTTCGACCATTTTCAGCTGCTGGGCCATCGCCGGATCAAGCACAGGAATCAATGCTTTCTGGAGTGGCTGGCGAACTTTAATATTGATCTTTTTACGAAGGGATAAGATCAAAGATGATGCGTCCTGCGCCAATTGCATTCTTTCTTCAAGCTGATTATCTAAGGCTTCTTCATTCACTCCCGGGAAATCAGTATGATGGACCGACTCCCGGTCGATTCTTCCCGTGGGCAGATTGAGATTCCTGAACAGCCAGTCTGCAAAGAATGGTGATACAGGAGCAATCAGCCTGCTCAGGGTCTCCAGGCATTCATAAAGGGTCTGGTATGCAGAAAGTTTATCAGGACCGTAATCACCTTTCCAGAAACGCCGGCGGCTGAGTCTTACGTACCAATTGCTCAATTGCTGATCAACAAAATCCTCGATCATTCTGCCGGCTCCTGTAGGCTCGTATTCATCAAAATTGAAAGTGACCTTTTTCACCAGGCTGTTTAAGGAAGAGAGGATCCATTTATCAATTTCGGGCCTTTCTGCCAGCGGAATGTATTTCTCTGTGAAATCAAAACCATCAACATTCGCGTAAAGGGCAAAAAACTGATACGTATTATATAAGGTGCCAAAAAACTTACGCTGCACCTCCTTAATGCCCTCCGTATCGAATTTCATACTATCCCAGGGTGAAGCATTGGTGATCAGGTACCAGCGGGTGGCGTCGGGTCCGAACTGCTCAATGGTTTTGAAAGGATCAACCACATTCCCCACCCGTTTGCTCATCTTATTGCCATTCTTGTCCAGAACCAGCCCGTTGGAAACAACCGTTTTGTAGGCCACACTGTCAAAAAGCATAACTGCAATAGCATGAAGTGTGTAAAACCAGCCGCGGGTCTGGTCCACGCCTTCTGCTATGAAATCAGCGGGAAAATTCTCTTCGAACTCAGCCCGATGCTCAAAAGGATAGTGCCACTGCGCATAAGGCATGGCGCCGGAATCAAACCATACGTCAACCAGATCCGGAACGCGGAACATTTTCTTTCCGTTCTCGCTCACCAATACGATTTTGTCAACAAAAGGTTTGTGGAGGTCCAAAGATTCGGTGTCAACCTGTTCATTGATCCCTTTTCCAAGTGCAGCATTTGCTCTGGACACCTCAGTCAATAATTCCTTGATGGAGCCAATGCATTTTTCTTCTTTCTCATCCTCCGTCCTCCAGATCGGTAAGGGCGTTCCCCAGAAACGGCTCCGGCTAAGGTTCCAGTCAACCATATTCTCCAGCCAGTTGCCAAACCTGCCTTCCCCTGTGGATGCTGGTTTCCACTGAATGGTTTTATTCAATTCAACCATCCGGTCCCTGAACGCGGTCGTTCGGATAAACCAGGCATCCAGGGGATAATAGAGAATCGGTTTATCCGTCCGCCAGCAATGCGGATAGGTATGCTCGTATTTCTCAATCTTAAATGCCCGGTTCTCCTTCTTGAGTTTAACACAGATGTCAACATTCACATCCACATAATCAGGGTCATCCTTATAATTTTTTACGTAGCGTCTGCTGAATTCATCAACGCCATCCACAAATTTCCCGCTCTTGTCTACCAGGATAAGGATACCGAGGTTATTTTTTCTTCCGGCTTTGAAGTCATCGGCCCCAAACGCCGGTGCAGTATGTACTATCCCGGTTCCGTCCTCTGTTGTTACAAAATCTCCGGTCACAATCCGGAAAGGATCTGCTCCGGGTGTGATCTGCTGAATCTGAGTCAAACTTCCCGCCGCCGATGGGATCAGTTGTTCATACCGGCATTCTGCAATTTCCTCTCCGCGAAATGCATGCAATATTTTCCAGGGAATGGATTTGGAAGAAGGACCGTAGCTGGTAAAGCCGGCATTCTCTTCCTCCGGTTTGAAATATTTTCCCAGCAAGGTACGGGCAAGTACCACGTTTACAGGAAGCTGCGTATAAGGATTAAAAGTCTTCACCAGAACATACTCTATCCGGGTACCTACTGCAAGCCCCAGATTAGAGGGAAGCGTCCAGGGCGTCGTCGTCCAGGCCATGTAAAAAAGTTCATCGTCGGGGCCCAATAATTTAAAAAGGAACTCGGATCGTTCGCTACGTATTCCTTTAAACATGGCAACACAGCTGGTATCCTTTACTTCCTTATATGTGCCCGGCTGATTTAACTCATGAGAACTTAAACCAGTTCCGGCTGCAGGTGAATATGGTTGGATGCTTATGCTTTCGAACAGTAAATCCTTATTATACAATTCCTTAAGCAGCCACCAAAGCGTTTCAATGTAGGTATTCTTAAATGTGACATACGGATGTTCAAGGTCCACCCAATACCCCATTTTCATGGTAAGTTCGTCCCATTTATCCTTATATCGCAGCACCGCCTCTTTGCACTTATTATTGTACTCCTCCACGGAGATTTTCCTGCCGATATCTTCTTTGGTTATGCCAAGTTCTTTTTCAACGCCCAATTCAACAGGCAAGCCATGGGTATCCCACCCACCTTTCCTGGCGACCTGAAAACCACGCATGGTCTTGTAACGACAGACCAGATCCTTCAGGGTCCTGCTAATCACGTGGTGGATTCCCGGCAATCCATTGGCGCTGGGTGGGCCTTCATAAAAAACATAGGGTATTTTCCCTTGCCTCAAATCAATACTTTTCTGGAATGCTCCTGAATTATTCCAGGCATACAGCAACTCGCGTCCGATCTCCGGAAGATTCAATTGTCGATATTCCTTATATTGACCGGCCATATCAGATACTTAATAATGAATGTGTTATAAGAAAATGCAAGGGCAAAACATAAGAAACCCCTTAATAAACATGGCTGCAAAGCTAGGATATTTCAGGGCTTTCTACGCAAAGAAACGCGTGATTGTTCTATGGCTTTTACGTGAATGAACGGTTCGAGCTTTTCTGAAATTGAGCAGGATCAATCATTTATACCAAATCAATTATCCACATACACCCCTTTGGCATAATTTATGTTCCAAAAAACGGATGCCAATGCCTATCAATTAAATCAATGGATTGTATCATTAAGATATTCTCTGGTTCATGAAAACTTTTTTTTCTACGGTTTAGGGTTTAGGGGTTAAAAAGGGGGGTATTCCTACTCCCCTTCCTTTTTCTCCTTCATTTCTGAATGGTTTCTAATCCGATCCCCCCGTTTTTAATTCCTTATATCGTCATTGCAAAAACCCGTGCTTTCTGTTTAAGTCGTTTAAGCTGACCCAATTCCTGGATTACCGATTGATGCCAGTCTCCGAAAGACCACCTTTTTGCCCCTTCATAAAGAAGACTTCTTGATTTGGATGTCTTTTTTGTT
>JANWIY010000178.1 GCA_025449645.1 Chitinophagaceae bacterium | reverse complement strand
GCCGGGGGTGCAGCAACAAACGGAAAAGAAAAAATTCTTCAAATAACTCCTTCCTCCCTCCATCAGCGCATTCCATTTTTTGCCGGCAGCAAAAAAATGATGGAACCTTTCATCTGATTACCTCCTGCGCTTCGCTTCGCCGGGCGGCCTTCAACGACCCTCCATCAACCATCAACCATCAACCGTCAACCATCAACCCTTTCCCACCCAAACACTCACAGACCCTGCTGAAACCTGGAAATTCCCATTGCCTTTTTCATCAATGGCTACGATGCCCGGATGATTTTTCAGAAAGTCGGTGAACTGTTTACCTGCATATCGCTTTCCGATCTCCATTTCCTTAAATCCCTCCTGGTCGTTGCTGATCAGCACCGCACAACCTTCGTGCTCCCCATCGCCGGCCCGCGTCCATCCGATGCAGCTGACATGATCGAAATAATCATTTTGCTCACCGAAAGCAAACTGTTTGCGGGCGAGGATCATCTGATCCAGCTTATCTACTTTATTCAGCGTGACCTCATGATCCTGGCCATCGTGTCCTTTGTCAGTATAATGTGCCCCATACAAATCAGGATAAAAGATACAAGGATATCCCTGCTCACGTAAAAGGATCAGCGCATAGGCGATCGGTTTGAACCAGGATTCTACGGGGGCTTCGAGAGCCTGCAAAGGCTGGGTATCGTGATTGCCAACCACCGTTACCGAAAGATCCGGGCGCTCGGAAACAAGCGTGTTTTCAAAAATAGTATTGAGTTTGTAATCCTTGCCCATGTGCGAAGCTTCATGGAAATTCTTGTGGAGGGGAGCATCAAACAAGCTCATCCTTCCGCCGGTTGCATCAAAATACCTGAGCAGGAGCGGAAGGTTTCCAGGTGACCAGTATTCGCCCACTGCAAATAATTCCGGATTGATTTCCTTACGCAATACATCCAGCCATTCATTGAAAAATCCCGGAGAAATATGTTTTACGGCATCCAGCCGGAGTCCGTCGTAATGAAGGGTTTCATGTAACCATTTTCCCCAGCGCTTTATCTCCTCCCGAACTGCAGGATTCCGGAATTCAATATCGTCGTACATCAGGTAATCATAATTTCCCTTTTCATCATCCACCACTTCTTCCCACCCTTCTCCATATTCATTGTTGACAATATTATAGATTCCGTTTTCATCCGGATTGGTTGCGTGATCAACGCCGGAGAAACAATGAAAATCCCAGACAAATTTGGAATACTTCCCTTTTCTTCCGGGAAAAATAAATTTTGTGTACGCCTCAATTTCAAAGGGCCCGCTGATAAATTCATTGCGGTTATCGGGGTTGACGCGACGAACCATCATTCTCTCCTTTTCATCGGCGCCTCCCATATGATTCAATACGGCATCCACATAGAGTTTCAATCCCGCGCGATGGATTGCATCGGCTGCAGCAATCAACTCTTCGCGCGTTCCATATTTCGTTCTCACGGATCCTTTCTGATCGAATTCGCCCAGGTCATAGTTATCATATACATCATAACCGATAGAATAACCGCCCGTTGTTCCCTTACCGGCAGGCGGTATCCAAATTGCGGTAATACCCATATCCGCCAGTTTCGGCGCTTCTTCTTTTAACTGGCGCCAGAGTTTTCCATCCGCTGGCAAATACCAGTGAAAGCTTTGGAGGATCGTGCCGTTGATCATTTATCAGTTATTGGTGATCTTCTGATTGTACCGGATGATATCCCAATATTCTCTGCCATAGTCTACCAGAATCTCGGAGCCGGCAGGAATATCCCGTGTTGCTTCTATAAAAACCCTATAGCCGTCGGCCACATACTCTGCATTGTTCTTCAACCCTTCGTGCCGGTATAATCCTTTTGCATCATTCGCATATCGCCCAAGCGCCTTCCCATGATTGGAAGCATCTATTACGTGATTTCTGTCGATGTAAAAAATATACCGGTTGCTGCATTTTCTGTGATTCACCTCTTTCCATGTGGACATTCTGCCCTTATACTCAATTATGCGTGAACCCCTGGGAATATATTTTTTTGTAAACAGCCCCTTGCCGGATTGGGGTATGGAGGACTTCCCGATAAACAGCTGCCGCGAGAGAAATTGCATATACAATTAATAAAATCCAAGGCATGGCAAAGAGCCCGAATTTTTAAATAGCTTAAAATATTATGCCACGAATACTACTGCTGATATACCCTTACGTAATCAACATACATCTTCTGGGGAAACTGCGTGCTGCTATCGGGTGATCCCGGCCAGTCGCCGCCAACAGCCACATTGAAGATCAGAAAAAATGGATGATTAAATGGATTGTAAGCCGCTTTGATCTCGTCCGCTTTCACATTTACATAAACCTGGTTGTCAACCAGAATCTCGTATCCCTCTTTTTCCCAAACGAGGCTATAAAGATGAAAGTCCTGGGAAAAATCTGAATTGGATATTGAATACCTGTTGTTCAGCGTGCCTTCCGTTCCGTCATCATTTTTCCAATGGAATGAACCCACGACCTGCTTCGGATTTTTTCCAATCAATTCCATGATATCGATTTCTCCGCAAAGCGGCCAACCTTTGACACCGATATCATTTCCCAGCATCCATAAGGCAGGCCACATGCCGGTTTGAACCGGAAGCCTGGCACGCATATCGATCCTTCCATACAAAAATTCATGCTTACCCGCCGTTGTTATCCTGGCCGAAGTATAATTGCGGTTGCCAAAATCTTCTTTCCTGGCCTCAATCACGAGATTACCATCCTGCAAAAAAGCATTTTTGTTTCCTGGGGTATAATATTCCAGTTCGTGATTGCCCCAGCCACTTCCACCTGTTTCATAATTCCAGTCACCCTCACCCAAGGCATTCCCATTAAATTCATCTTGCCACACAAGGTGGTATCCGGGATAAGACGTAATGGAAGTGTCATAGGAGAAATGACCGGTAGTTACGGAATGCCGGGTTCCGTTAAAGGCCATGGAAAGAAAAATAAGCGGCGACAAAATGCTGATTGATTTTACCATAATTCCATTTCTTTTTTTTGGGGTCTGACAATAAACCTGAGTGACTGATCCTTATTAAAATATGCCACCATCCAGTTGTATAATGTTTTAATGCGGTTCCGGTAATTGATCAGGGAAATCAGATGAATGAACAACCACATGGCCCAGGCAATGAATCCCCTGAAATGAAGCTTAGGCCTGGGTATATCGGCAACGGCCCTGTTACGCCCGATAATGGCCATCGTTCCCTTGTCGCGGTAATGAAACGGTTTAAGCTCCTTTCCCGTTACTATGGCTTCCAGATTCTTCGCCAGCAATCGGGCATGCTGCATGGCTACCTGCGCCAGCTGGGGATGGCCAATGGGATAATCGGCTTCATGCGTTTGAATGCAGGTATCTCCGATTGCAAAAACATCTTCCAGACCGGAAACCTTATTATATGCATCTGTGGCCATACGCTTTGCCCTGCCATAACTTTCCTGAGGAATGCCGTCAAACATCATGGCGGTTACACCTGCGGTCCAGATCAGGGTTTTTGCTTCAATGATCTCACCGGTCGACAAAAATACCTTGTCGTCGAAATAATCCTTCACCTGGGTATGCAGTTTAATGATCACACCCATTTTATGAAGCTCATCATAGGTATCCTTTTGGGACGCGGCACTCATGGGCGCCAGCAAATGAGACCCGCCGTCTATAAGATAGATCTGACTCTTTATCCCCTTCAGTTCAGGATAATCTTTACGGAGACTGTGCGCGCGGAGATCGGCAAACATGCCGGAGACTTCCACCCCCGTGGGGCCGCCGCCAGCAACAACCAGGGTCAATAATTTCTTCCTCTCCTCCAGGTCCGTACAAATACTAGCCAACTCGAGCCTTTGAAAAATCGTATTGCGCATATTCAATGCATCATTCACATTCTTCATGGGTATGGCATATTTCTTCACATTCTCCATTCCGAAATAGTTTGTTTCGGCACCGGTTGCAAAGACCAGATAGTCGTACGGAATCTCTCCGTTATTCAAATGACATACATGATTAACCGTATCCACCCATTCCAGCTCTCCAAGACGGAATTGAATATTATGATACTTCCGGAATAATTTCCGGAACGGATAACTGATATTTGAGTTTTCGAGAAAACCTGTGGCCACCTGATAGATCAATGGCGGAAAGAAATTATAGTTATTTTTATCAATGAAGCTGATCTGAAAGTGCGGGTTTTTTTTTAATCCGAGGGCGAGATTTACACCACCAAATCCGCCACCGACAATAACCAGTTTCTTTGTTTGAATCCCGTTGGCATGTGTATCATCCATTTTGCAAAATTAATTCATCCTGTTCAATCGACAGCATTGCCATTTCCAGCAAACTATTTTGCGCTGGGGAATTTTTTCCCTGATTTCAATTGTAGATACAGATATTTCAAAATGAATTAGATAATATGAAAGGAAACGCATGGAAAGCATTTGGCATAATGGTCGGACTATTATTTACTCAACAGTCATATTCACAGTATTCTCCTTCTGCTGATTCTGTTTATCGGATTTCAAAAAAAGCGGGCGACTGGCAATTGCGATCATGGTCAACCACCGGATGGCCTCATCCTGAGTATCACTGGACCAACGGTGCTGCATATGCGGGGTTACTTGCGTTTGCCCAAGAAAAACAGGATACCGTTTATTTCGATTTCCTGAAACATATAGGAAGAGATCTGAACTGGAATTCAGGTCCGGCCCGCTCCATGGCAGACGATTATTGCGTCGCTCAAACCTTTGCACAACTTTCAGTGATTTTTCATGAGCCTGCCTGGATACATCCTTTCCATAGCCAGGCAGACAGCATCCTGAGCAGGCCCCATACGGAGAGTCTGGAATTTAAGGATGGGATCGTCGCCCGCGAATGGGCCTGGTGCGACGCCTTATTTATGGGACCTCCTGCATTTGCCTTTCTGGAAACAGCTACAAAAGATTTGAAATACCTGGACAGCGCATGCGCGTGGTGGTGGAAAACCACAGATTACCTGTATGACAAAAATGAACACCTGTACTATCGCGATAGCCGTTTTTTCGGCCAGCATGAGAAAAACGGCAGCAAGGTTTTTTGGTCGCGCGGCAACGGCTGGGTAATGGCCGGTCTGGTAAGAATGATGGAAAATATGCCGGCAGAATATCCGGATAAGCCGCGATTTGAAAAGCTTTACCGCGATATGGCAGAGAAAATTATTCAATTGCAGCAACCCGACGGAACCTGGCACGCATCCTTGCTTGATCCCCTGCATTATCCCGCAAAAGAAACCAGCGGAACAGGCTTTTTCTGCTATGCACTTGCATGGGGCATTCATCACGGTATGCTCAAAAAGGCCGTTTATCTGCCCTCAGTACTAAAAGCATGGGCCGCGCTTTCCGGAAGCGTGCATGAAGACGGTAAACTGGGGAATGTGCAGCAGATTGGTGAAAAGCCTGAAACCGTTTCGGCTGACGATACCGAATCTTATGGTGTGGGAGCCTTTTTGCTTGCAGGGTCGGAGGTTTTGAGAATTGTTAACCGTTGACAGTAGACGGACTTTAGTTTCGAATCTCGACCTGATATCCGTCAACTTTCAACGGTCAACCTATTTTACTACTCCAAGCGGAAGCACCGTTTTCCCGTACAATTCATTTATCAGTGCGGCAGTTGCAGCATAAAGTGCGGAGCAGCCGCAGACAATACCTTCATACCCGGCAACATGCCCGATGGAGGGATTCTTGGTCGCATCACCAATAGCCAGCAGAAAAAACAAAATGGTAAGGGTTGCAAAAACAAATTGAAGGGCCCTATTCAATTTGAGCGTACCAAAAAATAACAACAAAGTGAAAATGCCCCAGAGAATGAGGTACGCGACCATGGCAGGTTCCGCGGATGCTGAAATCCATCCCCATTTACCCATGAGGATCAATCCTACGAGTGTCAGCCAGAAAGAGCCATAAGAAATGAAAGCTGTCATTCCAAAAGTATTATTCTTTTTGTATTCAAAAATGCCGGCAATAATCTGAGCGATGCCGCCGTAAAAAAGACCCATGGCAAGGATCATGGAATTCATTTCATAAAACCCTGCATTGTGCAGGTTTAACAGAACAGTAGTCATGCCAAAACCAAACAACCCTAATGGAGCTGGATTCGCAAGAGCATCTTTTATTACAACGGGGTTTTGTTCGGGACTCATAAAGCTGTTTTAAGGATTGAACAATCGTTAGTATTCTAAAAATACTGCTTATATCCAAATTAAAAAGAAGATAATGGAGTCGGTTAGAATATAGGAAAACCCCGGTCCCAACCCCACCCATGCTGAATTGGCCTTTAATTGGGAATTCATCTAATTATTTGAATATCAATATTTTAATAGAATAAGTTTTGATTATGCCTGTCCGGTTCTACCTTCATCTCGCTTCGTGATCAACAACAATTTACCATCCATGTTTTCAGCATGATCACCTGTTTTCAATGAAAAAAAAGCCGCTTATATTATCCTGGAGCGGAGGCAAAGATTGTTCTTATTGCCTTTATCAGCTTATGCTCAGCGGCGAATATGAGATCCGGTTTCTGCTGAGCACGTTTAACGGCAACTATAAACGACTATCTATGCATGGGATAAGGGAAGAATTGATCGAAGCCCAGTCCCGTTGTATCGGTATCCCTTTACGCAAAGTATATGTATTCGGAACCAGTAATGAAGAATACGAAGAACAAATGGATAAAATGTTGCTGGAATTAAGATCGGAAGGTTTAGATACCATTGCCTTTGGAGATATATTTCTAGAAGATCTGAGAAGCTACAGGGAAGAGAAATTAAAAGCACTGGGCATGCATGCCATTTTCCCTCTTTGGAAAACTGATACGCGCGCGCTGCTGGAGAACTTTATCGGGAAAGGATTTGCGGCCCATACCTGCTGCATCCATGATGGGTATTTATCTAAAGTGTGGGCAGGCCGGAAATTGGACAGGCAATTTCTGGAAGATTTGCCTGCGTCGGTCGACTGCTGTGGCGAGAACGGAGAATTTCATACGTTTTGCACAGACGGCCCTGTTTTCAGGTGTCCTGTCCCTTTCATTATAGGAGAACTTGAATATAGGCCGCTTGAAATCAAATTCATTGATCCGGCAGATTCATTGCCAAAAGAGGAAGTCCGGGGTTTCTGGTTTTGCGATTTTATACTATCCGGATAATGCTTTGTGCAGAATCTGAATCACTCTGAGCATGGATACCATATTATGCGCTGGTAATTATTTTTCAAAGCATGATTACGGATGAATATTCAGCATTTGGGAAGAAAGTATAATTATTTTTTTCTTCTTTTGGTGGCGGCTTTCTTTGCCGGCCCAGCAGTTTTTTTTCTGGCTGATTTCTTTTCCGCTTTTTTTGCGGGTTTTCGTTTAGAGGCAGAAACAGCTTTTTTGCGTTTTGATTTAATAACTTTTTTCGCAGCAATTTTTTTTATTCGTTTTTTGGGCTTTGATGCTGTTTTCTTTGCCGGTTTGGCCTTCTTTTTTTTGAATTCCTGAATTTTCGCCTTCACCGAATCGATCGCTTCGCCGGCAAATTCTACCAGGTTGTCTTTCCCCTGGACCAATTCCTCTTTTACATGGGTCGCCTGGTCACCGAGTTTTTCAAAAAAAGATTTCTCGGGGCCTGCTGCGGTAATTTGTTTTTTGTCCGCCATTGTGTTGTTTTGAGAATTTAAAAATACGCATTTGTTTCCGTGATCGACAGCTAAAAGGCCGATTGTTGCGGATCTGGATCCACAATATCCGGTTATCCTTTGAAATAATTATTTAAGGCTTTGTTGAAGGTTTGATTTTCCCTTTTTCAATGCTTTTTTGCCTGTATCCATAAGATCATCTGTTTCATCCTCTGCCCGGTCGATATAATCATCAAGTCCATTAACCAGACGTTTCCAGGTCTCAGAACCCCTGGCAGGCGCGATGAGCAACCCGATACCGATACCGAATAGCAATGTGAGTAATGTTCTGTTCATTGTTTTGTTTACAAGAACAGTTCAAATAGCGGGCCAGGGGCCTGGAGAATTATCCTTAGAAAATTTGCTGAAGAAGTTCGGTTCTTATAAATCTGATCTTGCCAGGAGATGATTGGACCTCTGTAAAAGGGCTGCTGAGGATTTCATGAGTCGCTCAAATTTTTCATCGGCTGACTCGCTGCTTTTTTCGGCAGTTTCATTAGCAATGATCTTTTCTTCATGAGCTTTATGGGAAAATGCAAAGGCTTTTAAAGTCTTTTTGTATTGAATCGCTTCAGATCTTGTTAAAGTAGTTAAGCTACCTCTTCCTTCGAAATAATAGTTTGTAGCAATAAACTTCTTCACATGCTGACTGGTTTCCTGAGGGAGGTAACGCTGGAGTGTCCAGAAATTACGGCTCCCGGACCTGTTAATAGCTGAGTAGACAGGCTTCGGGCCACCATTATAGGCAGCAATCACCAGTAGCCAGTCACCAAACTGGGCATATAGATCTCTGAGGTACCTGGCGGCTGCCTGAGTACTCTTATAATAGTTCTTCCGCTCATCAGATTTTGCTTCAGTTTTAAGTCCGAGGATCCGCGCTGTCCCCGGCATTAACTGCCAGGGTCCGAGGGCACCTACATGAGATGCCGCCGACGGTTTTAACTCCGATTCGATCACTGCGAGGTACTTCAGTTGAAGGGGTAAACCATAGACCCTGAATACGGAGTCAATGATAGTAAAGGGAACCGCACTCCTGTGTTTAATTATTACCAGATTGCTTTTGCTCTTCCGGATATAGTTCTTCATGAAAACCATCTCCTGCCTGTTAAGTGGGGCTTTTGGTGTCGAAGGTGAAAAGGCCAGATGCGTTACCTGTGCGGGACTTTTAGATGAATCCACACCGGAATCCGCTTTTCCAAAACTAACAGGCAAAAGAAAAAATGAACTGCAAAGGCAAATGGTCAATGGTGATTTCAACATCGTTTTAATTTATGTGTAAAACAATGCCGAACCCAGGGATGGATTTAGAACAAATAATGATGGATCATAGGAATATTGGGAGGTCAGTACAGCGTATTCCGGGGGGTACGGTCGTTCGGGTTTTTCATTGACGGAGCTGTACGGTTTAAAGGTATATCGCAGGTTTCTGGCTTCATAAGTAGTTTAACGGGGGAAAATACGATTTTGGCATAATATGATGATTATCATTATATTAAATCGGTTGATCAGGATCAAATTCATTAAGAAACAAGCTGGACTGCCTATTAAAAGTGAATACCCGGCCTTCTTTCAGGCCACTTTTAAAACCAATGAATTGATAGAGAATTTGTGCGATTACCGTTCAGCGATTTAAATGTCAAAGAGGACTCAAATCCTATTCCGCGCGCAGGCTTTTTATTGGATTTACACGGGCTGCCTGTATAGCACGGATGCCCATCGTGATCAGCGCAATCAGTGCGGAAACCAGGCCGGCCATTACAAATACCCACCATTGCAAAGGAATCCGATAAGCAAAATCTGAAAGCCAGCGATGCATGGCATACCAGGATACAGGCAGTGCAATCACAGCGGCCAATGCCACAAGTTTCAAAAAGTCTTTTGAAACAAGTTGAACAATATTCACAACTGAAGCGCCCATTACTTTGCGTATACCAATCTCTTTGGTGAGCTGCTGCGCGGTAAAAGTCACCAGTCCGAACAATCCCAGCACAGATAATAAAACGGCAAGCATAGTGAAGACAAAAGCGAGGGTTTCCTGTTTTTGTTCCATTGCATATTGATGTGCAAAATTCTGATCCAGGAAATGGTATTCAGCAGGATTGCCTGCATCGAAACTTTTATAGACCTGATCCAGGTATGCGAGAGCCTGATCTGTTTTTCCTTTTGCCAGCCGGACATATAAATTATCCTTTTCCTGAACATTGGGCGGTGGAATAAGTACCAGCGGTTGCACTTTATGTTGAAAAGAATAGGTATGAAAATCACGGATCACTCCAATGACGGTCATTGTTGCCGATCCTGAATCCACCTTTTGCATTTTCATTCCTACAGGATGTGTCCATCCAAGTTCCTTTACCAGGGTCTCATTTACTAAAATGGAGTTCGTCTGGTCCGTTGGCAGCTGATCGGAGAAATTCCGGCCTGCATCCAGGCTGATCTGCATGGTGGGAAGATAGTCAGCGTCCACGATAAGTTCCTGCACTGCTTTGGCAACCGGTGCCCTGGCCAGATCATTCTTTTCATAAAAATAACCACGCATCCCCAGATCATTGTTGCCTATCGGATTTCCTGCCACCGCAACCCCTTCAATCAGCGGGCTCTGCAAGAGCCTTGCTTTGATAACGGGAATCTGCGCGCGCAGGTTTCTGTTGTCGATATGAAAAGTCACTACCTGCTCTTTATTAAACCCAAGATCTGAATGGGTAGCATACTGCAGTTGCCTGTAGATGACAAAAGATGCGGAGATCATAAAGACTGTTATTACGAACTGGATAACCAGCAGCGATTTCCGGAATAATACAGTTCCGCGAATATTCCCCATATTGCCCTTGAGCGCAGGGATGGTCCTGAACCTGGATAAAAAAACGGATGGATATATCCCGCTGATCAATCCGATCAGCATAGAAAATAAAATGGTAAATGCAAGCGTCGGATACACACCAAAGTCCCCGAGCGAAAGTTTTTTGCCTGTGAGCTCCCTGAAGAAAGGCATGGAAAACTGAACAAGCACCAGCGCAAGTATTCCCGCTATACAGGTTACCAGCATGGCTTCTGTAATAAAAAGAGAGGCCAGCTGCATCCTGCCGGAACCAATGGTTTTCCGGATCCCGATCTCACGAACCCGCGCAGAAGACCGTGCTGTAGCAAGATTGATGTAATTGATGATGGCAATTAATAAGATCAGCAAGGCAATGCCGCTAAAAATATAAACCCTTGTCATGCTCCCATTCGCACTGATCTCATAATCAAGATTAGAATGTAGATGAATCGAAAGCAAAGGCTGAAGTTCGATGGCATAGTCCGTCACCTGCATTTCCTTTTTAATTGTTCTGGCCGCAAAGCCAGGAAGACCGGCCCGAAGGGAATTTATACCGGACCTGTTTTTCAGCAACAGGTAGGTATAAAGAGAAGCGTTCTGCCATCCGCTGGTAAAATCCTCCGGTAATGGGCGTACACCGCGAAAACGCAGATGTGCATTCGCGGGAATATCCTCAATCACTGCGCTAACCCGGCTTGAAGCATTGCCGGGGAAGACGACCAGTTGATTCATGGCCGCATCGGCTGAACCAAATAGTGTGCGGGCAAGACTTTCCGTGATCACTATAGAACCAGGATCGGATAAGGCTGTTTCCGGATTTCCTTCCAGAAATTTATAAGTAAATACATTAAATAAAGATTTGTCCGCAATGATCATATCCTCCACTTTCAAATTGCTATTCCCATGCTGAATCAAGCTACCACCCTCCGGATCGATTCGAACCGCGTCTTCTATTTCAGGAAAGTTCTGTTTCAGCGCCGGCGCAAAGGGAGCCGAAGTAAGTGCGATGTTTAGACTGCCTCCGTCCCAATGAGCATGCTGCACCACGCGGACTATCCTGTCAGCTTTTTGATTGAACCTGTCAAAACTCAATTCATCCGCAACGTAAAGAAAGATGAGCCAGCATGCAGCCAGGCTAATCGCAAGTCCGCTGATATTAATGAAAGAATAAATCTTCTGTCGTTTCAGGTTGCGGTAAGAAAAGCGGAGATTATTACTGAACATGATGATAAAATTAAACCAAGGTTTCCGTTGCAGTATTTCTTTCCAACCTGGTGCCAATAAGGCATAGGAGTGATATTCAGCAGTTTATATGCCTGTAACTTTAGTCAGTGTTCTTTTTTGATACAATAATGTGTACGGTATTGCACATGAAAGATCCGAAATAATAAACAGGTCCTGCACTGGGAAGTAAGATTTCATGTCATTAGTGTGGGGCTGATTTCAGGAATGCAAACCCAATTGCAGTAAATCTGCAGGTATTGGCTCAGGGTTCCAGGATGAATGAATACTTAGTGCAGCACCGAGTGCAGAGGCATGTGCGAGGGACGCTGCAAAGACTTTTTGCTCCGGGAAAGAAAGTGCAAGCAAATGCATAAACAACGCGTTTTTGCTGAAGCCGCCATCAACGAAAATTTTTCCTTTGGATTCGGATTCCAAAATCAGGTTTATCGCGTTTTTTTGCTGGCGAACAAGATTGATCATCAACACATGGTAGGCTTCCTCATAAGAACCCAACGGATTTATGGCAGAACAGAATGATGTTATTTCCTCAGCTTTTGCAGCAAACCATTTTTCCACAAAATGTCGATCCAGTTTTACCTTGAGAAAATAATCGTCTGCACAATGAAATTGATCAGCCAGTTTCTTGGTAAAAACTTCATGATCCTTTCCGGCAAACAGCCTTGAGGCTTTTATCGGCTTGCCCAGCAAAGATAAATAACACAAACAGTCTTGTTTCAATTGCTGATCCGTCAGGGCTGAATGATTGAACGGGTTCAGGCTGACGGACCAGGTTCCGGTAGATAGTAATACAAAGGGTTCATTGAATGCAGACGAATAGGGAATCAACGCAGCTGAACTGTCGTGCAATCCCACGCCAGTCAAAATCCCGTCCTGATTCCCGGCAACCTTCGTTCCGGGCCATATGCCGGGGAATTTTTCTTTCAATCCTTCTTCAATCACCCATGCATGATAATCCTTCTTTTCAAAATCCCAAAGCCGTGTATGACATCCTATGCTTGTAATCTCGGAGACGCAAACGCCAGATAGTAAGAAGCTGAGCCACTGTGGTAAATGCAGGGAATACCTGATCATTTTAAATATTTCAGGGCTTTGCTTCTTCAGGCGGTACAATTGCATTCCGGAATTCAAATTCCCTAATTCCGGAGAAGCTGTATGATTTCCAAGCTGGCCGTCAGCGTCGTATTTCCTGTTGAATTCATCCTGCAAAAAAACCGGAAAAGGCTTCAGGTAATTATAAAGAGGTGTAAGCGGCCGCATCTCAGTATTCAAATGAACAAGCGATGCACCGTAAGCAGAAATATTCACTGCCTTCAGTTCAATGTCTTTTCTTAGTTTCAGCGCTTCAAAACTTTCCGTAATCCAGGTTTTCAGCAGATGCAGATCTTCGGAAGGAAATCCATCTTGATCGGTCGTTTCCTGAAGCCGGATATTATGCTCATCGAGGAGCCGGTATTGAGCGTCGAACAATACCTGCTTTTTGTTGGTGCGGCCGATATCAAATATGGCTATAACAGGCAGCGCATGCATGATTATAATCCGGTTGCAAATGATTTACTTCCCCTTTCTTTCACTAATTTTTCTCTAACCCGCGCCTCCCGGAAAACATGCAGGGGATCCAAGGCTGCACCTGCACGAAACCGGGCTTCGGCCACCAGGGGCCGCGTATCCGTGCGGAAAGCGCGTTGTAATATTTCCTGCGCCTGAACAACATCATTCTCTGCCCTTGCCAACTCCAGACGCCTGTGGTCAATCAGGAGCGCCTGGGCATAACCGATCAGTATGGCTTCAACTGATTGTAACAAATCCTCCAATGGATCCTTCACATTGTGCGAGGCATCAATCATCCAGGCCAGATCCAACGCATGATCCATTGAACGCGCGTTCATCCCTTCTACCAATTCATTAAAAACCAAAAAAAGCTGATAAGGTTTTATGCTGCCCACCGTAAGGTCGTCATCCCCATACTTCGAATCATTGAAATGGAAACCGCCCAGCTTTTTTTCCATTAGCAGCAAGGCTACGATCTGTTCAATATTTGCATTGGGCAGGTGATGGCCCAGATCCACAAGCGTAAAAGCTTTTGGACCGAGCTTCTGGACATACAGGAGGGACTGACCCCAGTCGCCAACCGTTGTGGAATAAAAATTCGGTTCATAGGCCTTGTACTCGACAAACATTTTCCAATCTTGCGGTAGATGAGAATAGATTTCCTGCAGGGCATCAAGAGTGCGCTGAAATGCTTTCCTGAAATTCACCTGACCTGGAAAACTTGATCCATCAGCCAGCCATACTGTAAGTGATTCTGATCCAAGTTCAATACCCTGTGTTATGACATCTATATTGTGCGCGATGGCTTGTTTTCTGACCGCTTCATCTGTGTGATGTAAGGACCCGAATTTATAACTCAGTTCCTGGCCTTGCTGGTCCTGGAATGTATTGGAGTTCATGGCATCGAAACGCAATCCGTATTGAGCAGCAAGTCTCCGGATCATGGCAGGATCCGGGGGGATATCCCAGGGAATATGGAGGGAAATGGCTCCGCCGGAACGATTCAGCGCATGCAGGAGGCCGACGTCCTCAATTTTTTCTTCCAGGTTCCGCGGTTCACCTCCTCGCGGAAACCTGCCGAATCTTGTGCCTCCGGTTCCCAGTGCCCAACTGGGAATGGCCACCTGGAATTTTTCCAGCTTTTGAATTATAGAATCCGGATCATTTATTTCACCGCAAATGAACTGAAGTCTTTTTTTGTGTGCAGAAAGCGCATCCTGATTATGCTGACTAATATTTAATTCATCCAACAACATGAATCGTTTCTTTAGTTACCTAAGATACGATCAAATTTCATCGCGGAAAGGCCGCAGCCACACCCCCATCCACATTCAACAAGTTACCCGTGGATTTATTCAGCAAGCCGCCTACAAAGGCAAAGCATGCGTTTGCCACATCTTCCGGGAGGATCATTTCATTCAGCAAGGTTCGTCTAGCGTAATAGGCGGGCAACTCTTCCACGCTGATGCCATAAGCTTTCGCCCGGCCTGCAGCCCACTCCCCTTCCCAGATTTTACTATCATTGATCACCGCATCGGGATTAACCACATTTACCCGGATATGATCCTTACCGAGCTCTGCAGCATTCAGCCGGCTAAGGTGTAACTGGGCCGCTTTTGCCGATCCATACGCCGCGTTGTTCGGTCCTGAAACCAGCGCATTCTTACTGACGATATTTATTATGTCGGCACCCATGTTTTGCTTCCGCATGATCTCGATTGCTTTTTGCGTCATGAAGAATTGCCCCTTTACCAGCACAGCATATAATTTATCCCAGTCTGATTCGGTATGTTCTTCCATTGTTTTTGAGATGGAGATTCCGGCACAATTGACCAGGATGTCCACGCCGCCGAATGCAATCACGGTTTGCTGAAAGATTTTCTGAATGGACCCTGGCACCGTCACATCCAGTAGTCCTGATTCAAAACCGTCTTTTCCGAATTGCTCCCTGAATTCTTCCGTTGCAATTTCGAGCCGGGCTTTATCATTATCATTCAACATGACAACGGCTCCTTCCTGGGCCATTTTCTTAGCGATAGCCTTTCCGATGCCTCCCGCGCTTCCTGTGATCAGGGCGACGCGGCCCGTGAGCGGCCTGGGTTTTGGCATCCGTTTCAGTTTTGCTTCTTCCAAAAGCCAATATTCAATATCAAATGCTTCCTGCCTGGGTAAGGAAGTGTAAGAAGAAATGGCTTCCGCACCTTTCATAACCTGGATCGCATTGACATAAAATTCCGACGCGATTCTCGCAGTGGCCTTATCCATTGCAAAAGTAAACATGCCAACACCCGGATATAACATGACCACAGGATTCGGATCGCGCATCGGGGGACTGTCCGCATGTTTGTATTGCTCATAATATTCCTTATACATTATTCGATAGGTGTCGAAAGCAGGACTCAGTTTTTCTTGCAGAGCAGAAATATCTTTAAGTTCATCTGTTGCTGAAAGCGGAAGAATCAGGGGACTTATTTTTGTTCTCAGAAAATGGTCCGGGCAGCTTGTGCCCATCGGTGCAAGTTTTTCCAAATCCCGGGCGTTGATGAATTCTAATACCGAAGCGGCGTCCGAAAAATGACCAATCATTGGCGTTTTGGTTGAAACATAGCCGCGAAGCACCGGCATAAGAGCCGCAGCTCTTTCTTTTCTTTCCCCGGGAGGCAATGAATTTATTTTCATACCTCCGAAAACCGGTCTGCTTTTACCAGTATTTTTTTCAATATAATCCGCGCATTGTTCAATCACTTCGAGTGTATTGACATAACTCAGATGAGCACTGTCGCCCCAGGTGAACAATCCGTGCGAGCCAAGCATAATGCCCCGAATGCCCGGATGCGCGTCCAGGCATGCTCTCAACTTTAATCCCAAATCAAATCCCGGCCGCTGCCAGTCGACCCAACCCAGGTTTCCGTTAAAAATCTCTTCCGTAATTCTTTTTCCATCCTTCGCTGCAGCAACCGCAATTGCGGCATCGGGATGCAGATGATCAATATGCCGGAAGGGGAGAAATGCATGCAGGGCAGTATCTATAGATGGCGCTTTGGACTGAAGATCGAAAATGCAATGGTTGAATAATTCCACCATTTCATCTTCGTGGCCGATGCCACGATATCTGCTTTTCAATCCATTCAGGCGATCCATGTACAAAACCGAAAGTCCGATTTTTTTGAGTGTTCCTAAATCTCCGCCGGATCCTTTCACGAACATCACTTCAGTTTCCTTACCTGTGAGCGGGTCCGGCATTTGAATTTTACAGGAAGTATTTCCCCCGCCATAATTCGTGAGCCGGAGATCAGCGCCCAGCAGGTTGGAACGGTAAATGAGCAGGGCCACTTCGTCGCCGCCAAATGAGGCCGCGGTCGCATCATCCCATAAATATTGCACATGTGTAAATGATCTAATTTCCTTCATAATAATTTTCTCCTATTTTAACCCTGTTTCAATGCATTTCCATAGCCAACCAGTATAACGGATAACATGATGGTGGCAATGCCTGCGATTATCGTTGCTTTTGTTTTCCTGCTCACCGAATTCCATTCTTTCAATATCAATCCCCACATGTTTGCCACCAGGATTATGAATGCCATATGCAATATCCAGGAGCTGGCCCCATTGCCGAGCTTACTTTCTCCCATACCGTAAAAAAAGAATTGAAGGAACCAGGTGGTTCCTGCAAGTGCGGAGAACAAATAATTTTTAACAAGCGGTGTGTTTTTGTCAGTATATTTTCCAAAGCTGCGGTTGCGCAGGTTCAAAAAAAAGCACCAAATAAAGTTGGTCGTCAGACCTCCCCACAACAGCACAACATAGGTCACGTTATTCTGATACAGGGGATTCGATCCAATCGATACTGCCTTATAAGCCAACGGCTTACCCGATTCGATCCCGAAATTAAAACAGGCGCTTAGAATGCCGGAAATAATTGCAACAACCAAACCTTTGGTGAGATTGAATTCTGCAATGGATTTTTTTTTCTCCACATCGGGAACTTCTTTTTCCTTTCTCATGCCCGCTTTACCGCATAGATAAATACCGAACAGGCAAATGACAACACCGGCAATGACTATGCGCCCCCAATGGCTGCTGATCATGTCGTGGAAAGAAGTTTTTCCCGGTGCAGGAAAAAAATTATAATAGATGGAAGGCACCAGCGCCCCGAACGCAGAACAGAAGCCAAGCACAACGGAATTGCCGAGCGACATGCCAAGGTAACGGACTCCCAGGCCATAAGTGAGACCCCCTACTCCCCATAACAATCCAAACAAAAATGTATAACCAAATACTTCCGCGGAAGCCCCTGAAATGATTTCAGCAAAATGAGGAATCGTTAACCAGGCCGCAAGCGGCGGTACAATAAGCCAGGAAAAGAGACCACCGACGATCCAGAAATTTTCCCAGGCCCAGCCTTTCACCGCCTTAAAGGGCATGTAAAAGCTGCCAGAAGCAAATCCACCGATAAAATGAAATAAAACGCCTGAAATGACCTGCATACCGGTGGAGTTGGATAAATATGATGATAAAAATAATGAATGATCCGGTAAAGTCGTCAAGATTTGCTTTGGAAATGGACTGCAAATCCTTCCCCCGCACGGCTAGGATTCCTGCATTTCACTTAATTCCAGCCAGCGGGATTCCTTTGTGTGAAGGTTCTCAGTGATTGTATTGAATCGCAGGGACAATTGCTGAACTTCTTCATAGGCCAGGGATTGTGCATGCAATCTTTCTGTGATATTTTCCTTTTCGCGGCTGAGGACTTCCATTTCTTTTTCCAATATTTCGAGTTCTTTTTTTTCCTTGTAGGAGAGCTTTGGTTTTGCCTGCTTCTCCGCAGGTTCTCTGGGAACAAGAGGGGATAGCCGGTTTTCAATTGCGGAAGAAGATGTTTCTTTTGTCTTCAACCAAAGTTGGTACAGGCCATAATTTCCCGGGAAATCGCGGATAGCGCCCTCTCCCTCGAAAATAAATAAATGTTCCACCATCCTGTCCATGAAATACCGGTCATGCGAAACCATTACGAGACAGCCATGAAAGTCCAGGAGAAAATTTTCAAGCACCGATAATGTGGGCAGATCGAGGTCGTTCGTGGGTTCATCCAGGATAAGAAAATTCGGATTTCGGAATAGGATGGATAAAAGCTGTAGTCTTTTCTTCTCACCACCACTCAGGCTTGAAATATAGGTGTATTGTTTGTCGGGCGGAAACAGAAAGAGATTCAGGAATTGTCCGGCGCTCAGTGAACCGCCTCCGGCAAGCGGGAAACTTTCCGCAATATCCTTTACAAATTCAATCACGCGCTTATCTTCTTTAACCTGCAAACCAAGCTGTGAATAATTACCAAACACTACAGTGTCGCCGATATTGATCTTGCCGCTGTCGGCAGGTTCCAATTCCTGCAGCATATTCAGGAAGGTAGTTTTTCCGGAGCCATTTTTCCCTATCACGCCGATCCGGTCTCCCCTTTTGAATGTATAGTCAAAGCCTTTAAGGATTATCTTATCGCCAAAACTTTTATTTACTTTTTTTAGTTCTGCCACCTTACCGCCCAGCCGGCTCATTTTCATTTCCAGTTTCAGTTTTTGCTCATCCAGGTTTTGCTTGGCCCTGGCTTCCACTTCATAAAAAGAATCCTGCCTGCTTTTGGATTTCGTCGTCCGAGCCTTGGGCTGCCTGAGCATCCATTCGAGTTCTTTGCGGTAGAGATTTCTGGCCTTATCTATGCTGGCCAGGTCGCTTTCGATGCGTGCGGCTTTTCTTTCGAGGTAATTTGCATAATCTCCCTTGTATTCATGAAGGGCACTTCGATCCATCTCCCAAATCTCATTGCATACATTATCGAGGAAATAGCGGTCATGCGAAACCAGCAGCAAACTTATGTTTTGCTGGTTAAGGTAGTTTTCCAGCCACTCCACCATATCTATATCGAGGTGATTGGTAGGTT
The DNA here is from genome assembly GCA_025449645.1 of Chitinophagaceae bacterium. Lineage (GTDB taxonomy): Bacteria > Bacteroidota > Bacteroidia > Chitinophagales > Chitinophagaceae > Puia. The sequence goes on along the minus strand of JANWIY010000178.1, from coordinate 15,095 downwards.
CGTCCATGATCAGCAGGACTTCCGGATTTCCAAATCCGACATCGATAAGCGTTCTGGCGAGTGCAACACGTTTGCGTTGTCCACCGCTGAGATTTTTAACAGGCTGGATCAGGTGATCAATATTCAGTCGGGTGAGTATCTGCTTAACCTTTGCATCAAAATCCCAGGCACTGAGATGATCCATCTGGTCAATGCTTACCATCAGCGCATCGGTATCGCCACTCTCTCCGGCTGCCTCAAAGGCTTTAATGGCCCCGATTACCGGATGCTTGTGGTGAAAGATATTGTCGAGTAGCGAAAGTTCTTCCTGAAAACGGGGTTCCTGCTCAAAAAAAGCAACCGTGATCTCTTTTGAGATCCACACTTTTCCACTGTCGGCCGTTTCTTTTCCTGCAAGAATTTTAAGCAGGGTACTCTTTCCTGTACCATTTTTCGCGATCAATGCAATCTTATCGCCAGACTCAATATGAAAGGAAATATTGTCAAAAAGCGGGTTGATTCCAAAGGATTTCCCAAGGCCTTCAGCAGAAACATAGTGCATATCGCAAAGATAAGAAAACAACAAGCAGCACTATTCACAATAAAATTATTACATTGTATAATCATAATGGAAATGAAAAGAAAAACTTTCATCCGGTTAACCTCGACGTCCATGGCCGTTCCTTTTTTTTCTCCGCTGAAGCACTGGGTGCAACAGGAAAAATTAAAAAACTGGTCGGGCAACTTAACCTATAGTACGAATAGTGTGTTTTATCCCCGTTCTGTAGGGGAAGTCCAGGCCCTCGTAAAAAAATGCAGGAAATTGAGAGGGCTCGGAACCCGGCATTGCTTCAATAATATTGCCGATAGCAAATACAACCTGGTTTCATCCAAAGAATTGAATAAAGTTGTGGAACTGGACACATCCGCGCGCACGGTAACCGTGGAAGGTGGAATAAAATATGGAGAGCTTAGTCCCTGGCTCCACAACAAAGGATTTGCGTTGCACAATCTTGCCTCCCTGCCCCATATATCCGTTGCCGGTTCCATTACAACGGCAACGCATGGTTCAGGTGTAACAAACGGTAATCTCTCCACTGCCGTAAAATCATTGGAAATCGTAACTGCAGATGGCAGTGTTAACCATTTTTCCCGGGATAAAAATGTTTGGTTTCCGGGTGCTGTTGTAGGGTTGGGTGCCCTGGGCCTGATCACTAAGGTTAAGCTGGCCATTCAGCCAACTTACATGATGCGTCAAAATGTTTTTGTTCACCTGCCTGTGGCCGAATTGAATAAACACTTTGACAGGATTGTTTCTGCCGGTTACAGCGTAAGTCTTTTTACCGACTGGGAAACGGAATATATCAACGAAGTTTGGATAAAATCAAAATATGATCCTGGGAATAAACAAGAGGTGCCCACCGATTTCTTCGGTGCCAAAGCTGCCACGAAAAACCTTCATCCGATCATAGCTCTTTCCGCTGAAAACTGTACCGAACAAATGGGAGTGCCCGGGCCCTGGTACGAAAGGCTGCCCCATTTTAAGATGGGCTTTACACCCAGCAGCGGCAAGGAATTGCAATCGGAATATTTTGTCGCGCACCATCATGCCATTGAAGCTATCGCTGCAGTCGCGCGACTTGGGAAGCAGGTGAGCCCGCATTTACTCATCACTGAAATTCGCACAATTGCCGCAGATGATCTGTGGATGAGTCCCTGCAGGAACCAGGATTCGGTAACCATTCATTTCACCTGGAAGCCCGACTGGCCAGCGGTAAGTAAATTATTGCCCCTGATAGAAAAAGAGCTTGCGCCCTTTAATGCCAGACCCCACTGGGGTAAGTTATTTACTCTGTCAGCGAAGGTCCTGGAATCCCGTTATGAAAGACTGGAGGACTTTAAGAAGCTGGTTGCAACCTATGATCCTTCAGGGAAATTCAATAATGAATTCCTGCATTCCCATATTTATGCCTGAACCTTTTGAAACGCGGCAGCGCATTCTCAATGATGTAGTTTCCAGTACAACGACTGCATAAAATATCCTCCCACAACGCTGCGCGCCTGAAATCCCACTTTTCTGCCATCGAGCGTTTCGTGCCAGTCGCTTAGCGGTACGCGCGTAGGGGTCTCCGTTAGGTATTTATACACTGGATTTACGATGGATTCAAAGTCCTGCCGGTCGGCGGCTAAAGCAGCCGTCCACAGGATCCAATCCGATTTGGTATAGGTTTTACGGCTGTCGAGAGGCAACCCGAACGGCTTTTGCCTGCCCAGATAATAGGCTATTTCTTTCCGGGAGACGGAATCAGGAAAAAGGTGCAGATCAAGCACTTTATCCCATACGAGATTATATTTCTGGCTCCAGGTATTTTTATCATTAAAGGTCAGGGCATAATGGTCGCCTGCATCTGCGAGTTTTATCCATTGGCGCACCATATTTGAGGCCAGATCATTGTATCTTTTTGCGACGAACTGCTGGCCTTGCATTTCCGCCATCATGCCAAAACAACGGATCGCCACGATGGCTTTCAATGATAGGTTAGCATTGCGTGCCAGATGTCCAGCAAAATCATCCGTGCACAGCTGATCGGCGGGGTCCAGCCCTTTCTGCGCAAGGTAATTTACCCATTGTGATAAAATTTTTCCGTGCCTGGTTGCATAGGCCGCATTGCCCTCTCTCTTTACAATCGCGGCAGTGAGAATGATCATGTTTCCTGATTCTTCCACCGGCATGCCTTCTCCATAAATCTCTCCATTCGCGAGCGGATAGGTACCCAGGTCATGTGCCGCATACAGCTTTGCATAGCGCCCGCTTTCGCAGTAATAAAAAATACCGTTGAGCATTCCTTTCAACAGTTCCGGATTGTACATCAGGTATAGAGGAGCCGAAGGATACGTTACATCCACCGTACTGATGCAGCCGTTGCTGAAATTTTCCTTGGATAAAAATAGCAGATCGCCCTCCGGGCTTTTCACGAGTTTGTGCGCGGAAACACTTTGCCGGTATGCGGCAACGCAGAGTTTGGCATAATGCTCACCACCTGCTGCAAAGGCATCCTGATATACCTGCTGATCGGCGCTGTCGCATTTTTTAAGGATGGCCGGGTATTGTGTCAGCGCAGCGTCCATTTCCTTTTCAATACTGCTGCCAGAATCCAGCTTCCACCAGGGCTTGAGGTTGGAATGGAAGTACTGGATAGAATAAAGATCATCATAGCCCAGCAATAAAAGATGATTTCTTTGCTTTGTGCTGATGAGTTCCACAGGGAAATCCGTCCTCAGATCCCTTCCCGAAATTGTTTGAACGGATAATTCTTTTTTAGCTGCTCCCAGGTAAACATATCCCCAGTCGATCCGGAGATCATCTCCTTTCCTGGCGAGCACGGGCTGGTCCCTGGTACCCGACCTCAACAGATTCAGCGATGCCGTGGAAAGTTTTGTACTCTGCACATCCTGTGCAGCAAGATTCACCGCCAGGTTTGCCGAAGCGATGAAATGCAATTGCACTTTATGCGTCCGGTGGTCTCCGTCGCTGATCTGGAAAGAAATATAAGAAACGGGCCGCGACAGCAAATGAAGGTCATTCAGGATCAGCGGCGAAGTAAATTGCATGCGCACATTCACTGCTCCGCAAACAAAATCGTATATTGTTCGGGTAGCCGTCACAGTTACCTGCTTTTGAACACCGGCGAGTCCACCGCCGGCAACTTCATGTGCTGAGCTGTCCCCCAGAATGCGGTAATTTTTCCCATCCACCGTGATTCTGGCTATGAGGGGCTGATCGGCACCCGTCCAATGTTTAGTTGGCGATGCGGTTACAGTATCGCTGAATGACCAGATGCTGAAATAAGGATCATGGCTGATCAGGGGATAGGCAGGCATCTGATGAACCTGTCCGATGGCGACGCGGCTAAGAGCCAGCAGTAAAAAAAAGGAAAGTTTTGGATTTGTGATGGAATGCTTGTTCAATAGCTGTTGATTTTGGAAGTCCAATTTACAACAAAGTGGTTTTCAAGTGATATCCTTTAATTATTGGACCGGATTCACACCTGTCCTTAAAAATTAACAATATAAAATCAGATGGTAACAGGCTCTGCAACTAAATTGGAGCCTGCCTGTTATAAAAAGCAATGAGGCGCCAGAAAATTCGTTTCCCTTATATGCCCAGATCCGGTTTTACCCTGCTCATCTTCGTCCTAATGGCAAATACATCCTTTTCCCAGATGGTCAACCGGCCGTTTCCGCAACATGTTTCCTATTATAAGGGTTGCATCAAACCCAACCATATTTCGCAAAAGAAAATGGATGACCAGGTTTTGCATTTTTATCAATACTGGAAAAGACAGTATATCCATGCTTCTCCCGGGATGGATCAGGCCTATGTATTTTTTGAAGAAGAGGGTTCCCGTTTTCAGAGTGTCTCAGAAGGACAGGGATACGGCATGATCATTACCGCCCTGATGGCGGGTGCAGATCCGGTGGCCCATGGAACCTTCGATAGTCTTTTCCGGTACGTGATCGCTCATCCGAGCAAACCTGAATCCCCGCTCATGGCCTGGTCGCAGTTCTCCGACAGCAAAAACAAAGATCAGACCTCCGCTACAGATGGTGATATGGATATCGCCTATGCCTTGCTCCTGGCCCATGATCAATGGGGGTCCAGGGGGAAATACAATTACCTCTCCGCAGCGCGTAATACGATTCACTCCATCATGCAATATGAGATCAACCGGGATTCCTTCAGCATTTTACTCAGCGATGCCGTTGAGAATGACAGTAAGGATTATTTTGATATGCGCTCATCTGATTTTATGCCATTGCATTGCAAGCTGTTTGAGATGGCAACGGGTGATGCGCAATGGAATAAAGTGGTGGACAGGAATTACAAGCTATTCTCCCTGATGCAGGAAACTTACAGCAATGATGCCGGCCTGATTCCGGATTTTATTGTCCATATAAATCATACTGCTCAGCCGGCGCATCCCAGGTACCTGGAATCCCGCTACGACGGATGTTATAACTATAACGCCTGTCGTGTTCCATGGCGGATTGCAACAGATTACCTGCTTACGGGCGACAAGCGATCTTCCGAATTGGTAAAAAAGATCAACCGGTGGATCAGGCAGACCACTTCCGATAATCCGGATAATATTTCAGCAGGCTATACGCTGGAAGGAGATGATATCCGCAGCAGACACTACGAAGCGCTGAGCTTTATCGGTCCTTTTGCCATTGCGGCCATGGTGGATCCTGCAAATCAAAGGTGGTTGAATTCCATTTGGGACTATCTGGTTCAATTCAAACTGAAAGACTTCGATTATTATGACAACAGCATAAAGATGATCAGCCTGCTCATCATTTCCGGAAACTACTGGAATCCTGCAAATTCTTCCGTTGTTTATCACGCTCCTGCCGGGAACGACCAGGGATAAAGTGCCCGGTCAATGTATTTTCTTTATTGCATCGGCCATCAGGTTCGCCACGAAGCGATTCCCATTTTCATTGAGATGGACTCCGTCAAGGGTAAGAATTCCTTTTTCCATATTGCCCGGGTTGTGATTCCTCTCATAATCTTCAAATTCTTTGCGTAAATCAATCAGTTCTACCTTTTGTTCTGCAGCAATCCTGCGTACAATGCCGGCATATTTATTCATATCTCCGTCTTGCTCGTTTGTGCAATCATTTTTTTCACCAATGGTGGAAGGCGTGCAAATGATCAGCTTTGCATTCGCTGCTTTCAATTTTTTGATCAGGGCCAGATAAAATCTTTCAAATTTATCTGCATCGGTGCCGGTTCCCATTTTTTTATGCCAGACATCGTTGACACCTATCCAGATCACCACTATATCCGGTGATTTGCTGATCACATCGTCGTCCATGCGCAGGTATAGATCATACACTTTATTTCCGCTCACACCAGCACCAACAATTTCATACTGGCCATTTCCGCCGGCATTTAGCAGGCTGTCGGCAATCGTAACGTATCCGTGCGGTTGCATTCCCATTTCGGTAAGGGAGTCTCCGAAAAAGATCACTTTGATCTTCTTAGCGCGAAAAAAAGACATCGTTATAAAAGTTAAAAGGAGAAGACTGAAAGAAAGGAGCTTCCTCATAAGGAAATATTATTTCCAAATATAAAACAGCCTGCTCATTTTAAACAAATAAGAACGACCGCACTTTACCCTGAATAGCTTTAAAATTTGGGTAAAATAAGATCTTAATGTTAAATCCAGCGTTTCTAACCCATTCCATAGATTTCTTTATACCTTTGCGGATCATTTTCACGCTTTGATTCAGAACTCTTACACCATTAGAAAAATCGAAATGATTCGTGCTTAACCCCAAACCTTCATATTATTTTCTTTCCAGGGCCATTTTGGTAGCCTTTTGTCCTTTTTTCCTCGTCGTACAATTGTTTTTCAATTCTGGTATTTCCGGAAACTCCGGTGTGCAGAATAATTATTCCTTTAACATTAAATCTGCATCCAATAAGCGCCCGGAAAAGCATCACAACAAACCGAATCAGCATCAAACAGGTTTTCGATTAAACAAGCATTTTCAGCCGGAAATTCTGCCTTCCCTCAATAAATGGATGCTCCAGCCTCCGGTTGAATATAAAGTCTGTCCCAATCTTCCCACCTACGCCGTTCATTTTATTTCTTTTCCTTTTTTAATAGCAATGACGCTCCGGGGGCCACCACATAATAATATTTTTTCTTAGCAATCATCATTCATCCATTCATTTTAGATTTTTATGGTTACTGAATATGACAGGAAGATCCCTGCATTAACAGGGTTTTTATTATTCATCCCCCTGTTTTCCCTTTTTGCCCAACAACCGAATTATTCCTTACAGGATTTGGTGGACAGCGCGCAACTCTACTATCCCCAATTATTACAAAAGCAGGCGCTGGTGAACAGTGCCGAGGCGGCCGTCACGGATGCACAGCATTTATTTTTGCCTTCCCTGAGAGCAAATGAGCAGATCGGTCTTGGAACGGACAATTCGCTTCCGGGCAGTTACAATACTTTCGGAATCATTCCTTCCACTTCTGCAGGCGTTCGGAAACAGAATGACGGCCAGTCCTCCACCGGCAATATCGCCGTCTTATCTGCACAATACGACCTGGTCGATTTCGGGTACCGGCATGCCTTCATCGAAAATGCAAGGTCCTATGTTAACCTTTCGCAGGCCGACCGGGAAAAGGAACTCTACATTTTAAAAATCCAGGCTGCCCAACTGTATTTCAATCTTCTTAAAAATCAGTTCCGGCTGGTTGTGAATAAACAAAATGTGGATCGTTATGAAAACATTTTTTTGGTGATTAGAGCACTGACACTATCGGGCATAAAACCAGGCTCAGACTCTTCCCTGGCAAAGGCAGAATTGTCAAAAAGCCGGATCACGTATAATCAAACGCAGGGAGAAATTTTTCAGTTAAAAGAACAAATTTCCTTTTTAACTGGCATTCCCGTACCCAACCTGCAGATTGATACGGCCACGAATACCTATATTAAAATTCAATCCAGCATTGCCAATCAGCAGGCCGATAGTACCCATAACCCTTTCCTGGATTATTACGAAAGTCAGAAGAATACATTCCTGGCGCAAGAGCAGCTGATCAGCAAAAGTTATCTGCCCAGGATCATGTTGACCGGTTCCGGCTGGGCGAGAGGATCAAGTATAGCCTACAATGATCAGTACAATTCATTATCGCAGGGTTTGGGCTATCAAAGATTGAACTACCTGACGGGAGTTTCTTTTCAATATGATTTATTTAACGGAATTCACAAGCGTGACAGGCTGAGGGTATACCAATTTGAAACAAGAGCCAGCGAACTGGCCCTGCAGCAGGAAAAGCTGGCCCTGCATTCGGGATATCTGCAGGCGACAAGTGCCATTCAAACTGCTGAAACCAATTTATTGGAATTACCGGTTCAGCTGTCGGCTGCCCAGGACGTATATGCCCAGGAGCTGGCCCAGTATAAGGCAGGCATCATAAACCTGGTTGACCTGACAAACGCCGCTTTTGTTTTGGACCGGTCACAAAATGACTTTATTGAAACGCTGGCCGACTGGTACCTGGCTCAACTGGATAAGGCTTCAGCAACCGGAAGTGTTGACAATTTCATCAAATCAATAAAATAACCGTAATGGTAAAAGCAGCTTTAAAAAGACCAATCACGGTTCTCGTATTATTCATGGGATTGTTATTGTTCTCCATAGAAGCGATACGTAAAATTCCCATCGATATTTTTCCAAACCTGAACCTGCCCACAATTTATGTAATCGAATCCTACGGCGGCATGTCGCCCGAGCAGATGGAAGGTTTTTTTTCGACCCGCATGATGGATCAGTTCCTTTATGTAAACGGGATAAAAAACATTGAGAGCAAGAACATCCAGGGCCTTACACTCATCAAACTTTCCTTTTATGAAAATACCAATATGGCGGAAGCTTCAGCACAGTTGGGCCTGCAAGTGAACCGGGCCGCTAAATTTTTTCCGCCCGGTGCCCTCCCTCCCCAGGTGATCCGGTTTGATGCATCTTCTCTTCCCGTAGGGCAGCTTGTGTTCAGCAGCAAAATCAAATCCCTGAAAGAAATTTATGACCTGGTGGCAACCCGCATCCGGCCTATGTTTGCCTCTGTGGCCGGTCTATCTGCACCTCCGGCGTTCGGAGCCAATTCCAGATCCATTGTCATAAACATTGATCCGGAAAAATTGCGCCGCTTTAATATTTCGCCCGACCAGGTGGTAGAAGCCATTGCAAATAATAATGCGATGACTCCGGCAGGAAACCTTCGAATCGACAGCATGATGTATGTAACCACTGTAAACTCCCTGGAAGATCATGTGCAGGAATTTGAAGACATCCCGCTGGTTACCAAGGGAGCTTCCACCGTATTCATTCATGATGTTGCCACGGTAGCTGACGCTTCAGATGTTACGGTTGACTACGCATTGATCAATGGAAAACGTTCGGTTTATATTCCGGTTGTGAAAACGGCCGAAGCATCCACCTGGGATGTTGTGCAAAATCTGAAGGCGAAATTGCCGGAGATGAAAAATCTGATGCCGGATGATGTACAGTTGAGCTATGAATTTGACCAATCCGTTTTTGTGATCGACGCTGTAAAAAGCCTGATGACTGAAGGTATCCTGGGTGCAATCCTCACCGGACTGATGGTGCTTTTGTTTTTGCGGGACTGGCGCAGCAGCCTGGTCGTAATCATAACGATTCCTGTAGCAATATTAAGCAGTGTTTTGTTCCTGAACCTGTTCGGACAAACCATCAATATCATGACCCTGAGCGGCCTGGCACTGGCTATCGGTGTACTGGTGGATCAGGCTACGGTCACCATTGAAAATATTCATCAGCATCTGGAAATGGGGAAACCGAAACGACAAGCCATCCTGGATGCCTGTCAGGAAATTTCTTTTCCTCTCCTGCTCATCCTGATCTGTATCCTGGCGGTTTTTGCGCCCTCATTTGTGATGACCGGTGTGCCCAAAGCGATGTTTCTTCCATTGTCCTTATCGATCGGTTTTGCCATGATATTTTCTTTTATAGCCGCCCAAACCCTGGTGCCGGTCATTTCGAATTGGCTTCTGAAAGAAGATATGTTCCGTTACAGACATGGTCAATACCATGCGCATGCAGGCCTGGCTTTGGATGATCGCGAGATCAAAGAAGTGAAGAATCATACGAAAGAGGATAAAAGACATACTTCGGAAAATGGATTTTTTCAAAGAGTGAAAATTATGCTCACGGGAAGATTGGAGAAATGGATGCCGCGGCGAAAACTCATCGTGTCCGTCTACGTTCTTCTTTCCCTCACAGGTGCGGGCCTTTGTTTCATGTTCATCGGAAAGGATCTGCTCCCCAAAAGCAATGCCGGTGAATTGGAGATCCGCATTAAAGAACCGGAGGGAACACGCCTCGAGAAAACCGAAAGAACAGTAAAAGGCATATTGAATATTATTGATTCCACTGTAAACGGGCACGTTGCCATCAGTTCGGCTTATGTCGGGCTTGTACCCAGCAGTTACGGAACCAGCAATCTCTATATTTTTAATAGTGGTACCAACGAGGCGCTTATGGAGCTCGAACTTGACAGAGGATACAAAGTAAATCTGGACAAGCTAAAAGACAGGCTGAGAGAAAATATCTACGCTGGATATCCAGGTGTAAGCAGTTCTTTTGAGCCGATTGAGCTCACAGAAAAGATCATGGCCCAGGGGGCAGAAACACCCATCGAAGTTCGTATTGCAGGAAAAAATTTCGAAAATATAAAAGATTATTCTCAAAAGCTTGTCAATCTTCTCAAGGAAATCCCTTACCTGCGGGATGTACAAATAGTGCAGCCCCTTCACTTTCCGACCATCAGTATGCATCTTGACCGCTACCGCCTTGCCCAAATGGGTCTGGACCTGAATGAGGTGGCCAGAAGCATAACTGATGCAACATCTTCCAGCCGTTTTACAGAAAAAGTGCAATGGTTAGATACGAAAGTTGCTTATACCTACCAGGTACAGGTGCAAGTACCGGAATACCTGATGAATTCCGTTGAACAATTGAAATCGATTCCCCTGGTAAAAGGTGAGGACAGGCCTGTTCTATCTGACGTAGCGCAATTCAGCATGGACACACTGCCGGGTGAGTATGACCGTTCCGGCCCCCGCCGGTTCCTGACCGTAAGCGCCAATATCAACCATAAGGACCTGGGCAGTGCGACGGTCGCCGTACAAAAAGCCGTCCAGGATTTGGGAACGCCACCCCCGGGCATGGTTACCGAAGTGCGTGGCATGTCATCCCTATTGACCGAAACACTGGATTCCCTTCAAACTGGTTTACTGGTTGCCATTGTCGTTATTCTGCTGCTACTGGCGGCTAACTATCAGTCTTTTGGATTAGCGATTTCCGTTCTGGCAACCGTACCTGCGGTTCTATTGGGTGCCATCCTCATGCTGCTTGCAACCGGTTCAACCCTTAATCTGCAATCCTATATGGGCATTATCATGTCGACCGGTGTCTCTGTTGCGAACGCTATTCTGATTGTAACCAATGCAGAATCTTTGCGGCTGGATTATAAGGACCCGTTTAAAGCAGCGTGGGTAAGTGCGGGCATACGGTTGCGTCCTATATTAATGACAAGCATGGCAATGATTGCAGGAATGATCCCAATGGCCTTTGGCATAGGCGATGCCGGAGATCAGTCTGCACCCCTGGGTGCTGCTGTCATCGGCGGACTTGCGGCATCTACATTTGCAGCATTATTTATCGTGCCCCTGGTTTACGGTTGGGTTAGACAAAATGCATCTTACCGGTCCGTGTCCTTATTACCCGAAGATTCAAATCATTAAATAAATGCATGATGAAGTATTATTTTTTATTTATCCCTGTGCTTTTTCTTTTTGCTGCCTGCTCATCGGACAGGGCGGAAGATAAAAGGCCGGAGAAAAAAAAAGCAACCGTACACTACCAATTGGCGACTGTTGAAAAAGCTGGCGTGGCTTCGGAAATTAAATTGCCCGGCCAGCTCGCAGCCTACGAAGAAGTGAGTATTTATCCAAAAGTGAATGGTTACGTAAAGTCGGTATTGGTAGATATCGGATCCAGGGTGGTAAAAGGTCAGTTGCTCATGGAACTCGAAGCACCTGAATTGGTGCAGGCCAGTCTGGAAGCCCGGGAAAAATATGCCCGCAGTCTGGCGGATTTTTCAATTGATAAGGAGCATTACCTTCGTTTGTTGGAAGCGTCCAGCACAGCAGGAGCCATATCTCCCCTGGATTTATCAACGCTGAAATCGAAAATGCAGGCCGACAGCGCGCTCAGCAACGCAGAAAAAAGTAATTGGCAGATGCAGGAAACCATGCAGACCTACCTCAGGGTGACGGCTCCGTTTGACGGGGTTATTACGGATCGCAACGTGCACCCGGGTGCTCTGATCAGCGCCACTTCAAGAGACAAGCCCATGCTGGAATTAAAACAGGTTTCCCATTTGCGTCTTCAGGTGGACGTGCCGGAAAATATTGCAGTGAACCTGAAAGACAAGGACAGCATTTCATTTTACACCAGTGCATTGCCAGAGAAAAAAATGACCGGATTCATCAGCAGACAATCCATGAATGTAAACACGCAGTTTCGTTCCGAAAGAATGGAAATAGATGTAAAGAATAATAATGATCTTCTTTCTCCTGGAATGTATGCTGATGTACTGGTTTATTCAAAAGGAAATCCAGACGCATTCATGGTGCCTGAGACAGCCGTTCTCATAACAACAGAAAGAAAATATGTGGTGGCTGTTCGAAATCAAAAAGCATTCAGCGTTGACGTAACAACTGGCAATAAAGCCGGAGGTAAAGTTGAAGTTTACGGGAAATTAAAAGCCGGGAATCAGATCATCACAAATCCGTCTGATGAAATCCGGGACGGCGATACCGTCGGCGAATAAAGAATCATTCAATGGCTTTACCGAAAAAAGAAGGCAAGGCAAATCAAGAACCTTGTCTAAATTCATTATAAATCTGCAAAGCATTATGGCCAGCACAATCATCACAGTAAAAAGCAACGGATCTTTAAAAATACAGGGCGATTTTGAAATTGTAGATATAACGGGGGCACCTTACGGAATCGAAGGCCGCGAAATTATTTCTATCTGCCGCTGCGGGTTATCCCAGAACAAACCCTTTTGCGACGGATCTCATAAAGGGCATTTTGAACACGAGGCGGTCGCGTTTGATTTGCCGGTTAAAAATTAAAAATTGGTCACTGGCGTGTTAAAGCATTCCCCATACATTCGCATTGTCCACTATCAGCTGTCCATTGTCCATTCACTCCGCATACCTCCTCTTAAACCCATAGGCACAGTGTCTGCAACCACTGCGGCAGCAATATCCGCGGGAGATATGGTAAAATTCAGTGAACACGCGATATCCATCTTCTATATAATAATGAACGCCTTCCGTGAGTTCTCCCCCGAGCCCTGGAAAAGGGCATTCTTTTTCCCGGGCAATAAGCAGTTCAATGGCCACCAGGCAATCATTACAGAGACATCCATAAAAGGTGCTCGCAAGATATGTTTTGGCCGCATTGCTGAGTGAGATCTGCATGCAGTCGCATGCAGAAATATTTTCTTTATTACAGCTGAAGGCTTTTTTGCATCTGGGACAGTATTGCAGTTTTCCACTCATCGTCTATTTATGAAAATTTGATAATTTGAAAATGAAACCGTATCCACCAAAGGCATTTACCTATTTACACATTTTCAAATTTTCAAATTAACTATTGATATCCTTTGGCCTGGAGATTAAACAATTCTGAATACATGCCTTTCTTTGCGATCAGTTCTTCATGCGTGCCGGATTCAATCAGCTTTCCTTCCTGCAAAACCAGGATGCGGCCAGCCATCCGAACCGTAGAAAACCGGTGTGAGATCAGTACGGCGGTCTTTCCTTTCGTAAGTGCCGCAAAGCGCTGGAACACTTCAAATTCGGCACGTGCGTCCAATGCGGATGTTGGTTCATCCAGGATCAATACCTGTGCATCCCGCATGTAGGCTCTTGCCAGTCCGACTTTTTGCCATTCGCCTCCGGAAAGCTCAACACCTTCAGTAAAACGCCGGCCCAGCATCTGATCGTATCCGGCGGAAAGGCGGTCAACTAAACCTGCAGCGAGACTTTGCTCCGCTGCCGAAACGATCCTCGGTCTGTTCTCTTTCTCCAGGATATTTCCAACGGCAATATTATCGGAGACGCGCATCTGGTAGCGGAGATAGTCCTGAAAAATCACGCCAATATTTTGGCGAAGACTATTCAGATCATATTCAATAAGATCAACGCCATCCAAAAGGATCCTTCCTTCGGTAGGTTCATATAACCTGGCCAGCAATTTAACAAGGGTCGTTTTACCGGCTCCATTCTCGCCCACCAGGGCAATTTTTTCTCCTGCATTTAAGGTGAAATTTAAATTTCTGGCGGCCCAGCGTTCAGCATTCTGATAACGAAAACCTACATTCTCAAAAACAAAACCCTGCCGGATAGGGTTTGGAAAACGAAGAGCAGACTCAGCAGAAATTATTCTGGGACTGATCTCAAAGAATTCAAAAAAATCACTAAGATAAATGGCACCCTGAGATACGGCGGTAAAGCGCGTCAGAACAGATTCCATAAGTGATTTTAACTGGCGAAAAGATCCCGCAAGAAAAGTGAGCTGGCCGATGCTGATCGAACCATGAATGGTTTGAAGAATAATATAAACATAAGCACTGTAGTAGCCCAGGCTCCCGAGTAAAGTAAATCCTGTGCCCCAAAGTGAGCGGTTAACGGCAATTTTCCGGTTGCTGAGATAAAATTTATCTGCCAATGCTTTGAACTTGCCAATGATAAAATCCGAAAGGCCGAAAATTTTTATTTCTTTGGCCGTTTCATCGCTGGCGCCGATATAACGCAGGTAGTCGAGCTCTCTACGCTCAGGCGTCTGCCGCCGGCTCAATGCATACGTTTGATCATTGAAATATGATTCACCGATAAATGAAGGTAAGATGCTGATGAACAGTAGGGCGATCAGCCAGGGATTAAAAACAATGAGCCCGGCGGCCAGAAATCCCATAGTTATCAGATCCTGTATCTGGCTCAGGACCTGGGAAAGTAAAACAGTTCGTCCCGTGGTCTGCTGCCGGGCTCTTTCAAGCTTATCATAAAAAATCGCATCCTCAAATTGCTCGAGATCCAGTTTCGACGCGTGTTCCATGATGCGTTCGGAACTGATATTTCCGAAGAGATCGCCAAGCAGACTATCCAGGAGCGAAACGCACCTCCCAAGTGCGTCATTGAAAATTGCAAGAGCGAATTCGATGAGGATCAAGCTCCACAAGTGCGACATCGATCCACTTCCGTGTCCCTTGTTCAGAAAAATGACTTCGTCAATAATGAGCCTGCCGACATAGAGAACAGAAACCGGGATGGCTGATCTCATCAGGCGGAGACCTGCATTGGTAATGGTCATCCAGGGACTGGCAGCCCAAACCAGTTTAAAAAAAGCCGGAAGATTTCGAAGGGCTTTCAGCCGGTCTTTCCAGCTTGGCTTGAGTTGATTGGAGGCCATTGGTTGG
>JANWIY010000177.1 GCA_025449645.1 Chitinophagaceae bacterium | reverse complement strand
GCTTGATCGTCGCGACTCTGGAAAGTTTTCTCAACCCATTGATGAGTTGATCCCGGTCAGCTGAACTTTTCGGGTTGGCAAGCCAGAAAAAAACATGATGGATAAAAAGATTTTTCTCTTCAGGCATCTGAATGAATATTTAATATGAATATATATGCATCTTCCTGCAGACATAATGATCAGCTCATCAGAAAATGCCGGCTGATCACAATGGGTATTTATTTTCAGCTATCAGTTTATCTGCAATTCGCCTCTTCGATTCCTTGGAATTAAAAGGATCCGTTTTAGTGAATCGCTTTAATCCCAGTAAAAGCATGCGTTGCTCGTCACTTCCTGCAAATGCATTAATAGCATCTTTCCCCGATTTATTAATCTGGTCGCCCGCATCGTACAGATAAGTTCTTACGATGTCAAGCTCAAAGCCTAGGCTGCTTTCTTCCCGCTCTTCAGACAATTTCATTACCCGGAGCAGGGCGCTTTCCGCATGAAAACAAACCATCGCCATATCGGCAATATGCATCAGGATTTCCTGCTCACCTTCGATTTTTGCTGAAAGTTTTTGCACAGCGGCTCCTGCCACCATCAGGATGGATTTTTTGAATTGCCGGATAATTTTCCATTCTGTTGCGAACGACGTTTCATCCGCTGATCCATAATCCGGAATGCTCATCAGCTCTTTGGCAACAGCTTTGGCCTGGGTCATAATATCCAGGCGGCCCTTCATTGCCCTTTTTAAAAGCATGTCCACGGTCAATAATCGGTTGATCTCATTGGTCCCTTCAAAAATCCTGTTGATCCGGCTGTCGCGGTATGCCCTTGAAACCCCGTATTCATCGCTGAAGCCATTCCCCCCGTGAATCTGAACCGCTTCATCCACAACAAAATCGAGTAATTCGCTTCCGAATACCTTCAGCATGGCACACTCGATGGCATATTCTTCTGCTGCACCGAGTGCTGCTTCATTTGCTTGTTTTCCTTCCTCCAGGAGTTCTTCTTTTTTGTCATCAATCCATTTCGACACGCGATATAAAGCAGATTCAGCCACCCAGATATAAATGGCCATTTCCGCAATTTTATTCTTGATGGCACCGAATTGAGAGATCATCGTCTTGAATTGCTCACGCGTATTTGCATAAGCAATGGAGATTCCCGCTACGCGCTTTGCAGCGCCGACTGCTGCTGCGCATAATTTCAACCTGCCGAGGTTCAGAATATTAAACGCGATTATATGACCGCGACCTATTTCTCCCAGTACATTTTCAACAGGTACTTTACAATCCTGAAAATATAATTGCACGGTCGATGATCCTTTAATACCCATCTTGTGCTCTTCAGGGCCCCGGGTAAATCCTTCAAAATTTCTTTCTACGATAAACCCCGTAAACTTTTCGCCATCTATTTTTGCAAAAACTGTATATATGTCTGCAAACCCACCGTTGGTGATCCAACATTTCTGTCCGTTGAGGAGATAATATTTTCCATCCTTACTCAGGACAGCCGTCGTTTTTGCACCAAGCGCATCGCTTCCGCTATTAGGTTCCGTCAATCCATAAGAAGCCTTCCATTCTCCCGTCGCCAGTTTCGGAATATATTTTAATTTTTGTTGTTCTGTTCCAAAATACAGGATGGGCAGCGTGCCGATGCCGGTATGCGCAGCAAGCGCTACTGAAAAAGAAGCGCCTCCGCCAAGCCCCTCATTGATCAGGGTTGCCGTGATGAAGTCTTTCCCAAGGCCGCCCAGGTTTTCCGGTATGGAAGCGCCAAGCAAACCCTGCTGACCGGCTTTTTCCAGCAGGGACGGCATGAGTCCGGGTTCCCTCGTCTCTATCCGATCAGTCAGGGGCAAGACCTCCGTTGCCAGGAAAGAGGCGCACATCTCTTTTACCATGCGTTGTTCTTCATTAAAATCTTCCGGGATAAATGTTTCCCCGGCTGAAGATTCCCTAACCAGCCATTCGCCACCTTTGATCTGTACCTGTTTAATGGTTGCTGTGTTCATCGTGGTTTGTTTTTATTTTCATAATTAAGATTATCATATACGATTTGCAAAACCGATTTACAAACTTCTATCTGCTCAGCGGGCACAGTTTCCAAAGCTTCATTCAAGGTATCTTCTGCCATCAACATGGTCTGTTCCTGCAATTTGAAAGCCAGCTTCGTTAAACAAATCCTGTTTATCCGCCGGTCATCGGAAGAAGCCATGCGCCTGACCAGCTGCAATTTCTCCAGGTTATCAACCAGCCGGGTGATGCTTGGTTTGTCCCGGAACGTAGCGCGGCAAAGCTCCTGCTGACTCAGCCCATCCTGCTTCCACAACTGATACAAAACGCTCCATTGTTCAATGGTGATATTCAGCCCAGCCTGATTAAATTTTTTCTGCAGGCGTCGGGCAATGGCAATGGAAGCTTTGCCGGTCACGAAACTATAAAGCTCGCCTTTTTTGAAATGGTTGTTTGGCATATAGTTAGTTAAACAACTATTCAAATCTACTTCATTCCGCCTTCAGGCGCAAATTAATTCGGCTGTTTCTGGCCTTTCCTTTTTTACTTTTTACTTCCCCCAACATCGTATATTACCAATTGGATATCAAACGATGTATGCATTCATAGGCTTTACGGCAGGTCTCTTATTGTTGTATTCCCTTCTGATATTATATTATCATTGGATATGGGACCAGATACCCTCCGGGAAAAAAGATCCTTTCCGGGAACCTTCTCTGACCGAGTCCCGGACAGTTGTTAAACAGGAAGGGGATCCAGCTCAAGGTCTGAAAGTCTCCATTATAATTCCTGCAAGAAATGAAGAATTGCATATCGGCTCCTGCCTGAAATCGATTCTTAATCAATCCTACTCGTCTGCTTATACCGAAGTAATCGTAGTAAATGATTTTTCAACGGACGGAACGGCCTCCATCGTAGAAGGAATGGGTCAAGGGGTAAGGTTGATGAATCTTTTTGATTTTGTGGATGAGCACAGCCTGAATGCTTACAAGAAAAAAGCCATCGAAACGGGGATTGCGCATGCTGAGGGCGAGTTGATTGTTTGTACGGATGCGGATTGCATAGCGGGACCGGACTGGATTGAGACCCTGGTTGGCGCCTATGCTACCGGGAAATATGTGATACTTGCGGGGCCGGTAAGAATCTTAACGGATAGTTCAATACTCTCCAAATTCCAGGCGCTCGACTTCATTTCCCTGCAGGGCATTACCGGCGCAGCGCTTCAGAAAAATCTTTATCCGATGTGTAACGGGGCAAACCTGGCTTACAGCCGGGATGCATTTAAAGCAGTGGATGGTTTTGGCGGCATCGATCATATTGCATCCGGGGATGATATGCTGCTGATGAGAAAGATGCAGTCAGGCTTTCCCGGGAAAGCAGTATACCTGAAAAATCAGGCGGCGATTATAAGTACAGAAGCAGCAAATGGTCTGCGGTCTTTTCTCCGCCAGCGCATCCGCTGGGCAAGCAAGATCTCACACTACCGGCATCCGGCGACTTTCCTGACGCTTGCCCTGGTATATGCAGTGAACGTTTGTTTATTGATTTTGTTTTTACTGAGCTTTTATTATGGCAGCTGGCGGTGGCTCTTGTTTTTTTTACTAATTAAAATATTCGCAGAATATTTTTTTGTCGCCAGGGTGGCCAGCTTTTTCCAGCAAAGCGCCCTCATGAAATATTTCATTTTATTCCAGCCCTTTCATATAATATATACAGTGACCGCCGGCGCATTCGGCTTGTTTGGGAAGTATAGGTGGAAGAGCAGGCTGGTGAAGTAGAGTTGACGGTTGACAGTTGACGGACTTTATTTGTAGAATTGTTTATAAATTGCTGCTCAACCGTCAACCATCAACCATCAACCATCAACCATCAACCATCAACCATATCCTCCCAATGGCGGAGATTATTAAAAAATCCCGGAGCGGTTTTTGGCATTGTGCTTATTTCCATTTCTGTGCTCGTTGCTGTTTTTTCTTATGTGCTTGCGCCGGACCATAGCCCGGATGCCAATCGAATGACATTGGAAATTGGAGGGCAAAAACCCGGTTTTCAGCAGACCTTTCTGATGATCAGAAAGAACCGGCCGGTGGAAACCAAATCCCGGATCTCTGAATTATTTACGGGTACAGATGACCGTTACGACTATGTGCCCATCACGGATTATGCACAGCAGGGCGACAGCCTGATTGTGGGAAAATTTATTGATGAGGGAATCAGCGAACGCGAATCTTTTTTTCATCCGGTGACGGACCGGGACCTGCAGATACAAAAGAAAACATTCTGGCTGGGAACGGACCGGTATGGGCGTGATATTCTCAGCCGCCTGATCATTGGTGTGCGGGTAAGTCTGGCCGTAGGTCTCGTCACCGTTATCCTCTCCCTGACCATCGGCATTCTTCTTGGTGCCCTGGCCGGGTGGTTCGCCGGAACCACAGATAATATCATCATGTGGCTGTTGAATATAATCTGGAGTATTCCCACTTTGCTGCTGGTATTCGCGCTAACACTTCTTCTGGGTAAAGGATTCTGGCAGGTATTCATTGCGATCGGGCTGACGATGTGGGTGAATGTAGCGCGCATTGTGCGAGGACAGGTGCTTGCGGTGAAGCAGCTTGAATACGTAGAGGCAGCGCGCGCCATGGGATACTCCACGGGAAGGATCATTGTAAGACATATTCTTCCTAACATCATGGGACCCGTCCTGGTGATCGCCGCATCCAACTTCGCGTCCGCCATAATCATTGAAGCAGGATTAAGCTTCCTGGGCATCGGAGTTCAACCGCCGCAGCCCAGCTGGGGATTGATGATCAAGGAAAACTATAATTTCATTATCACACATAATCCGATGCTGGCCCTGGTTCCAGGCATTGCAATCATGTTGCTCGTGCTTGCATTTAACCTTTTGGGAAACGGTTTAAGGGATGCGCTGAATGTAAAGGAGTGAAAGGAAGTATTAGGGTTCCTTATAAACCTGAACATTCCGGTTAAAACTTTCATCCAGGGAAATAAATGTTTCGGTACGCTCGATTCCTTTGATCTTTTGCAACTCATCGTGAAGAACAAAACGAAGCTGGGCGATGTCCTTACAAACAATTTCGGCAAACATGCTGTAATTGCCCGTGGTATAATTGAGGCGGACGATATCCGGAATCCTGCGCAACTCCTTGGCAACGGAATCATACAAAGAGCTTTTTTCCAGGTATATGCCAATAAAAGCAATCACATCATAACCCAGGTGCTTGAGATTAACATTCAGTCTTGTACCTTTGACTATGCCGAACTCCTGGAGTTTTTTTATGCGCACATGGATCGTACCACCTGAAACAAAAAGTTTTTTCCCGAGATCCGCATACGAGATCTCGGCATTCTCCATCATTTCATGAATGATTTGCAGGTCGAGTTTATCCAGGTTGAATTTCGAAGCCATTTTAATGTCAGTTTTTAATAATATTTAATAAATATAATGAATATTTGAATATATTCGAATATTTCAAAATTTTTATTAAAATTCCTTCAATGATTATGCCATTTACCTTAATATTGCATTGTCGCTGGGTAGAAACGGCGGCTTTACTGTGGAGTGATGAAATCTGGCAGACATGCCCTCTTGTCTCGGGGGTGGGGATCACAGGACAAACATAGCATAATGCCGGTCTCGCTGAAAGGCGTGGCCGACTGGGGTTGACCACCGCTAACATTGTGCTAAGGCTAACTGCCCCGTGGAGGTTCGAATCCTCCCTCTACAGCAAAATTAGCCCTGAAATGCAGTTCTACACTACGCTTCAGGGTTTTTTGCTTTTATAGTTGGCCGTTCTCAACGGTTACGGGCCGGGAAGAAAATTTCACAACAATATTTAGGAACTTTGATAAACCTTTTTTTAAAAGGCACCAGGATGCTTAAATTTTATTCCAACACGTAAAAATATTAGGCCATGAAACAAGATCAAATACCAGCTTTTAAAAAGTATTTCGCCTCTGTTGACCCTGAGTTATTTAGTGTGATGGGACCGAATCTGGCATTTATTCCGGATGCCACGGGCGACCAGGGGGTGGTGAATATGGCAGGCAAGCAGCATTTCACGAAAGAGGAACAGGAAAATTTCAAGAAAATAATTTTAAGGTTCGAAGAGCAGTCCAGCCGTTAATTGTCTTTAGCGCTTTCATTCACTTGATTTTATAAGTAAATAATCATTCTCATCTATTATTATTACCGGGTTATTCTTTTTGCAGCCGGGCTATTGTTCAATTTTTGACTTTTTAAAACAAATATTATGATCGGTAACATGAATTTGTTATAAAAGGGAGAAATTAAATGAACAAAAGCTAGCTAATTATGAAAAAAGAAATTTTAACCCGGATTATGTACCTGTTATTCCGGTTTTGGTTTGGATATACGATGATGGAAAATGGCAGATTTATTTTCGATAGCAGTCAAACGGATTTTTTCCTCCAATGGTTTGGCAAAGAGCTTCATTTTCCTGCACCCTTATTAATGTATTACCTGGCTAAAGGCTCTGAATTTTTCGGTGGTCTCCTGATTTTTTTGGGACTATTTTCCCGTGTCGCGGCCTGCTTTGTAGCTTTCACCATGCTGGTTGCCACTCTTACAGCGAATATCCACCATATCTACAGTGGTGATGGTGCGATTACTATTTCATTACTCTCTTTTGCATGTATGGTCATCATTTGCGGCTCCGGCAGATTGAGCATTGACTATTTGATCTTTAAAGAAAAATACGCGTTTAAAAGATTTTCTGTTTAACATCGATCAATTTACAATATTATGTTCCCTTTCTTCAAAAAATATACATTCGATAATTACTTATTTGTAGTCAGAATTTGGTTTGGAAGCCTCCTTATTTACCATGGCTTTTCGATGTCCGAAAAGGATACTGTTTATATTATTTGTAATTGGATCTTCGGTAAGAGCGGTCGATCTCCTGAAATAATCTTCTATTTAGCCAGAGGCATCGAGTGGATATGCGCGCTGTCTTTAATTGCAGGATTGTATACCAGGGTTTCCTGTGTAATCATTGGACTGATTATGTTTTTCGCGATTGTATTGTTCTCATTATTTCATGCCATCCATCTGGGTGGCGGAGGTCTTGCATTAACAAGATATCTTTTTTGGTTCTCCGTAATTTTTATTTTTTACGGCTCGGGAATATGGAGCGCTGACCGGCTCATGGCGGAGAGGGGTGTGTGAGGCCTGCTTTTTGGCACGGATTTCGTCTATTTAAGGCAAATATTTGTCGTGAAAATTGTTAATGAGTTGAATAAGTATAGTGTTGGTGAAAAAATGACGCTGATACTGTTGGGTTTAGGCATTATCTGCTTCGGATTCGTATTTCCGGATTCGCTGTCTGATCATGATAAACTTCTCCATTTTGCTGCCCATTTTGGCATGAGCTTTCTCCTGGCCTTATGCTTTTATGCCTTGTGTTCTGTTAAATTGCGCATTCCCAAAGCGATTTCATATACTGTGCTGATCTCTGCCACCTTGTGCATTGGGGTCATTTACAAATTATGGGAAATTTACAGTATGCTGGGAAATTATAGTTTTCAGGCCATCATGGACAGGACGGGCTGTTTAAGTTCCATGTCCCAAAACCTTTCCGGCCTAATGGCCGCCATGCTTGTCATCGAAAGCATGTTGCATAAAAACCTGGTTCCTCATATCATGAGCAAGCACTCGCTCAATTCCATCCGGGCTTAGGATTCCTTTGAACATCTCTCCTAAGCTTCTTTTTGGAAAAAATCGCTTCAACATTTTTCAGAGATTGAGGTCTGATGAGTTGATTTTGCAGGTCCGATTCAAATGATCCCTGGTTTTCCTTAGGTTCAGAGCTTCCCTTCATCTGAGGCCAAAACTTTTTCACGATCCCTGCAAGCATTATTTTTGCCTTCGTATGGCTCAAAAAAAAATTCAGCGATTCGAAGCAATTAATTCCTTTGCGAATGTCTTGCAATACCCAGAGGGGATTTCCGGAAAATGGAAGGATTTCTTTAAGAATGAAAACCCGATAAATCTCGAACTGGCTTGCGGTAAAGGCGAATACACCGTTGGTCTTTCTGGTCTTTATCCTGAAAGAAATTTCATTGGAGTGGATCTGAAAGGAAATCGTCTCTATATCGGAGCTCTCAAATGCCTGAAAAATAATCAACAAAATGCCGCATTCCTTCGAATCCAGATTGATAAAATAAATGAATACTTCTTTCCGGCCGAAGTTGCCGAAATTTGGATCACTTTTCCCGATCCGCAGCTTCGCACTTCCCGGGCAAAAAAAAGATTAACCCACCCGCGGTTTCTTCGTCTTTATCAAAAAATACTCAAATCCCATGGCCTGATTCATCTGAAGACCGACTCACCTGTACTTTTTCGTTTCACCAAACTGGTCATTGAATTGTACCAGCTTCCCGTTCATGCCTATTCCGAAGATGTATATGGCGACCCTGAAATATCAAGGGAACTCAGCATAAGGACTCATTACGAAGGGTTGGATATTGCAGGAACCAGGAAGACCCTTTATCTGCAATTTTCATTACCTGAATCACCGCTGCCAGATCATGATGCACAACTTCAGGAATTGGTTAAGGAAATTGAAAAACCAATATTGGTTTGATGGAATAAATGATACGCCAATCACCTGAAACTAATTTTAAAGAATTGTTTACACATCAAAATAATAGTTACTTGAAATTCATAATACTGAACTAAAAAAAAATTATTATATGGCCTTAAAAAAACCTGCATCAATACCGAAACTTAAAGACCTGACACCTTCTGGAAAACGTGATCAGTCTTTCTTTGAGCTCGTTTATGAAGTTGCCCGTCAAATCCCGCCTGGTCGTGTAACCAGCTATGGCGCGATCGCTGCCTGCCTCGGGACAAAGCTTTCCGCAAGAATGGTGGGTTGGGCCATGAATGGTGCGGATAAGATAAAACCTTCAGTTCCCGCACACCGCGTAGTCAACCGCGTCGGCCTGCTTTCTGGAAAAATTCATTTCAGACCACCGGAAAAAATGGAGCAACTTTTAAAAAAAGAAGGTGTCTTAGTTAAAAATGACACGGTCGTGAATTTCAAAGAAAAGTTCTGGGACCCTTCATCAATGGACAATTGACAATGGAGAATGGGGGGAAGTTTGCAAATGTGGCAATGTGCTCATTTGAAAATTTGAAAATTGGATGAATCGCCTGTACGGGGATTAATAATTACAGAGGATATCTTCCTTTACAATCTTTTCAAAGGCATCGTATTCTTCTATTTGGGGTGTATGGGCCGAATACCGGAATGTATAGAATTTCTTTACCGGCGTCCTCAATTGATCGAAATAGGATTTCGCTACGCTGTAACTAGTCTGGTGATCATGCAATCCCTGAAAAATATAAACAGGAATTTTCTGTTCGGTGAGCAGTTTGTCCGGATCATTATTTAGCATGGCCCTATCCAGGCAGATCTGTGAAAACCGTAGCCCGGCAGGGTAATTCAACTTCTCCCTAATGGTATAATCCTTACAGAATAATACTGCCTTAAGCGCATCTAAATAGGTCCTGTGGTCTCCGTATCTGGCGCCTCCATATTTAAACACATATTTTCGCTGTTTGATAAAATAATCGTACCAGTCCTGTCCGCCAGCCTCCCTGCCAGG
>JANWIY010000176.1 GCA_025449645.1 Chitinophagaceae bacterium | reverse complement strand
GTAAAGGTTAAAAATATAGTAAGTGGTCCGGCTTGTAAGGTAGTTGATTTTATCTGACACTGATCAGTGAGCTCAGGGGTGAACGAAGGTTCCGGTAAGCCATCATATCCACTTTTACGCTACCAACACTGATCGGACTTTCCACACGAACGGGAATATGATTTGCATCATCGGTTACCCATACCGTCATCTTTTCACCACCCTGAAAAATAGCTCCCTTGATAAGAAGTGGCTTGAATTTTATAGCATGAAACTTCCCATATTTTGTTTTTATGACTTCCCTGCCCAGGAATCGGATATATAAATTGTAAACCTGGTTATCCAGGAACATGGAAAAGGGAATTTTATCTCCAGGCTGCATTTTACTAAAATCGATATTGCGCGCGTAATAAAAGGAACTCAGTACATCCTGAATACAATCCGGGGTTTTAAAAACGCCGGCATTCGTAATTGCTGTGTTCGCGGACTTATTGAAACTGATATTTTCATACTTTTTGTAAGTACCCTCATTCACATTCCGGATAAACTTATAGGGCTGAAGTGTTCCGGTATCAATGAAGGATTCATATTTATCACGTACCCGGAAAAAATTGTCATAAAATGAATAAGTTTTGCCTTCGCCAGTAAAATGATATACGGGTTTGCCATTTAACTCTTCCAGAACACTCGTGAAATTTGCTTCCCCTGCTGCTATATAAACGCCGGCGAGTGTATAATATACCCTGTAAGTTATCCCTTCATTTGCCTGAAAAGCAGTATTCTTCACACCGCAAAAATCATTTCCGGCCCGCAACGGAATGGATATAGCCATCAACATAAGCAATCCAATCCAGGTAATTGATTTCATCTGCCCTTGAATAATTTGATCCTTAAAATTAATAAACTCCCGATCAAAGCGGGTATAATTAAATTGATTAGCCATATGCCGAGGGATACTGCAAGAATGCCGGCTGTATTTGATGTAAACACCTGAAATATTTGTATACCAGCCTGCCACCGGAGGCCTAAATCTGTTAAAAGTGTTAACGAAGGAATGATAGCCATAACTACAAACATCACACTAACCCCCATAAATACCTGTATTCCCGAAACGTGAATGGAGAATAGGGAAAACAACAAATAATATTGCAAAAGGAATACCCCGTACCTGATCAATGAAATAAAAAGAAGTTTAATCAGGATCGGATTGCTGAAATATTCAGGTATGGAAATGTTTTTATCATATTTTTTCAGCCACCTGTTGATCAGACCGATCATGGGGTCAAACCGGAAAAACAGAGTTCCAAGCACGATAGCGGCAAAGGCAGCAATCAGTAATAACGGGTTGATATAGGGAGCAAGCCGGTGGATTTCCGAAAATTGGGTTTTGAAATATGAAAAAAGAATTAACCCTGCTGCGCCTGCAAGCAAAGTCACCAGCATCTGGGCCATACTGCACACGATGGTTGGAGCGACCGACATGATTTTTTTTTCATTTTCTACATACAGCATTCTTCCCAGGTATTCTCCCACGCGGTTTGGTGTGAAGCAAGCGATACATGCACCAGCGAGTATGGCTTTGAACGCCTGGATGAATCCAATGCTCTGCAGCGGCAGTATCGAAATTTGCCACTTGGCCGCCTCAAGCCCCCAGTTTACCCACATCAGGCTAAACATGGCATACAACTTCCATTGTTGCGAACCTGTGAGGGCATCCCTCATCTGCGTTAAAGAGGCCTTCCATCCGGGTTGATGTTGGAGTTGCCTTGATGTGGTATAAAAAAGAAGCAGGAGAAGCGCCGGCCCCACCACGTAGTTGAGGATTAATTTGATATTTTTGTTCCGCGCCACAATCAAAAATAGCGTTCCTCTTGCAAAAGAATCCCAAAATCATACTGGGTATAGATCCGGGCACACTCATCATGGGTTATGGCCTGATATCGGTTGAGCACCATCAAATGCAACTTGTGGAGATGAACAGTTTGCACGTACCTGCAAAACTGAACGCATACCAGCGCCTGGAACTCATATATCTTACTGTCCGGGAACTGATTCACACTTTCCGCCCAAATGAATTCGCGATCGAAGCCCCTTTTTTTGGAAAGAACGTACAAAGCATGCTTAAACTGGGGCGCGCACAGGGTGTAGCCATTGCAGCGGCAATGCAATCGGGTATTCCCGTGACAGAATATGCGCCCCGGAAGATTAAGCAATCTATAACAGGCAATGGTAATGCCGGGAAAGAACAGGTGTGGAAAATGCTTCAGCAGATTTTACATATCCGGCAGGAAATTGACCACCTCGATGCATCGGACGCGCTGGCTGTGGCGATTTGTCATCATTTCCAGGTCTCCAGGCCGGCATCAAATGAAAAAAAACTAAATGGCTGGGCCGAATTTGCCGTTAAAAATCCAGGCAGGGTGAGGTGAATAAAATTTACACATTTACATTCAGATTGGCCACAATCTTTTCCTGTACACGCTTAAACTGCTCTGCAGATAATTTCAATTTCGCCCTTTTGAAGTTGAGATCATCGATATGATCTATGGGAAGAAGATGGAGATGGGCGTGTGGTACCTCAAGACCTACAACGGCCATGCCGCATCGGTTGCAGGAAAATGATCTCTCAATGGATTTTGCTATGGGCTTTGCAAAAACCAGTATCCTGGAAAGAAGATTTTCATCCAGATCAAAGAATTGATCAATCTCCTTTTTGGGTATGACCAACACATGACCTTCTCTAAGCGGATGAATGTCCAGGAAAGCCAGAAAATAATCATCCTCTGCAATCTTATAACTGGGTATCTCCCCTTTTATGATCTTTGAAAAAATGGTCATTGTGGAAATTGAAAATTAAAAAGTAAAAATTAAAAAGTAAAAAATAGATACTACCGAAAATTTTAATGAACTTGCTTATCCCGATAAACTTTACTTTTTACTTTTTACTTTTTAAACCGTAATATTCTCCACTTTAAATTTCAGCTTTCCGGCGGGCACATCTACCTCCGTTACTTCTCCGATCTGCTTACCCAGGAGGCCTTTCCCAATTGGAGACGAAACAGATATCTTTCCCTGTTTGAGGTCGGCTTCCTTTTCAGAAACCAGATGATAAGTGGCCTGCTTTTTATTGTTCAGGTTGGTTACTGTTACTTTCGTGAGTATAGACACTTTGCTTGTATCGATATTTCCTTCTTCCAGAATACGAACATTGGCCAGATCTGCTTCCAGCCGCTGGATCTTTGCCTCAAGCAATCCCTGGGCCTCCTTTGCGGCATCATATTCAGCATTTTCCCGCAGATCACCTTTATCTCTTGCTTCCGCAATGGCGCGCGAGGCAGCCGGACGCTCAACTGATTTCATTTTCTGAAGCATTGCCTTAAGATTTTCCAAAGCATCCTTTGTCAGATAAGTGATTTCACTCATAAACCCTCCTTATTGTTTAGAAAAAAGAAAAAAAATACAACGCCTTTTGGGAAGCGTTGCATTTGCACAAAGATAAGGATTCCAATTACAAATGATGATTTCCGGGCATCCTTTGGTAAGCAGAATTTCTTCAATTTAACATAGACCGTTTTGCTTCAGATCTTTCGAAAGAATTGATTTTCAATCAAATATAAGGCGATCAAAAGCAGGGTTAGTCCTCTCACAGGCGGGCCATCCTGGAAAATGCCCTGCCTGTATCCGGGAGGGCCTGATTAGTATGTTATCGAACCACAATATTTAGTTCAGTTCAACTTTTGCCCCGAAGTATAACAGAGCTTTAAATATTCAATTTGTCCAGAACCACCTTGGCCATTTTGTAAAACGCTTCCTGGCTGTATCCGGCAATATGCGGAGTGATCAACACATTGTCGAACGATAACAACCTGTTCAGCTGATCTCTCTCATCAGATGAATAATGTTCAGGCTTTTCATTTTCAAGTACATCCAATGCTGCTCCGGCGATTTGATTTCTCTCGAGGGCCCGGATAATCGCTGCATCCTCCTGGACCATACCGCGACTGCTATTGATAAAGTATGGTGATCTTCTCAGTGAAGAAAAAAAAGAATCGTTTGCCAGATGAAAAGTTTCCTGGGTCAGGGGAACATGCAGGCTGATGACATCGGCATAGCGGCCAAGCTGATCCATGTTGGCTTCTTTGATATTTCCCCGCGCAAATCCAAACTTGTACTTATCATAGGCCAATATGGTGACATCAAAAGAAGAAAGCAGTTTTGCAAATGCCGATCCCGTGTTTCCAAAACCAATGATGCCCACCGTCTTTCCACTTAACTCCGTACCCCGGTTGGCATCCCGGATCCATTTCCCCTCGCGGACTTCCCGGAATGCTTTAGGCATTTTATTCATTAAACAAAGCAGCATGCCAAGGATGTGCTCGCCTACTGCATTTCGATTGCCTTCGGGGCTGCTTGCACACCGGATTCCTTTAGTTTCTGCATAAGCAACATCAATAAGTTCCATGCCACTGCCCAACCGGCCGATCCACTTCAGGGCGCCCGCACGTTCTAATATATTCCGGTCCACCTTCAGCCTGGTCGTCACGATCAACCCTTCCACATCCCCGATGGAAGTCTCCAATTCTTCATAAGTTAATTGAGGATGATGTACAATTTCATATCCCCTGGCCGATAATCTTTCTATCAGGTAGTCATGCACTTTTGCCGTGATCAGTACTTTTTTCATCCATTTATTTTTTAATTTTTACATCTAATTTATATCGCTGAAACCATAAAATTGGAAATTGAATTATTTGCGTTCAATCCCGACAGCAAAATAAGGAAGCGTTCAGCATTGCCTTCTTAATAAAGCACTGAGCATGATGCGTCCAAATTAAGAGCCATTTATAGAAAGCGATCATATGTGCAAATTAAGACGCTTTCCCGAATCTCTCCGGCCACAGCGAAAGACGTTTAGTGTTCGGCATTATGCGCTCAGCGCTTAGCTTTATACATTTAGCGTTTAGACTTATAGTTCCGCGATTAGCTTTTTATATTCAGCGTTTAGCATTATACGTACAGCGATTAGCTTTATACGTTCAGTGTTTAGTTTTTTGCATTCGCCGTTAAGCTAAATAGTTTCGTGTTTAGCTTTAAGCGTTCACGGTTCACCTCATTTTCCAGGTCAGGTCGGCAAATTCACGCACGCTCAGTTGTTCTGCGCGACGATCAAATATTGCTTCCCGCAATACTTCTTCGTTGAACAGTCCCTTGACTGCATTGCGCAGCATTTTTCGTCTTTGATTAAATGCTGTTTTTACGAGTAAAAAAAACATTTTCTCTGTTTTTGCCGGCAACGAAACAGATAATGGCGTTAACCGGATTACCCCACTTTTCACTTTTGGAGGCGGGGTAAAAGCATGTGCATCCACATCAAACAAATATTCCACCTGATAAAATGCCTGGATCAGTACGCTGATCACCCCATAGGTTTTATTTCCTTCGCTTGCCGCAATTCGCTGTGCAACCTCTTTCTGGAACATACAGACAACACGCTCCACATTTTCCCGCCAATCCAAAATCTTAAAAAGAATTTGTGTTGAGATATTATAAGGGAAATTGCCTATTACTGTAAAGGGGCCCTCAAATGGCATTCTCATTTTTAGGAAATCTGTTTCCATTAGCTGACCGGCTAAGGCAGGATAAGTGTTTTTCAGATACATCGTTTTTTCATGGTCAATCTCAACCGCCCTGAAATGAACAGCCTTGATTTCAATTAGGTATTTGGTTAGCGCACCAGCACCGGGACCGATTTCCAATAATTGTGTGAAGGGAAATTCAAGAAGTGCGTCCACGATGCGATGGCAAACCCGTTCATCCTTTAAGAAATGTTGTCCAAGCGATTTTTTCAGGTTCATCGAATTCGGCAGATGGGTCATAACTACAAAAATAAACGATCCGGTCAGCCTAATAATCGTATTTTTAATCCTCGAAAATTTGAGATAATGAGCATTCCGCAACAAAGACCCGTTATTGGCATTTCCATAGGTGATATTAATGGCATCGGCGCCGAATTGGTAATAAAAACTTTTTCTGACAACCGTTTGCTGGAACTCTGCACTCCGGTGCTGTTTGCTTCCAACAAGCTTATTAATTTTTATCGCAAGTCCATTCCGGAATCCAGCTTCAATTACCAGAATGTAAAGGACCTTTCCCGCATTTATCACAAACAGGTTAATATTTTCAATTGCTGGGAAGAGGAGGTAAGCATTACGCCCGGACAACTTAACGAAACCGGAGGTAAATATGCGGTAAAGTCCCTGACTGCCGCCGTGGAAGCGCTAAAAGACAGGAGGATCCAGGGCCTGGTCACTGCACCGATCCACAAAAAAAATATCCAGAGCAGCGAATTTTCGTTTACCGGCCACACGCCTTATCTATTGCAGGCTTTTGGAATGAAGGATGTTCTGATGCTCATGAGCTCGGAGAATTTTAAAGTCGGCCTTGTAACAGAGCATGTTCCTGTGAGTGCGATTGCAAAACACATTACACGTGAGGCGATTCTTTCTAAATTAAATATCCTGAAGGATTCACTGATAAAGGATTTTGGAATTGATAAGCCCCAAATTGCAGTGCTCGGTCTCAATCCGCATGCCGGCGATGAAGGATTGATCGGGAGGGAAGAGGAAGATATTATCAAGCCAGCCATTAAGGACGCGAAGCACAATATGCTTGTTTTCGGTCCTTATAGCGCCGATGCTTTTTTTGCCCATAACCAGCAGCAGAAATTCGACGCCGTGCTGGCCATGTATCACGACCAGGGGCTTATTCCTTTTAAATCCTTGTTGTTCGGAGAAGGTCTGAACTATACGGCAGGACTTCCCGCAGTCCGCACTTCACCCGACCATGGAACTGCTTTCGATATTGCCGGCAAGAACAAGGCCGACCATGCATCTTTCATGACGGCGGTTTTCGGTTGCCTTGATATCCTGGAAAAAAGACGCGAGTTCAGTGAAAATCATAAGAATCCGTTAAAGAAGATGGGATCTGTTGTACTCGCAGGAGCCGAGGATGAGAAAATTGACGAATCCGGGGCAGAAGAGGGGGGCATATGAGAAATTTCCTCTACTCCTATTGCAAATCCCGAAACAGCAGACTATCTTTGGAACACCCTTTCTCTACATTGATCGACTCCCCCCCGAACTAATCTTTTCAGGATTTTCTCCAATAGCTATGTGAACAATTTTGCAGATTTATCCGATCCCTTTCTTTGAATGACCTCTGTTCCCCTTTACAGCTAGGCATCATTACATTGTTCACATTCTGAAACTTACAAAATGAAAAGGATCATCAGGTTCGCGTTTCTGCTCTTACCGGCAATTTCGGCAGGATTATTAGCTAATGCCATTCCATCTTTAAACACAGGTACTTCTTCAGGAAACCCGCCGGACAATTCAAAGAGTACCATCCTCCGCGGCACGCTTGCTGTTTTCAATGCCGAATACGGCAGAAATTATTTTGAATTAAACTGGAATACTGCTGCGGGAAGCTTCAGTCATTTCGAGATTGAGAGGAGTCTTGACGGAGAAAGTTTTGAAAAGCTTGGTGAAGTGAAAGGAGGCGATCTTTCAGCAGAAGGTCAATATGTTTTCCGCGATCACTTTAAAGCGATGACTGCAAGGCACAATGATTTTTATTACCGCCTGAAACAGTTCGAATCCAACGGAAATTTCACTTATTCAAAAGTGCTGATTGCAAGAATGTATAATACGAAATCTCTGGCTGCCCTGAGTGTTACTCCGGATCCTCTGGCCAATGACATTCTTGTGAATGTTCAGTTGAATGAAAAATCTTATGTCATGATGAAAGTGCTTGACGAAGCCGGGAATATTATTTTGAAAGAGGGGCAGGATGCTTCTTATGGCTCCAGTACGTATACTTTGAATGAAACCCATGGGCTTCCAAAAGGAATGTACACCCTTGAGGTAACTGTAAACAGCCGGGAAAGACTTGTAATGAAACTTTTGAAAGGATAGTTTCCGGTAACCGCTTTTGCCGGATAATTCAAGGCCTTCTATTACTATTATAGAGGGCCTTTTTAATGGGTAATTGTCAATTCTCCATTGTTAATTATTTATAGCCCCACTTACTGAAAGATAAGATTGCAGACTTTTCACATAGCTGTGAAAGGCTTTTTTCCCTTCTGGTGTGATCTTACATAAGGTGTGTGGATAGTTGTCTTTAAATTCCTTCAATACATCAATATAGCCCGCCTCCCGCAATTTGTTAATTTGCACGCTCAGGTTCCCCGCCGACGCATTGGTGCGTTCCTTTATTGCAGTGAATTCGGCATCATCACTGTTCATGAGCAGGGAAACGATAGCCAGCCTGAGTTGGGAATGGAGAACGGGATCGAGGTCTTTGAATGGAGTCATTTTAAGAATTTTGGCTGATGGTTTATGGTTGATGGTTGAGGGATATCAGGTGCGAATCCGCATCTTGTGGCCATCAACTGTCAACCATCAACTATCTTTTGACTTTATTGGCATTTAGCAAGCTCTTCTTCTGCTCTCGCCTGTCCCCAATTTGGATAAAGTGGCTTGGGTTGTTGCTTTTTAAATAATTCTACTGCTTTTTCGAAAATTGGTTTTGCTTTGGCCTTCCCACCTCCGAAAGCTTCCGGCGTGTTCAGAATGCTTTCACCTCTCAGGTAATATAAGCGTGGATTATCCGGATCCAGCTTCAGGCCGGTTTCGAGGAAAGCCGAAGCCTGCTGGCCATAGGTCTGCCAGCGGGTTTGCGGGTCCACCATCATTTCCTGTGTTGCCGCCATGTTCCGCAGTGAATATATTTCGGCATTTTTCTCAATGGCTTCAGCCTTATCACAAAGTTTGTTGATGCGGGATGAATTCGCGTCTTTGTCGAGTTTGGGATCATTCCAACCCGCATTGGTAAGCGCAAGTCCTGCATAATAGTAAGGCAGCCATTGGGTTTTTTCAGCGTCACCAATGCGTTCAAAGTTGTTAGCCATTTCCTGATAGTCTGCTGTTGTTTTTGCAGAGTCAAACAAGGCCAGGTTTTTTTTCATAGCCTCCGTATAGCGTTCGCTTTGCGCCAGGCAACTGAGTCCGGCAATCAATAAAATGAAAGTTAAAAGTGATTTCATATGATCATAATTAATAGTGACGAGTTAAAGATTATTATTGATGGCATCCTGGGTCCTGTCCACACCCCAGCTTAAAAAACAGCCAACGAAATAAAAGCGCTGGGCCGGCGGTGTAATAGCTTGTTTTTCCTCCCCATTGAAAGAATAGTTATAACCATACACGGAATTATAGCCAAGCACATTACTCATGCTTGCAAAAAACACTACAAAAGTCTTCGGATTTTTCTTCCCGATGCTCGGGACATATTCTGCGCTGAAATTTAAAGTATTGTAATCTTTTGTATGGCCATTATCACCTATATAATACTTGCCCTGATTATTAATGAGAAAGTCATAGTAGGGCCTTCCGCTGGCATAGGTATAGGTAAGGTTGAAGCCTGTCTTCCAGTCTGTGAAAAATCGTTTCATCACGAGAGAGGCTGTATTTTTCGCTGCAAAATCAGGCGTAATTTTTCCCGGATAGTTTAGATAGTCCCGTTTGGTATCCAGGTAGGAATAACTGATCCAGTAGTCAAAATTCTTGATGGATTTCTTATCTCTCCAGAAAACATCGATCCCCCTGGCGTCCGCGCTTCCATTATTATTATAGTTAAAGTAGAAATAATTGATGGGAATGGTTTTAATCAGATCCTTGTAATTTTTATAATAAGCTTCAACCCGGAATATCTGATCCGTAGTCATTTTTTGATAATTGATGATATAGTGAGTTGCTTGTGTGAATCCCAGGTTTTGGGTATAAAAAAGTTGGGTATTATCTGCTTTCTGATAAAAGACGCCATAAGCAGCAGAAACCTGCGCATCCTTGCCAGTTTTGTAGGCCAGGGATACGCGGGGAGCAAGATCAGATTTTCCAATCAGGGATGAATGTTCGTACCTCAGTCCGATTTTCGCAGCGAGTTCATTAGTCAAATAAATATCACTTTCCACAAAACCCGCAACCATATTGTCTTCCAGCCTGCGTGAAGTATCCTGGAAGGTGAATGGATTATTACTGTACCAGTATTCACCGCCGAACCGGAAGGCACTGAGGCCTCCCAGTTTTTTTTCAAATACCGCTTTGGTTTGAGCAAGATCCTGGCGGTTTTTAATCGCAAAATTTTTATTGTTCATCCAGAAAATACTATCCGGATAGGAACGAGGTCGATTATTTGCATCCTGGAGCTGCTGGTTGATATCATCCAGGTTGGTACTGTAGCTGGCACCGAGGTTCATTTTCCAACCGTTGTTCAAATACTCACGCCAGCTGAGATTATTATACCAGTTATGGTTGCCCAGGTCAAAAGCATTTTTCAAATTAGAACTATCCACGTCTGGCCTTCTCAAGCCGAGTTGGCTATAATCGAAGGTGGTATAATACTTAATCATGCCACCGTTTTTGGTTTTGATGCGGAAATTAGCGTCCCCGGAATGAAACTGTGGCAGCCTGAAGTAATCAGGCGTTTGCTTCACAAGAGCGAAGTAGAGCCCAACATTTACATAATTGTAAGAAATGCCCCAGGAAGACTTTTTGTCTTTTGCCAGTTGCTGGGTTCCGACACCCACCACCAACGGGGAAATGGAGGCATCTACTTCGGATTTTTCAGGCAGGTCAATTGACTCCAGCAGCACAACGGATGAAAGGGCCTGTCC
Source organism: Chitinophagaceae bacterium (assembly GCA_025449645.1). Taxonomy (GTDB): domain Bacteria; phylum Bacteroidota; class Bacteroidia; order Chitinophagales; family Chitinophagaceae; genus Puia. The sequence goes on along the minus strand of JANWIY010000176.1, from coordinate 12,691 downwards.
GTAAAGAGCCGAATAGCCTCCGGTGCTGAACACCGTTCCCTTAAAAAGAAAAGGGGAAAAACGGCCGCGGGAGGAAATGTCTGGGACGCTCGTATAGTAAGGATTATTGACCAGGCTGCCATCAATGAACTGTTTGGTTTCCTGGCCAGTGCCACCGCGAACGAAAAGGCCTTCCTGTTCTCCAACCTGCTGAGCTCCGGGCAAGGTTTTTAAAGCTGCCGTAATATCGGCATTAGTGCCTGCGGTGGTGGCCACATCGATAGAACTAAGGACTGCGCCGCGCTTTGAATCGCCGGCCGAAAAAGAACCTGCTGTTATAGTTACTGCCTTCATTTCATTGGGTTCTTCTTTCATTTGGAGTTGAAGCTGAACCGGCTTGCCCGAAAGCAGAATGCTTTGCTCAAGCGGACGGTATCCAACGGATGTTACGGTGACCAGCCGGGTGCCGGTGTCGGAGGCAGAAAAATGAAAATTTCCTGAAGAGTCTGAAGTAGCTCCATCAAAACTGTTCTTTATGGTAATACTGGCCCCCGGTATCGGCCGGCCTTTTGCATCCTTTATTTTGCCGGAGATCTGCGTTTGGGCAAAAGCACCCTGAAATAAAAAAATGCCGAGGCTAAGGAAAACCAACTTCTTAAAGCGTTGATTTTTAAATTTTTGTATCCCCTTTAAGAAGAACATAGCGTCAATTTTACTAGAAATCAAGGATGTTTCTGAAATGAATTCAAATGTAAAGTAGTTTATAATATAAACCAAAAAATAGTTTTCAACCAGGGTATTGGTAACAATAGGTTAATAAATATCAGGAGCCTGCTGAACAAGACCGGCTAAATTTGAGTTGTTATTATAGAGTAAACCAATAAAGCGATTGCTATGAAATGGAGTATCACAGACAAAGAGAAATTTACCATAGAACGCTTTGATCTGATTGAGGGACATTTCAGGGAAATGGTTTTGCGCTATAACCCTGTTCAGCATTCCGGAAGACTTGAGAGGCATAATAACCACCTGCTGTTTTTCATAGAGCAGGTTGGTTTATGGGGGAATAAGTTCTTATTTGAAAATGAATATGGCGTTGAGATTGGAAAAATCTCCTTTGATAACCTGCAAAATCTGGATGGTACCATACATATTGACCGGAAAAAAATGTCGTTCAAAATTCCCCTGAATGAGGCCGGAGATGTTTTCTTTATTCCCAATAAGTTCCTGCGGCAAAATTTTCATTGTACCATTGAAGTTGAAAATGCTTTGGCTGCAGCAGATAAAAAAGTAAGCCCCGGGCAAGCGGAAAAATATGCCTGCATGATCCTTGGGCTGTTCTGGTATCTCTTTCCTGAATCAATTCCGGAAGCCAATAAGTCTGGCGTTTCGATTTCTCTGCATTAGTCTTTCCGATTGAATTCACTGATGCATTTTACTCCTGATCCTGATTGTTATTTGTAGTAGTCACTACTTCATCCTGAGGACAGTGCAGATAAGTATAAACCAATCGTTCAATTTTGACCTTAAATACCTTCCTGAATTAACGACCAGTATCCCCTTGCTTCCCCGATGGTTCCTTATTGCTACCCCGGAATCCGGGGACCCAAAGAGGTCAAATCGGGGAACCAAAGAGGTCCGGTCGGGGACCCAAAGAGGAGAATCTGACATTCATCACTGGTTTTCCAGGGTTCCATCACTACTTTACAAGGACAGCATCCCATTTTTGAGTGATCTGGCAGGAGTTCATCTTCTGCCTTTCATTCGCCATTTCCTCAGAATTTCCCCTTATGGTGTTGGAATGTACACTTGTTTTCCAGTCTTATATTTTCATGACTCCTTATATCCCGTCATCATCTATTCACCAATGCATAAAAAAAGAGGCCAAGCTTAGACAAGCCCGGCCGTTGTTGATCGTACCCTTTAAAACTAAAAGTTTAAGAATTCGTCTTTATGAATTTTTGAGTCGCTGTTTGCTTTCCATTGGCAGTCTGGATAATATACAACCCTGCAGGCAGGTCCTCTACATGAAAGATTTGCGTTTGCCCTGCATTGGCGCTCACCTCCTGTTTCATCAGCTTACCGCTGGAATTGTACAAACTATAAGCTATAGTTTTGCTCTGCCAGCCAGCCGGAATCGTTATCCTCAGCTCCGTTGTAGCGGGATTTGGGTAAATCATCAGCTGTGCACTCTCGTTTTGCTGAATTCTCACAACAATCACATCGGAATATTCAAATCTTGAATCCAGATCAACAAGTTTCAACCTGTAGTAAACGAGTAGGCCGCCCGTCTTGGTCAAATGATCTGTATAATGGTAATCCTTTCTGACATCGCTGTTTCCATCTGTAAAAATTACCGCATCATCGTCAAATTCATTTCCATCCATGCTGCGTTGCAGTGTAAAATGGCTGGTATTCTGCTCCATGGTCGTTATCCAGCTCAGGGTAACATCCTTGTCATTGGTCAGCTGTGCGTTGAATGCAACCAGGGTCAATGGCAGGGGTGTGCTTACGGGCAGGTCAAACGTGAGGGATTTAAACCAAAGCGAATACATTCTGTTGGAGGCACTGGTTCCGGTTGCGCCGGTCACGGCGCCCACCCTTACAATGAGGCTGTTGGTATTACTGTAAAAATTACTCACCATCACATCCGATGCGCCGGTTGTTATGCCCGGATAATTTTTTGTTGGGCCATCAAACCTTTTTCCATTCATTTCCGGGTCAGATAAACATCCTGCAAAAGAGCTGCACACCATATCAGTATTTTCCTCGAGGGTGAAATATTGCATATTGTAGAATGTCTGAAATTCATGCAGGCTTTGTCCGTCTCCGTCTATATCCAATCCCGACACAAAAAACTGATTTACGGAAACCGATTGGCTCAAGCTGTCATGTTTTACAAACGAAACCTTAAATTCCATCCACCAGGCGCTGTTGGCAGGTGCATTTCCGTCTGCGTAACTCACTCTGGGTTGCCAGGCATTGTCATACCCTGTGCCATTGACATTGTCCTGTTCCGGACCCGCCAGGTCAGCTGTTGTAAGGGTTACCAGCGGACTGCTGCGTCCCTGGATCGTCACTAAGGCATCAATACCCACAGCTACATTGGAAAATATATAAACCGCTCCGTCCTTTCCCGCAGCGCTACAGCCCGCTCCGTTCTTTAATTGAGGGTTCATGAACACGAGTTCCGGAACCAGGGACTGGGCATTCAGCGAAGATCCAATAGAAAACAAACTAAGAACTGCTAATATGTTTAGAATAATACGTCCGCGCACTGTTTTCTCCGGACGCCAGGGCAATTGTTTCATAACTTATTTTTAGAGCAACGGGACGATCGTATATCCCATAGTTATTGGAAACAAGTGTCCCATTTTTCCTTAGAAATTGGAAACTATGATTGCGCATTAAGCAGTAAAAGTGTATTCAGGAAAATTGGAAGGGGAGTTATTCAGGAGATTGGTACGGATGCCTTGCAGGACAAAGATTGCAAGCGTTTTTCAGAAATGCAAGTGTTTGGGGAAATAATTGTTGAAAGAAGAATTCCTTGGAATAAGGTTGATGGTAGATGGCGGACGGTTGATGGACTTTAGGTGGAGATTTACAAATAATATCCATATACCATCCACCATCAACCATCAACTAAATATTCACCACCTCCGCTTACTTATACTGCGGAATCAGCTCATTCGCCAAGGCCACGGTTTTGCGAATGGCCTCGTCGGAAAGGTTTCCTTTTTTAAATTCAGCCAGCACATCGGGCCATTTATTTTCCATTTCCATAAGGAACTGTTCTTCAAATGCCTTTATTTTTTTCACAGCCACGTCGCGCAACAAACCCTGGGTTCCCAGGTAGATGATGGCAACCTGTTTTTCGACTGCAACAGGAGAATATTGAGGCTGTTTGAGGATCTCCACATTGCGGGCGCCTTTATCCAGGACCATTTTTGTGGAAGCATCCAGGTCGCCCCCGAATTTTGAGAAAGCTTCCATTTCCCTGTAAAGGGCCTGGTCAAGCTTAAGCGTTCCTGCAACTTTCTTCATGGATTTGATCTGCGCATTGCCGCCCACCCTGCTTACTGAAATTCCCACATTAATAGCCGGACGGATCCCTGAGTTAAACAGGTTTCCTTCCAGAAAGATTTGTCCATCTGTAATAGAGATCACGTTCGTCGGGATATAGGCCGATACATCGCCAGCCTGGGTCTCAATGATCGGTAATGCAGTTAAGGATCCGCCCCCTTTCACCCTGCCTTTAAGCGTTTCAGGAAGGTCGTTCATATTTCTCGCAACGGCATCGTCACTGATGATCTTTGCTGCCCTTTCGAGGAGGCGGCTATGAAGGTAGAAAACGTCTCCCGGATAAGCCTCACGTCCGGGCGGACGGCGAAGCAGCAGGGAGACCTCGCGATATGCAACGGCCTGTTTGGAAAGATCATCATAAATGATCAGCGCAGGACGACCTGTATCGCGGAAGAATTCCCCGATGGCCGCTCCGGCAAAAGGTGCATAGAACTGCAGAGGAGCGGGTTCTGATGCCGAAGCGGCAACGATAACGGTGAATGCCATGGCGCCGTGATCGGAAAGTGTTTTCATGATACCCGCGATGGTGGACGCTTTTTGCCCGATGGCAACATAGATGCAATACACCGGCTTGCCGGATTTATGAAATTCTTTTTGATTTATGATGGTATCTATTGCAATGGCCGTTTTTCCCGTCTGCCTGTCGCCGATAATCAGTTCGCGCTGTCCGCGCCCGATGGGGATCATGGCATCAATAGCTTTGATACCTGTTTGAAGGGGCTCCTTTACGGGTTCCCGGAAGATAACGCCCGGAGCTTTCCGTTCCAGGGGCATTTCGTGTTTTTCTCCCGTGATCGGCCCCTTACCGTCAATCGGTATCCCCAGGGTATTCACCACACGACCCAGCATTCCTTCACCTACCTGGATGGAAGCGATTTTGCCTGTCCTCCGTACTTTAGCGCCTTCTTTTATGTCGCCGCTATCCCCCATCAGCACCACACCCACATTGTCTTCTTCCAGGTTCAGGGCAATAGCCCTCACGCCGTTCTCAAATACTACGAGCTCCCCACTGCTTACGTTATTCAAACCGTAAACCCGCGCGATTCCATCGCCTACCTGAAGCACAGTTCCAACCTCCTCCATATCAGATGACACATTGAAGCTGCTAAGCTGTTGCCTGAGTATCGCTGATATTTCATCTGGTTTTATTTCTGCCATAAGATCTTTTTATATGAATTGAATAATTTTCAGCGGATTTTATAAATGAAATCGTTGCTTTCAAATTGTTTTCTGATCACGCTCAGGTCATAAGCTATGCTGACGTCGATTAATCTGCCGTCTGATTCAATAATAAAACCACCAATGATCGCCGGATTGATGGTGGTTTTCAGTTCCACTTCTTTCATATGGGAAGATTCCCGGATCTGACGGATGATGGCCGATTTGAGTTCTTCGCTCAAAGCAACCGCGGTGGTCAATGAAACGGTATGAATGCCCTTGTAGTCCTTGTATTGTTGAATAAAAGCGGTAACAATTTCAGGCAGATAGGCTTCCCTCCCCTTTTTCACCAGCAGGCTGAAAAAGGTTAAGGGAATAATACCGATCTTATCTTTTGTGAGAGCAGCCAGGATCTTATTTTTTTTATCTCCCTGGATCACCGGGCTTTTAAGAACACTTACCAATTCAGCGCTTGCCCGGATCAGGCTATTCATATACAGCATATCCTTATACACAGACTCCAGCTGGTCTTTTTCCACAGCCAGGTCAATGAGGGACTTTGCATACCTTCCGGCTAAGCGGGGATTGGGCATTGTATTAATTTGAGAATGTGAAAATGTGACAATTTGAAAATGAAGGAATATGAAAAAAGCTTAAATATTGCATTCAAAGCATTTTCACATTAACACATTTGCATATTTACGCATTCAATTTAGTTTCACCTCCGAAGCAAGTTGTCTGATATAACTTTCCTGTTCTGGTTTGTTTTCGAGCTGACGGCGCAGGATTTTTTCCGAGACTTCGATCACCAGATTTCCGATCTGGTTTTTCACTTCAGTAATTGCGGCCATTTTCTGCTGTTCAATGGCGGCCTGCGCATCGGTAATGATCTTTCCGGCTTCAGTTTTCGCCTGGTCCCTGGCTTCATTAATAATTTTTTCTTTCACGTCGCGCGCTTCTTTAAGCATCTGTGCCCTTTCTTCCCGGGCCTTCACCAGCAGCGCTTCATTCTCGCTTTTCATCTGAGCCATTTCTGCTTTTACCCTTTCCGCGGTTGCGAGCGAATCGGAAATGGTTTTCTCCCGGTCACTAAGTGATTGCAGGATGGGTTTCCATGCAAACTTCTTCAACACAAGCACCACGATCAGGAACGCCAGCAGCGTCCAGAAAATAAGCCCGAAGGAAGGAATCAAGAGATCCATGAAAATAGATTTATATAAAGTTTTTTCAATTCGAAATATACTGCATCCGCCGTCCTTTACTTTGGATGCAGTATCAAATTTGTTCTAAACGAACATTGCCAGGATACCGGCAATAACGCCGAACAGTGCAACTCCTTCAACCAGCGCCGCGACAAGGATCATATTGTTGCGGATTTCGTTGGATGCTTCCGGCTGACGTGCGATGGCTTCCACCGCACCTTTACCGATCTGACCAATGCCGATACCGGCGCCAATGGCAGCCAGACCAGCACCGATAGCACCTCCGGCATTCGCCCAGGGAGTTGTACTTAATAACATCGTTGTCAAATCCATACTTGAAAATTTATATTGGTTTAAAAAGCCCGGTGTTGTTAAACGATTACAGCGTCTTCATGTCCGTTACCACTTTGGGAGTGGAGATCCTCGATCGCCTGCCCTATAAAAACTGCTGTAAGGTTTGTGAAAATGAATGCCTGGATAAAGGCAACCAGGATCTCGATCAGATAAATGAATACGGCAAAAGCAATAGATACGGGCGAAAATCCCCATCCCACTCCTTTATTCAACTCTCCGAAAATGAAAATCAGTGAAACGAGGCAAATGATGATAATATGACCCGCAACCATATTGGCAAAAAGACGAATGATCAGTGCAAAAGGCTTGGTGAAAACCCCGATAAATTCCACCAGTATCATGATCGGTTTGATCGGACCGGGTACGGGAGGATTTATAATATGACCCCAGTAATGCCTGTTGCCATTAACGGTGATCACGGCAAAGGAAATTAAGCCCAGCACCATGGTAAAAGCAATATTTCCGGTCACGTTGGCAGAGCCGGGGACCAACCCGAAAAGCGTGTTAATCAGGATAAAGAAAAAAACGGTAAGCAAATAAGGCAGGTAGTTCCTGTATTTGGTTCCAAGGTTCGGAACAGCCACTTCATCCCGCACAAAAGTAATCACTGGCTCCATTAAATTCTGGAATCCGGTGGGTGCCCGGGTTGTTCCGGTCCCGGATTTATATTTCCCGGCAATCCTGATCAGGAGAAAAACCAGCAGGGAAAGCGCAAGGATCATCTGTACCGCATTCCGGGTCAGGGAAATATCAAATACGCGTACCGTTGAATCTATTAATCCGCTTGTATTTACAGGAACAATCTTATTGCCCGCCAACTTATACCCCTGGTAAATTTGCTCTCCATGATTAAACCGGGAAGAGAAAAATGCATCGAAACCACGCTGGGGTGAATAAAGAATCACAGGAAGCGGAATGCTGATATGATGTACCCTGCCATCGGAACTTTTATAGGATAAAAAATGGTATTCATGAGCATCCAAAACATGGCCGAAAATGACCTCGTTGGCATCAAATGCCTGATGTTTTTCGAACCCCTTTTTCTGTGGCTTTTCCTGTGCTTTCAGAACCCCGGAAAACAGGATCGAAAAAGCGCTGAAACCCGCTACCAATAATGATTTGAACCTTCCTGCCCCCATACCACATCCAAATTTTGGCGCAAAGATAAGGGAGGGGGGTGAATTAGCAAGAATGAATAGGAGGTTAATAGTTGAATACCCTTTTGATTTGGGTTGATGGTGGATGGTTGATGGACTTTATTTGAGGATTCACACCTGGAATCGGTCAACCGTCAACAGTCAACCGTCAACCATTTCCATCCACCATCCACCCCTTTCACCCCACTTTTTCTTCAAACTGCATCTGATGCAGTTTAAAATAAAATCCCTGCTTATCCATCAATTCCTCATGGGTTCCCATTTCTTTGATCTCCCCTTTGTCAAGCACCAGGATTTTGCTGGCCTTGCGGATGGTGGACAGGCGGTGGGCGATAACAATCGAGGTACGGCCGGCAATCAGCTTCCCGATGGCTTCCTGTATAAGTAGTTCGGAGCCCGTGTCCACTGAAGATGTGGCTTCATCCAGGATAAGAATGGACGGATCAAAAAGCAGGGCGCGGATAAATGACAATAATTGCCTTTGACCAAGGGAAAGTGTGCTTCCCCGCTCCATCACATTATAATTATAATCTCCCGGAAGCTCCATAATAAAATCATGCATGCCGATGAGCTTTGCAGCCTGAACTACTTTTTCAAATGGGATCTCTTCATTGCGAAGTGTGATGTTCTCCAGTATGGACCCTGAAAAAAGAAATACATCCTGCAGAACTACGCCGACGGATGCCCGAAGTGCATCCAGTTTATAAGATTCCACCGGACGATCGTCCAGCCTGATCTGGCCACGCTGGATGGAATACAGCCTGTTTAGTATGCTGATGATGGATGTTTTACCGCTTCCGGTATGGCCCACGATGGCCAGCGTTTCGCCGGCCTGCACCTGAAAAGAAATGTTTTTCAGTACATACCGGTCATCTGTATACGCAAACCATACATGGTCAAATTCTATTTTCCCTGGTAACCTGCCGGGCGCATACGTTCCTTCCAAACTAATCCTGTCCTCGTTATCCAGCACTCTGAATACACGTTCACTGGCTACCATCCCCATTTGAAGCGTGTTGAACTTATCAGCGATCAACCTCAGCGGACGAAATAAAAGATTCAGGTATAAAAAGAATGCAATGATCTCGCCGGTCAGCCTGGCAGCCTGTTCCGAAGAAAGATCGAGCACAAGCCCGGCGCCCCACCACACAAGTAGTCCGGTGGACACGGCGAGTACGATTTCCACGATGGGAAAGAATACGGAGTAAGCGAAAATTGCCCTGATATTTGCATTCCGGTGCTCCGAATTGATCTTTCTGAATCGCCTGTATTCCTGGTCCTCCGCCGCAAACGCCTGAACCACCTGCATCCCCGTAATGTGTTCCTGAACAAATGCGTTTAAGGCAGCAACTGCATTGCGTACCCGGATAAAGGATTTGTTGACCGCCTCTTTGAATATATAGGTTGACAGCAGCAGAATGGGAAAAGGAACCAGGCAAATAAGAGTGAGCTGCCAGTTATCCCTGAACATAAACAATAAGATTGAGACGATGGATAGTAAATCGGAAACGATGGGAATCAGCCCTTCTGAAAATATATCGTTGATGGCTTCAATGTCGTTGATGGTGCGGGTTGTAAGCGTTCCGATCGGCGTTTTATCATACTGCGAAAGGTTGAGGCTCAGAATTTTCTTGTATACGGCAATGCGTAGATCTTTTACCACGGTCTGGCCCAGCCATGAGGTCAGGAAGGAGAACAGGAACCGGAACAGGGTTTCAATGAGCAGCAGACCGATCTGAATAACCGTAATATAAATGATCATCCCGATCATGCGTTCCCTGAAAGAAGGATCACCCGTTGCTCCGCCCCGTATGTAATGATTAACCGTATACTGGATCAGGAACGGACGAACCGGAGAAATGACAGCAAGGAAAATGGACAATACAATGGATCCGTAAAACCACTTTTTGTAAGGTGAGGCGTAGGCGAGGACCCTTCGAAGCTGGGTGAAATCAAAAATTTTTTTCTTTGCTATCGGATCGGCCATCGCGCAAAGTTGCGAAGATTTATTCAATCTTCTTCGCCCATGGCCTTGCGGTAGGCCTTAATGAAGATCGCCCCCAGGTTTTTGTATGGAGGAATGTAATCGTCGAACCGTTCACGCGCCACAGGATCTTTCTGGAATTTATCCGTCAGCTCCTTCCATATCGGAAGCCAGTCAATATTATTTCCTTCCAGCAGGTTTGCATTGATTGCCTGCAGTATCGGTTCGTTCACTGATTTTGTTCCCACCTGTTTCGATGAAATGATGTGTGCATCGCTGCTTATACTGAGCACTTCGCTGAGGTTATTGTACCCTCCGCAGGAACCCAGCACCACAATTTTAGCGGATGACTGGATCTGTTGCAAGGTATACCGCACATGATAACTATGGCCACGATGTATATATATAGTGGGTCTCAGTTTATTATCATATAAATAATCGTCCAGATGATGTTGTGCCTTATCGTCCGGATCATCTTCCCCGAAGAGTGGCCTGTTGGCAAAAATCCAGACGGGTTTTCCTTTTAACGATTGAATGGTTACCCATTCCTTTGTAGGATTCATGGTGATCTTCCACTGGGGATTGTGTAAAAACAGCCGGAGGAAATCATCATAGGAGTGCTGGCCATCCTTGTCTTCGTCGCCGTAAAAAAATACCTGCTGGATAACGCGGCCGCTATCATCCTTTAAAGAATCATAGCTTACGCTGTATACGGGAGGTATATCAAGTTTGGCGGACAGGTCCTCGTGATTGGTTGTATCGGCAGATTCAAACAACGCTTCCATCAGGTGATAAATCACCATTCCCTTTTTATCGTTGTTGAGCAGATTTCTTTTATAATTCCATTTCACTTCATTCAGCACAAAAGCGGCCAGGGAGGGATTTTTATCGAAAATGCTGCTATAGGAATCGGCAACATCCACGGCATCTTCCTCGTTTGCACGTTCCAGGCCGATGATAAATGCTTTCATGATAGTGGCTGCATTATCCTTATCCATCGTACCCAGAAAATGATCGAGTTTATTGTAAGCCGCCGCCATTTTGATAAACTTTCTGAAATAATCACCCCGCATTTCCAGAATCAGGCTATCTCCCCTCGGCACCTTCATCCGTTGAAAGATCCGGTCATATACACCCAGATAACTTGAAGTGTAGATCTCGTCCTCACTTAACACGATCAGATAATACAGTTCAGCGGGTGTTAGCTGATCAAGTATTTTAAACCGTACGGAAGCCGGCTTATCATGCAGGGCATTGATTTCCCTCACAAAAACGTCCTTGCCCTTGCTCTCCAGCATCCGGGTAATCGCTTCCATTTCCACCGCCGTATCCTTCAGCGGAGGCAACATTCGGTCTACATAATCAATTCTTGTTTTTACCAGCAACCGGTAATAATTCAGGTCGTCATCTTTCACCCTGTTGATCTCTCCGATAGTAATCCGGTGATGCATCAGCTCCTCCAGAAAAGGAAGGTAAAGCTGTCCGCTGCGACTGGCAGCTATCCGGGCTACCGTGCTGACCAGGGTATCGGCGCTGTTCCTGATGCGCGAAGACAAGACTGTATTTGCAGATGCATAATCATACAATTTGCGGATATTATATCTTCCCCCAATAATGATCAGGCTATCAGCAAATGGAAGTGAGGGATTGGTACTGAGAACAGTAAAAATCTGATCGGGATGGAGATCGCAATATTTGCGTATAAGCAGAATTCTGGAGTCTTTCACGCCCACATTTTCGGTAGGTAATAAAAAACATTCCACAAGGATCTTGCCCACTCCGTAACTGTTTTCCGCTACAACGGGCTCAATACTCTTATTCATCCGGTCCAGCTCCATTGCCTGCACAAATGCTTCAAATAAGGCAGGGGCCATTGAAGCCGGATAATCCTTTTGATGGTAATGATTATTATAACCCTTCAGCATGGATTCCAGTGAGCGCAGGTTCTTGATTTTCATTTGTCCGCTCAGCGCTGAATCCAGCTCGATTTTTTCCTGCAGGCCGTCTACCTGGCGGATCATCACATCGGCGACCGCGAGGTTTACGTTTTCATCTTTTGAAATCTGAATAATGCTGTCTGCTTTCCCATCCAGTGCGAGGAGTCGCTTTTGTTCCCGATCGATATTATCGTGCCAGAGTTTCCGGTCTTGCTGAATTTTAAACGGGGGGTTAGACATTTGGGCCCGGGCCGCCGGGGCAGTAAAGACAATAAAAGAAAGAATAGCGAGACGGAGGAATATTTTCATATTTAAGGTAACTGACAGGAACAAACAAAAATACAGCCATTTCTGAGAAACGCAAGATCTAAGAAAAGCCTTACCAAATAAGGCATTTGGTCATTTTATATTAAAAAATTGTAAACTTGACCTTATTCCCCATTCTAACGCTATATTTCTATTAGGTTTGCGTAAATTATATGTTAATGGACGCCAATGGCAAGAAAATTCTGATTGCGGATGACGAGCCAGACATCCTGGAAGTACTTCAGTACAACCTGGCCCGGGAAGGCTATGATGTGACCACGGCGAAAGATGGAGATGATGCTTTAATGAAGGCAAAAAGCACGCGGCCGGATCTAATCATCCTGGACATTATGATGCCTAAAAAAAGCGGGATGGAGGTTTGTGAAATCCTTCGTACCCAGCCCATGTTCCATGACACCCTGATCCTGATGCTCACAGCCCTGAATGATGAAGGGTTTCATATTAAAGGTTTGGAGAGCGGTGCGGATGACTATGTAAATAAGCCCGTCAGTCCAAAAGTGCTCATAAGCC
>JANWIY010000175.1 GCA_025449645.1 Chitinophagaceae bacterium | reverse complement strand
TTCCACACCTGTCTTTAGCCACAAGCGTCACAGTCCTTTTCTGGCCCAGGTCATAACTGAAAGTGGAAGTAGTAAACCAGGTAGTATCACCCGGTCCGTTAACAACCCCATATTGAAATCCATTAAAGGCTGAGCCGGAACTGTTGGTGTTTCCTTTGCTGTCCAATAAATTTATCGTTGCCTGATAGGACGTACAACTCACCAGCGTGACTGGCGCCGAAACGATAGACCAGTTATAATTCTGTATGCTGATATTACGGGTTTGAATGCCTCCGCAGGAGTCTGTCATCTGAACGGCATATGATCCCGGGATCAGGCCGGTAAAAGTTCCGGTGGAATTTGTTGTTCCGATTCCCATTGGTGAAGGTGCAACCAGACTGAAAGAAAAAGGCGGGCGTCCACCCAGCATGGCAGCTACTGAAATAACTCCGTCATTTCCATTCACACAGGTCACGTCTGTTTCTGTGATACCAAACCTGGGGTCATTGTAGGAACCTGAAATGGTGATACTGTCAATTTCATATGTACATCCGGATACGATATCTTTTACCGTCAGGGTATAAACTCCCGGAGGTAAGCCAGTAATGATGCTGGAAGAAGTAAAATCTTCAGAGACAGTACCCGATACTTTGTAGTTATAAGTTCCTGAACCACCTGAGGCATTTACCTGAAGTGAGCCCGTTGCGGTACACCTGGATTCCGTTGAGGTATAAGATGCCATTAATCCGCTGCAATCCTGGGCTGCAAGGTTGTTTACCAGGCTGAACTGTAGAAAAAGCAGCATGATAAACCCGGTGATAGGGTAAAGGTTTAGTTTCATGGGTCACGGTTTACCCCAGGTACTACGAACAAAATACTGAACCTGGATGAGGCAAAATCACCTTAAAGTTTGTTATTTAATGAAGAAGGGAGGTATTTTTTCGACCATTGGGCATGAATGCTCGATTTTTGGTCGTATTTCTTCGACGAATGGAACCGGGTAAAAGCCGTTTTTAGGGCCGTGGATTCCCGTGATCAGGTTTTCTTAAACTGAAATATCAGCTCGACTCCACAAAGATGTAATCTGGCCACCTGAATTGAAAATGATTTCGACGAGTGGGCGTAAATCGTTTTTGAATTTGATGAATCAGCCGTTAAAGGTCTTATTTTAGTTAACTTCAGGACGGTTGAAAGAACAGATCCGGTTTGTATATCGGTGGGTCCCCTTTAATTACTCAAACCAGTTTCTATGAAGGAAGAAAAAGATTTGTCGCCCGGGGAGGTATTGAATTCCATGATTTCCAGAGACCTTTTTACGCGCTGGCTCGGATTGCAGGTGGACGATATCAGACAGGGATACTGCAGGCTTCATTTCACCGTCAGGGAAAATATGCTGAATGGTTTCCTGAACGTTCATGGCGGCGTATTGTTCTCTGCCTCGGATTCCGCCTTTGCCTTTGCCTGCAATTCCCACGGAAGGATTACCGTTGCCCTGGACGCTTCCATTTCTTTTACACGGCCAGTGCAAATTGGCGAATTGCTGATCGTAGAGGCAAGGGAATTATACCTTGGCGATAAGACTGGTCTGTATGATATCCGGACGACAAATGAAAAAAACGAGCTGGTCTGCCTCTTCAAGGGCACAGCCTATCGTACGTCCAGGAAGCTGCGCTAGGGCCCGCCAGGGCCGCTTCCGCCACAATTACAGCCTATTTTTAACCAAAGAAAATTTCTGTTTATACTTTTTTGTATAAATAGATTCGTAAATTTGTGCAATGAAATCAGAGATTTTCCCTGTTAAAAGCCAGGATTCCGGGAATGGGCTAAGTACGATAGAAAAAACCGTTTTTAGTGATTACAAATATGGCTTTGTAACTGATATTGAAGCAGATGAGGCTCCTATGGGCCTCAGCGAAGAGGTTGTTCGTTTTATTTCGGCAAAAAAGAGGGAGCCTGAATGGATGCTTGAGTGGAGATTAAAGGCCTATCGTCATTGGCTTACCATGAAAGAGCCGGGCTGGGCCAATATCAGGTACCCCAGGATAAATTATCAGGATATCATATTTTACTCGGCGCCAAAACAAAAAATAAATCCGAAAAATCTGGATGAAATTGATCCGGAACTAAAAAAAACCTTCGAAAAGCTGGGTATATCGCTGGATGAGCAGAAAAGACTCAGCGGAGTTGCGGTGGATGCGGTCATTGACAGCGTATCGATCGGGACTTCTTTTAAAAGTCAGCTGGCTGAGTTGGGGATCATATTTTGTTCCATGAGCGAAGCGATCAGGGAGCATCCGGACCTGGTAAAGGAATATTTGAGTTCCGTGGTTCCCCTAACCGACAATTATTTTGCTGCACTGAATTCGGCTGTTTTCAGCGACGGTTCATTTTGTTATATTCCCAAAGGCGTCCGTTGCCCGATGGAACTGTCAACCTATTTCAGGATTAACGCTGAAAATACGGGGCAGTTTGAAAGAACACTGATCATTGCCGAAGCCGGAAGCTACGTGAGCTATCTGGAAGGTTGCACGGCTCCCATGCGTGACGAGCACCAGCTGCATGCCGCAGTGGTCGAGTTGGTAGCACTGGAAAATGCCGAAATAAAATATTCAACAGTCCAGAACTGGTATCCGGGCGACAAACAGGGTAAGGGAGGTGTTTACAATTTTGTGACCAAGAGGGGCATTTGCAAAGGTGACCATGCCAAGATATCCTGGACCCAGGTGGAGACCGGATCAGCGATAACCTGGAAGTATCCAAGTGTAATACTTAAGGGCGATCATTCTACAGGGGAATTCTATTCCGTTGCGGTTACCAACAATTATCAGCAGGCGGATACCGGAACCAAAATGATGCATCTGGGAAAGAATACCAAGAGCCGGATTGTTTCAAAAGGCATATCGGCAGGATTCAGCAATAATAGCTATAGGGGTCTGGTGCATGTGAGCAGGAATGCGAAAAATGCCAGAAATTTCTCTCAGTGCGACTCACTTTTATTGGGCGACAAATGCGGAGCACATACATTCCCATATATAGAAGTAAGAAACAATTCTGCGGTGGTTGAACACGAGGCAACTACTTCCAAAATCGGAGAAGATCAGATTTTTTATTGTAATCAGCGGGGAATTGCCACAGAGACCGCCGTTGCACTTATCATTAATGGTTTTGCCAAGGAAGTAATGAATCATTTGCCCATGGAGTTCGCAATCGAAGCGCAAAAGTTGCTTGCGGTAAGCCTGGAGGGCAGTGTGGGGTGAGGAAATTTGATAATTTGAAAATAAAGGGCAAATGTGTAAATGTCGGATCTCGATAAATATTAGGAAACCTTGCACTGAATCTTTTTTTACTTTTTAAACTCAACAAGATATAAACTAAAGCATCACTATGTTATCGATTCACAATTTGCATGCGGGCATTGAAGGAAAGAAAATTCTAAATGGGATCGACCTGGAGGTGAAGCCTGGTGAAGTGCATGCGATAATGGGGCCAAATGGTTCAGGCAAGAGTACTCTGGCAAATGTATTGGCAGGTCGGGCCGACTATGAGGTCAGTCACGGTACAGCTGAATTTCAGGGGAAAAATCTGCTGGAACTTTCGCCGGAAAAAAGAGCCGGAGAAGGTTTGTTCCTTGCGTTTCAGTATCCGGTGGAAATACCAGGACTGAACACGATCAATTTTATTAAGACTGCCGTGAATGAAATCCGCAAGTATCGAGGTCAGGATCCACTGGATGCCGTTGCCTTTCTTAAACTGATGAAGGAAAAAATGGCATTGATGAATATCGAACAATCTTTACTGGCCCGCTCCCTCAACGAAGGTTTTTCAGGAGGCGAAAAGAAGCGCAACGAGGTGTTTCAGATGGCCATGCTGGAACCGAAACTCGCCATTCTTGATGAAACCGATTCGGGGCTGGATATAGATGCCATACGTATTGTATCCAACGGCGTGAATAAACTTCGGAATAAGGAGAATGCTGTTTTGGTAGTTACGCATTATCAGCGTCTGCTTGATTATATAGTTCCGGATTTTGTTCATGTATTATACAATGGCCGAATTGTAAAATCGGGCAGTAAGGAACTTGCCCGGGAACTGGAAGAAAGAGGATATGATTTTATTAAGCATGAAACGAGTGAGGTAGAAACGGTTTAACAACCGGGACTCAAAATAAAAAAATGAATACGATAGAATACTTTAAAGAACGGTTCGATCAATGGCAGCCTGCCAATGGCCATAACGGGTTCAGTGCGATCCGTCAGGAAGCCTTTAATGCATTCAGCAAACTGGGCATACCGACGACAAAAAACGAGGAATGGAAATATACAAGGGTGGCTGGCTTATTCAACCAGGAATACCAATTTCCTCCGGATTCCCTCACTGCTTCAGTCACTGCAATTGAACTGGATGGTTTGCGCTTACCCGGTCACGAACAGGCCAATGAATTAGTATTTGTAAACGGATTTTTTTCTTTTCCACTTTCAGTGATCCGGTCCGCGGACCTGACCGTTTTGTCGCTCGAAGATGCAGCAAAAAATGGCTTCAGCGAGCTTGTGGAAAAGCAGTTCGGAGACAGCAGCAAGTATATAAAAGACGGCATTCATGCGCTCAACACAGCTTTTGTTCATGGAGGCATTTTCATTCATATAAAGAAGGGCCTGGTTGTAGAACATCCCGTATACATATACAATATAACAGACGCCCGTTCAGCAAATATCCTTGCACAGCCCCGCAGCCTTATCCATATCAATGAACATGCGCACGTGCAACTGGTTGAAACATATATCACCCTCGGCCCAAATCAAAGCTTCACAAACCAGGTAATGGAAGTTACGGTTGAGCAGGACGCCCGCCTGGAATATTACAAAATCCAAAATGACGGAGCCCATACCAACCAGGTAAGTACGACGCATATCCGGCAAACGGGTAAAAGCTATGTGCACACTGTAACCATTTCATTGAACGGGGGACTGATTAGAAATAATCTGAACCTGGTGCTCGATGCCAAATATTGCGAATCGCATTTATATGGTTTGTATTTTCAGACCGGGCAGAGTCACATTGACAATCACACGGTGGTTGACAACATAAAACCCAATTGCCTCAGTAACGAATTGTATAAAGGCATCATGAATGACCAGTCAACCGCCGTTTTCAATGGGAAGATATTTGTGCGGCCCCAGGCACAGAAAACAAACGCCTATCAGTCGAATAAGAACGTATTGCTTTCTGATACCACGAGTGTAAACACCAAACCACAACTGGAGATTTTTGCTGACGATGTGAAATGCACCCATGGGTGTACGGTTGGAAAGCTCAATGAAGACGGATTGTTTTATTTGCAGTCAAGAGGCATATCTGAAAAAACCGCCCGTATGCTTTTACTGCGCGCATACGCTTCCGATATTATGGAGCACATAAAGCCTGCCTCTATCCGAACATATGTTGAACGATTAATTGTTGACCGTTTAGAATCAGATATATCATGATACCCTCTCCTGCCATAAAAAAAACTTTGGATATAGCGGCGATCCGGGAACAGTTCCCGGTATTGAGCCGTGAGGTCAAAGGCAGGCCCTTGGTATATTTTGATAATGCGGCCACCTCGCAAAAGCCGCAGCAGGTGATCGATGCGCTGGTAAATTATTACACTACCTATAATGCCAACATTCATCGCGGAATTCATACGCTGGCAGAGGAAGCTACTGCAGCATTTGAAGAAACCCGGGATACTGTGCGGGAATTCATACGCGCATCGACCAGAGAAGAAATTATTTTTACACGGGGAACTACGGAAAGTATAAATCTCGTAGCATACAGCTGGGGAAGACAAAACATAAGATCCGGAGATGAGATCATCATCTCCACCATGGAACATCATTCAAATATAGTTCCCTGGCAGATTCTATGTGAAGAAAAAGGGGCCTTTCTTAAGGTAATTCCGATCAGCGATAAGGGGGAATTGCTGATGGATGAATATAGAAGGCTTTTGAATTCAAAAACCAGGCTGGTTTCTATCGTACATGCTTCCAATGCTCTCGGTACGATTAATCCGGTAAAGGAAATCATTGACGAGGCTCATTCGGCCGGCGCAATCGTATTGGTAGACGGGGCTCAGTCTTCCGTGCACCTCGACATAGATGTGCAGGAAATGGATTGCGACTTTTTCGCTTTTTCCGCACATAAACTTTATGGCCCTACAGGAACGGGGATATTGTATGGTAAAAAAGCCCTGCTGGAATCCATGCCCGTTTTTCTTGGTGGCGGGGAAATGATCAGGGAAGTGACTTTTGCAAAAACAACCTATAACGATCTGCCCTATAAATTCGAGGCAGGTACACCTAATATTGCGGATGTGATTGCATTTAAAACGGCCCTGCAATTCATAGTGGGAACGGGAAAAGAAAAAATCCGTAAGCACGAACATGAGTTGCTGACATATGCAACAAAGCAACTGGAACAAATTCAGGGAGTAAGGATCATTGGTTCTGCAAGAGAAAAAGTGAGTTTGATCTCCTTTGTAGTTGAGAATGCCCATCCTCAGGACGTTGGCATCCTGCTTGACAACCGGGGCATCGCGGTGAGAACGGGCCATCATTGCGCAGAGCCGCTTATGCAGCGTTTTGGTATTCCGGGTACGATCCGTGCGTCTTTTGCCGTTTATAATACAACAGGAGAAGTGGATGAACTTGTGATTGGGTTGCAAAAAGCGATAAAAATGTTGTCCTGATGAAATGAGTACTCAGAAAACCATAGCAGAAACAGAAAAAGAAATAGTGGAGGAGTTTTCCTTATTTGATACCTGGGACGATAAGTATGAATATATTATTGACCTGGGGAAAAAACTTCCGGTCCTGGATGATCAATATAAGATAAATGAAAATCGTGTAAAGGGCTGCCAGTCGACCGTTTGGCTTGCTACAGATTTTCGGGAAGGCAAGGTGTTTTTTAAGGCGGATAGCGATGCGGTGATTGTAAAGGGATTGATCAGTATGCTGATCAGGGTTTTATCAGGCCATACACCTCAGGAGAGACTGAATGATAAACTGGGCTTTATTCAGGACATTGGAATGACTACCCACCTTGCCCAAACAAGGTCAAACGGCCTGTTATCGATGGTTAAGCAAATGAAAAATTTCGCGCTTGCTTATAAGATAAAAAATAGTTCAATAAAAGATTATGAGCACGGAAGAGCTGAAACAAAAAGTAATTGAATGCCTCCAAACGATTTATGATCCGGAGATCCCGGTGAATATTTACGAGATGGGGCTGGTATACGAAGTGAGCATTTTGCCGATAAACAATGTACAGATCGTGATGACCCTGACCGCGCCTGGTTGTCCAGCTGCACAATCCCTGCCTGTTGAGGTGGACCAGAAAGTTCGCACGATCGATGGCGTTAATGATGTGCATGTTTCTGTAACCTGGAATCCGCCATGGGACAAAAGCATGATGTCCGAAACGGCGCAACTCGAATTAGGCATGCTATAGAAAGAATAAAAAGATAATTCTCTACATGAAAATAACCGCACAGGAAGAATTTGGCTTACGTATACTGATCCGCATTGCAGGATGTCAGACCATGGAGGGTATGAGTATTCCGCAATTAAGCAAGACGGAAGGGTTAAGCAGCCACTACGTGGCGAAGTTGACCCGCATGTTGCGGATGGCCGGATTCATCAACAGCACGCCCGGATATAAAGGGGGCTATGTGCTTGCCAAACCTGCAAAGCAGATCTGCATCCGCGAAGTATTGAAGGCCCTGGGCGGTGTACTCTATGATCAGGACTTTTGCGGTCTACATGCAGGGGGATTAAACCTATGCACCAACTCGGTGGATTGTTCTGCACGCTCACTTTGGAAAATGATCCAATTTACGGTTGATCAACTGCTCGATAAAATTACGCTTCACGATATGGCGAATTCAGAAAAAGAATCCACAAAATTCCTGCGCCAGCTCCTTGAACAGAAAAATGAATTTCCGATGGGCGCTTAACGTCCTGCTCTCTCAAGGTTCATGAAAGGAGGACTTTATGATTAGTGCGCATCGCAGGAATCCTTGTTTCATCACAGAAATTCCTGAACTTTCTTTCCATCGCACTTATATTTACGTTGGGACCGGATTATTCCTGCTCTACTTTTCTCAAAGAGAACCATAATCGGTTCCGCTAAGCAAATCATTAGACTGATGAAATTCAAATTGATTGCCATTGCGGTTCTCATCCAGGTTTTTCAAACCGGATTTTCCCAGGATCAAAAAGAATATAAGTCCTGGAATCCCGAATCAAATGCCTTTCCAGTGCTGGAGGGCCAGGCATGGCCGAGTGAGGTAAGAAATTATTATGACCGTTTACCTGCCAGGGCAGAAAACCTTGTCCGAAGGGATGTTTGGAACCTCTCTGAAAATGCTGCGGGTCTCCAGTTGCGTTTCAGGACAAATGCCCGGAGGATAATGATAAGGTATATCGTAACAGGAGTGATGCAATTTCCTCATATGCCTGCCACGGGTGTAAGTGGAATCGATCTGTATTCCAAAACCGTTGATGGCGATTGGTTATGGTGTGCCGGAAAATTTTCATTTGGCGACACTCTTGTGTACCAGTTTTCAAATCTCATTCCAAATGATCAGAACGTCAGTAACCGGGAATATACCTTATACCTTCCTCTGTACAATTCAGTAAAGTGGATGGAGATTGCTGTGCCGCCGGAGAATATGTTTGAACCACTACCGGTGCGCATCGACAATCCCATCGTGGTGTATGGAACCTCCATTGCACAGGGCTCCTGTGCTTCACGCCCCGGCCTGGCATGGACGGCTCTGCTGGAAAGAAAATTAGACAGGCCGCTGATAAATTTGGGTTTTTCCGGAAATGGATGGTTAGAAAAAGAAGTGCTTGACATGATGGCTGAACTCAACGCTAAACTATTTATTCTGGATTGCCTACCCAATATGGTCTCACCCGTTTTTACAGGTAATGAATTGAAAAACCGGATAAGCAGAGCGATTCAAATTTTGCAAAGTAAAAGACCTGGAATTCCTATCTTATTGACAGACCATGCAGGATATACGGATGAAGGCACGAATGCCGTCCGCCGCAAAGAATACCAGGATGCGAATACCGCTTTTCGCGAAGTATTTGATTCCCTCATTGCCAGTGGGGTTAAAAATATTTACCGGCTCTCAAAAGAAGAGATCAATCAGGACATCGAAACCATGGTGGACGGCGTTCACCCCAATGATATAGGTATGATGCGTTATGCTGACGCTTACGAAAAAATGATAAGGATCATCTTAAAAGAACCCATTGACAAAATCTCTACAACTATTCCCTTAACACAGCGGCGGGATGCTGCTATTTATGACTGGGAAACCAGGCATAAGAGGGTGCTTGCGTATAACAGGACGTATTCCCCGCAAATCGTTTTCATAGGAAATTCCATCACGCATTATTGGGGAGGATTACCCGAAGAAAAGCGTGCCGGGGGCAGAAATTCATGGAAAAAATATTTTGAACCCCGTAATTCAGTCAATTTGGGATTTGGCTGGGACAGAATTGAAAATGTACTATGGAGGGTATACCACGGAGAGCTTGATTGCATAAAGCCCAAACATATTGTATTGATGATTGGAACCAATAATCTGGGATTCAATAATGACGAAGAAATAATTCAGGGATTGCAGTTTTTAATCAAAGCGATTCAGACAAAACAACCTGATGCATCCGTTTTATTACTGGGCATTTTTCCCCGGAGGGATATGGAAAAAAGAGTTGCGGCGAGTAACGCAAGTCTTGCTTCGGTAAAATTTAATTCAAAGATTCAATATGCCGATGCAGGAGAACTTTTTCTGAAAGAGGATAAAAAAATAGATGAGTCTCTGTTTTCAGATGGATTACATCCCAATGAGAAAGGCTAT
>JANWIY010000174.1 GCA_025449645.1 Chitinophagaceae bacterium | reverse complement strand
CATTATGGCCTTTTAGGTTATGCTCGCCCTGAACCGCACAAACATAGATATCCAATAGCCCGTCGCCGTTGACATCCGCCATCGTGGAGCCTGTACACCAATCGGAAGTCCCCGCCACGCCCGCTTTTTCCGTAATGTCCTCAAATTCAAAATTGCCCCTATTCAAATAGAGTTTGTTGCCGCCTTTATGATTAGCCGTAAAATAGATATCGGGCAACCCGTCATTATTTATATCGCCGATAGAAACTCCCCCGCCATTGTAATAATACAGGAAATATAAGATCCCAAAAGCCTTGTGTTTTTCCAGCGTGTTGGTAAAATCTATATTGGAGTGAGAAGCCGGGACCGTTTCGAATAAGGTCTTCGGCTTGCAGGAATTAAAAAACAGGACTGACGATAAAGCAACTGAAAAAAGGCAAACCTTTTTCATAACCCACTATTTTTTTCGCTTAAAATCCGTTTGGAAATATCTTTATACACTGAAATGTAATGCGAACGCATGTGCGCCGATGTCGGTATCGACTCGTTTTTACGCAGTACCATGATTGCTTTTGACGCTTCCACCGGCATATGACAATTTATGCAATTAATCCTTAAAAAGTCCTGTCTGACGGTTGATGCCAGTTTACAGGTATTGTGTGCCGCGCTGTTATGGCAGGTTTCGCATTTAACATAAAACTGCACGGTCTGCATACTTTCATTTTTATGCCCGTCGTGACAGCTGATACATGTCATTCCACTATTCTTGAAACATTTGCTGGCGGCAAGCATGCCGTATTGATTGCCATGTACGTCCATCTCTGAAATAGGTTTGCCGGTATCCTGTCGGAAGAAATCGAACAGTCTGTCCCCCGGCTGAAAGCTGAATGAAGGTTTGGTCTTCGAAAGCCGGCCGCCATGACATAACCTGCATAGATCCAGACTTTGCTCGCGCGAAGCTTTTGCCGGATTAAAAATGGCATGCCCGATTTTTTCACCGGGATGCTGATCGTGAAAGGCGATATGTTCCACAGCGGGACCATGACATTTTTCGCATTCGACGCC
The DNA here is from genome assembly GCA_025449645.1 of Chitinophagaceae bacterium. Lineage (GTDB taxonomy): Bacteria > Bacteroidota > Bacteroidia > Chitinophagales > Chitinophagaceae > Puia. The sequence goes on along the minus strand of JANWIY010000174.1, from coordinate 4,492 downwards.
TAAGATAAAATTGGTTTTGGAAAATTCATCGGCTTTAGCATCTTTATCGGTTATTTCCTGGAAATAAGTCGAATGACATTCCAAACACCTCGAAGTAATACTACGGTTGAAATCTGCTTTTCGCGAATAACCAGGGCTGGCCGTCCATTCATTGGTTTCGGTGAAATAGGTCAATGGCAATTCAAATAAATAATTCTGAAACCAGTAGATGCTCGTTTGGCCTCGTTTCCCGGACCCTACGACGATATTGAACGGTCTTGAGAGCTTTGGGACATCGTTTACATACGCGGTCTGATAGAAACCGCCCTGTTTTTTCTCAGCAGCGATAAAAAGATGATCGTTATAGTAAAATTTATTGGCGCTGTCGAAATCGCCCTTTAGCGTCTGCCCGTTTGCCGGGGCAGACGTCACATGATGAAAGGATCGCAAATGTTGCTCATAAATATCCCTATGGCATCGGATGCAAGCTTCTGAACCGGCAAATCGCCTTTGTTCAGATCCGTCCGCAGGCGCCTTCTCATTCTGAGAGCAATTTTCAAGCGACAACAAACTGAAAATGGTAATGACTATAAGCCCAGTAACTACATAGTATTTCCGGAAAGCGATCATTTTTCAAAAAAAAAGAGCACTGCCCATCGTGCTCTTTTATAATATGCTATTTAAGTACTATTGCTTGTTGGTATACAAAGCTTTAACCTGGTCTGCGGTTAAAGCAGAGCTATATAACCTAAACTGATCAAGCGAATTTCCGGCCTCCCAATTCTGTCCATAGCCAAAATTCGAGATCTGACTATTCCCGGCTATATCGAATTCGGTGATCTTGCTATCATCCATATTGGCGGCCCCATGTGATCCCCAGGATTGTGTATTGGGATTGGCAACACCATCTACATATAACGACATAACCGACGTGTTGGCGTCGTAAACGAAAGCGAGATGATGCCATTGGTTGTTCATTATGCCATGGACCGCGGTGGAACCAGCCCACTGAAACCAGTGATCGGCGACACTGGCATCGACAACATGGACTTTTAGAGCGGCCGAGTCGTTGTTTGACCCCCAATCGAATAATCCGAACATCGCGTTATTCTGACTATTCGATGAAGCAAAACAAAAAAAGAAAGCTGAATTCCCATGCGGTATTCCATTCCGCTTTTCCCAAAATGAAATGGTAAAACTGCTGGCTGTTGAAATAAAATCATTGGCGTCGGCATATTTTACAAAATCGGTACCATCGCCTACAATTGCCTGTCCGGAGACGCCTGGTCCGGATTTCAACGGGTTGTCGGATGGAAAATTGGCGCGAATGCTGTCAACGGCATTCAATACCGGGTTGGTGGTACTCGTGCCGTCGAACGCTGTATAAAATTTCAGGGGACCGCCGGGTGGATTGGTATCCTTTGGATAGTTGCCTAGGGCGGGACGCTCTAATTTTTGGCAAGCCGCAACCAAAAGGAATAAAGCCAGCAATGGATATATATGGGGGTGCTTTTTAGTTTGTTTCATTTTTAAGTATTTTTTGGTTTCTAAAGCCCGCAGCTGGCCCTTCATTAATATTTCGGGTTTTGGACCAGCTTGCCTAAGAACTGGTCGATAATGGGTTGGGGTATCGGGTATAAGGCACTCTTGTCCGAATATCCCAAACTGCCCAATATCGATGCAGCGTCCCCCCAACGAACCAGATCATAGAAACGGTAGCCTTCCAATGCGAATTCCCAACGGCGTTCATTCTTAATGGCCGTACGCATCTGAGTCTGACTTACAAATGGGATATAAGGAACATATTTACGGGTAATATCGGAATCGCCATCTGCCCGGCTTCTGATAAGCTCCAGGTTTTTGGCAGCCGTGGCCCCATCCCCCGTTTCATTGGATGCTTCAGCCAGCATTAAGACCACATCTGCATAACGCAAAATTCGATGGTCGATCCAGTCAGCTCCGCCGGCACTACCGATCTGTCCGGTATATTGTCTCATTTGCGGATCGGAATATGCCTTTTTATTCCAATAAGGCTGATCGAGCACGACACCGGGATTATACGCCGGAAGCGTATTCCCATAACCGCCAGTTGCGGTACCGCCATCATATCGACCGGAGAATAGGATCGTCTCATTCCTTCTGGGGTCGGTAGAATCCCAGGCATTTACCAGGACCTGTGTCGGAACATTCCATCCCCAACCAAGATTCCAATCAACGCTGGCGCCTCCTTGCCGGACATTTTGAGAAGTACCCCATTGAACTGCAATCCAGGGCGATTGGTTTGGCCCTACATAATTTACCAGTTCGAATATTGATTCAGGGCCACACTTACCCGCCCCATTCAATCCGTCTTTCCAGATATCGATGAAACTCGGATCAAGATGGTATTGTCCTGAATTGACCACCGTATTACAAAGACCGATGACCCTCGCCCAATTGCCGCGCCATAAATAGGTTTGCGCCCACAATGTATTTGCCGCGCCTTGTGTCAATCTGCCAAAATAGGAATTACCGGTTGCTGTAGCCCATGTCAAAGGTAAGTAAGCCGATGCGACAGTCAGGTCGGAATCGATCAATGCGAAGATCTCTCCGGGCTTGGCATTCGGTACAATCTGCTGATTGGGGGAGGTGTAATAAAAGTTTTCCAAAGGCAGGTATATTTCCCCGTATGCTTTAAGCAGGTCGAAGTAGGCATACGCCCGGAAAAAACAAGCCTCCCCGACATTTCTTAACGACCCTTCGTCCTTCGGTTTAAGGGAATCCGCATCGTGAATGATCTCATTCGCCAATTGGATCATGTTGAAGTGATCCCCCCAATACGAATCGGTAGCCCAATCGTCCTTGGTGTATTGAAACGTTTCAAACTCCGCGTTGATTTCGGCGCCATCCGAAACGCTGCTGCCCTTCTGAGCATCATCGTCTCTTATCGAATTGAAATCCAGCCAGGGTAATGTACTGAATCCGCCGCTATTGCGCAATGCCGAATACAATCCAAGCGCTTTCGCTTCAAACGTTCCGCTACCGCTGCCCAGATCGTCCTGGGTCGCAGATAAAGGCTGCCTGTTTAAAAATTTACTACAGCTGTTAAGCAGGATTGCAATACCCGCAAATGCCAGTACAGCTGTGAATGATTTTATTTTATTTTTCATAATGGACAATTTTTAAATTTAGAAGGTTACACTTACCCCGCCGGTAATAATTCTGGGGATTGCTCCGCCACCCTGATCGATACCGAATTGCAATGGATTCGGAGGGAATGAAATGGAGGCGCCTCCAACCGTATTGCCGGACTGCAACGAACTATATTGCTGGAAGCCGCCGAATTCCGGCGTATAGCCGGAGTTATTCTTCCAGGTGATCAGGTTTTGTGCATTGATGTACACACGTGCAGCTTTTACAACGGATGACTTTGAAAAAATGTGTTGGGGAACAGTATAGCCTATTTGAAGATTGCGAATACGAACATAAGAACCGTTTTCGATGCTGTAAGTCGACCCTACATAGTTCACCCGATCGGCCTGGCTAAGAAGAGGCGTCCAGTTCGAAGTTCCGGCTCCATGCCATGCATCCAGCTGGAAGGCGGCATAATTGGAACGCGTATAGGGTGCCTCCAGGGAACCCCAGGCGCGGAAAATTTTATTCCCCCATACGCCGCCGATATCGATACCCAAATTAAAGGCCTTATAGTTCACGGTCACAGAACTTCCGTACGTAAACTTGGGTGTAGGGTTACCGATATAGGTCCGGTCTTTTGAGTCGATAACATTATCGGGTTTTCCAGGTGTTGACCCGCTGAGATCGGCATATATCAAATCACCGGGTCTCACCTGCCCTAAGGAGGATTGCACGGGTGACGCCAGGATCTGCGCATAACTTTGGAAAACACCTTTCACAACATAGCCAAAAAACTCGCCGACCGGCTGACCTGCGATAGTACGGCTATCCTGTTGGGCATTGTTCTGGCTGGTGGCATCGATGTAAGTAAAGGATGGATCAGTGAAGCCCAACACCTTATTCTGAAGAAAGGTGATATTTCCGGAAATGTTTATGCTGAGATCCTTGTTGAAGGGCTGGTTCCAGGACGCTGCAAACTCCTGACCCGTATTCTGAATATTGACCAGGTTCTCCAATTGATTGACCCCGGCAATAAGATAGAGGCCCATTGCCCCAAATGTCTTGCGGTTAAAATAGGTCGCTTCGACATGCAAACGACGTTGGAACGCCTCAAATTCGACACCCATTTCATACTGGTGAACATTTTCCCAATGCAGATTTGGTGAAGCGATATAGGCTTTCCCATAGGTGTTATTAAAATTAAAACCACCTGTAGGATTAGGCCAAACCGTTATTCCGCTGGAAGTCACGCCGGGATAAGATGGATAGTATACCCCGGTCGGTACGGCCTGGTCGCCCAATGTACCCGCAGAGCCCTTGATCTTTAAGAAATCAAAGAATTTCTGATTTGCCATAAAATTTTCCCTGGTCAGTTCCCAGGCTGCTCCAACCGTCCAGT
>JANWIY010000173.1 GCA_025449645.1 Chitinophagaceae bacterium | reverse complement strand
CACTTGGCGGGTTATTGGGGTTGCGCAATATGGAGGGAGCGGATTTTTATGCGGGAGTTCATTTTTTTGTTGGCCGCTAAGCAAAGGCTGACCTATTATCATAAATCGAAAACACAAAAACAGTTGACATGAAATCTTTATTCATTATCCCCATAATAACTGTAATGGCCGGAATGATGCTTGCAGAACATTGGAATGTGGACGCAGCAGGCGCTAAAATATCATTTTCAGTAAAAGGACCCTTCGGAACCGTGCATGGCAATTTTACCGGATTAAAAGCAAACCTTCAGTTCAGTGAAAAGGATTTGGCAGGCAGTTCACTTTCTGCAACTATAGAAGCTAAAACAGTAAGTACCGGAATATCCTTACGCAACAGTGATCTCCGCAACAAGGAAGAATGGCTTGACACGGATAAATACCCGGTGATCAGTTTCAAATCAAAGAAAATTGAAAAAACTTCTTCAGGTTATAAAGTTTTAGGTGACCTTACAATAAAAGCAACAACAAAATCCATAGATATTCCATTCACGTTTACTCAAAATGGAAATACTGGAGTTTTTAAGGGAGAGTTCACCATTAATCGCGAAGATTATAAAATTGGCAAATCCGGCGGCTCCGTTGGAGATCCGGTAAGCATCAGTTTGGAAGTGCCCGTAAAAAAATAGATCGCAAATCTGTGCTCCCGGAAAGCGGTCACCTGCTTACTTCCCACCTCATATTAAATCCAGCAAGACGGACGGCATCTGGCCATTTCCCGGTGCTTGAATCATTCCAACGAAACTATTGCAACGGTGCGAATGGAAGAATATATTCGCATGGTACAGAAAAATTACAGTATATTGGATTCTCTCGTGCTTAAATAGAAAATGAATTTTTCTACTATCATCGGGCTTTTTGCTGCTGCAGGTACAACCATTTCGTTTGTTCCCCAGGCAATAAAAACCATAAGAACAAAAAACACATCGAGCATCTCCCTGGGGATGTATACCTTATTTTCATTAGGAACCCTGCTCTGGCTTATCTATGGTATTACAGATAAAAACCTACCTGTGGCCCTGGCAAATGGGGTAACCCTTATTTTCGCCTGCATCATTCTGATTTATAAACTCAGATATAAATAGCTAAAGTGAATTAAGGGAATTCATTCTGAACGCAGGCTGTTTACCGGATTGGCAACTGCAGCCTTTATGGCCTGGAAACTTATGGTGATCAACGCAATCATAACCGCTACTGCACCCGCAGCCGGAAATACCCACCAGTTGATAGGAACTCTGTATGCAAAGCTTTGCAGCCATTTATTCATACCATACCATACCAAAGGAGATGCAATAAGTATGGCTATCAGTACCATCCTGATAAAGTCCATGGAAAGCAATGCGGTAATATTTCCTACAGTTGCGCCTAACACCTTTCGTATTCCTATTTCCCTGGTACGTTGTTCGGCAGAAAAGGCCGACAATCCGAATAAACCCATGCAGGCAATAAGGATTGCGATAAAAGTGAAGTAACGGACAATACCAGATGTCCGCTGATCTTTATCATAATTCTGCTGGAAATCTTTATCAAGGAATGAATACACAAAAGGTATTCCGGGATTAATCTTTTCCCAGGATTGTTCTGCATCCTTTACCAGGCGGCTATAATGTCCAGTTTTAAAGCTGGCAATAAGATAGCTATACCTGTTACCCATGCTGATGGTGAATCCAAATGGTTTTATGGAATTGTATAAGCTTTCAAAATTGAAATTTTTCACCACCCCAATGATCTGCATTGTACTATGACTCCCCTGAAAGTCAAAATATAATTTTTTACCCACGGCTGTCCTGCTGTCGTATCCCAACGATTTGATTGCAGCTTCATTCAGGATGATGCTATTCGAATCCGAAGTAAACTCTTTTGAAAAAGGCCTACCCTCCGTTATAGTAAGACCCAGTGTTTTGAAATAATCATTTTCAACCGTTGCCAGATGAACGTCCACGGCGTCGTTAATATTTTTCCCTTCCGCATAGAAAGGCATATCCTCTGCATTCGCAATACCAGGATAGGTAGAACCGCTTGTCACACTCCTGATATCCGGGTTTTTTAATAATTCGTTTTTAAGGGCTGCATAGTTTTTTATTTCAGCTTTACCCCGCAACGGTAATATGATCTGCTGGTTTTTATTAAATCCAAGTTCCTGACTATTCAAATAATTTAACTGCTGGCCGATAATAATGGCTCCCAAAACAAGGCAAATGGAAATCGCAAACTGAAATACAACCAATCCCTTGCGAATGGTAGTTGCAGAGAAATTATTTAATAACTTTCCTTTTAGTACGGTAATGGGCCTGAATGCCGACAAATAAAAGGCAGGATAAAGCCCTGAAAATATGCCTGTACAAAAAGTTAATCTGGAAATCCATACCCATAGCCCCGGTTCACTCAAAAGATGCAGATTTTTTTGAGTCAGGCTATTAAAAACCGGCAGCAGCATCCTGGCTAAAAATATGGCCAGCAATAGAGCAATGACACTTGTTAAGATGGATTCGCCAAGGAATTGAAAAACCAGCGATTTTTTTTCTGCACCTAATACCTTGCGGATTCCCACTTCTTTTGCTCTCTTTCCTGAACGGGCTGTAGAAAGATTCATAAAATTTATGCAGGCGATGAGTAATACAAAAAGCGCAATGCAGCCAAGCATGTAAAGAAAGTTCAGGTTACCGTTGGCGGCGATTTCATCGTCAAGGTCAGAATGCAGATATATATCCTCCAAAGGCTGAATAAACAACTGACGGGAAATGCCCATCGCCCTCAGATCTGAACCGGCTCTCCGGTCAATGAAGGGAGCCAGTTTCTTTTCAAAACTATTAGCGCTCGCTCCCTCTTTTAGTTTTACATAAGTATGAAAAATATTATTGGTAGCCCAGCTGCTTTGAACTTCCACCCATGTCCCTATGTCCCCATTTCGCATAGAAAGATAAAAATGTGCGGGAATATGTGATTTGATATTCTTGTCTTTAAAGACTCCTTTTACGGTGTAGTTGAAATTTCCGTACGGCATTCCTATATTGACTGATTTGCTTACAGGGTCTTCGTTGCCAAACATTTTCTGGGACACTTCTTCTGAAATCACCATGCTGTTGGGTTCATTCAAAGCGGTCTGCGCATTGCCATATTTGAAATCATAGGTAAAAATTTGGAAAAATGTGGAATCAACATAATATCCATTGGTTTCATAGAATTCCTTACTTACATCAGCATGTTCATATTTCAAAAGCATTTTGTCAAGTGTCGGAAATTTAAGGAGCCGTGCGACCTGTTCAACCTCCGGCAAGTCTGCTTTTAATCCCCAGGCGATAGGCGCTGAAGTGGCTGCCCAGTCTTTTTCTTTTGATCCGCCTTTTGTTTTTTCTGCATCTTTTGTCTCGGTTTTTGTTTGTCCCGCGGAAACGATCCTGTATATGCGGCCGGCATCGTTGAACTTTCTATCGTAGCCCAGTTCACTGAAAATGTAGAGCACAATCAAAGTACAGGTAGCCAGGCCTGCAGCCAAACCAAAGATGTTGATAAAGGAAAATATTTTATTTCCTGACAGGTTTCTGAACGCTATTTTGAAATAGTTTCTAAACATAGTGATGTCTGATTAAAGCTTTTATCCGGAAAAAGGAAATACGGAAAAAAACTGGTTCCCAATTTAAGCGCTCCAAGCAGATGCCAAAGAGGTAGAAGCTTACCAATCAATGGTTTATTGCTAAGCAACAGGGTCCTCACTGTCCGATTTCGATACTATGCTGTTCAGCAATGATCCAGCCTGGGACCTCTGCCGATTATAAATATACGTTCGTCGGTTATTAAATCGCCTGTCTCTTTAGAAAATCAATTTTGATGTGGTAAATAACAATGCTCCCACATTTATAAAAGCCTCATCATAAAACAAGTTTTATGAAAAATTTAAATATAAAATTTGTCCTGATCACCGGACTTGCCCTGCTGACATGCAGCGCTCCATTGCACGCGCAGTCTTTAAAAAAATTATTTGACGCTGTTGCAAATAACGACCAGGGGCAACCGAACAATAAGGCGCAGGTCAATCCGAAAACAGCTAGTGCTGCATCCGCTCCGGGCGATACGGTAATGCCGAACAAAATATTGCAGGCATTTGCAGACGCTGCCCGCCAGAATCCGAACGACAGTTCTGCGGGTGACATGACCATGAAGGCATTGGGTTTGCTGGTAGGTGGTGGCGGTGTTTCTGCTGCCGATTCTGCGGCCGCTATTAAAAGTTTCATGACCTGCACCGGAGGCAGCGGGGTTGAATACCAAACGCTCACAATCTCCACTTCGAGCCGTGGAGGCACGGGTAAGGATACGGCAAACCTATACTTTACCAATGCAGGAAATGGCCGTTCCGAAATGAGGATCAATATGCCGGGTGTCATGACCAATGAAATGATTGTTATCGGTCGCGCCGGCAATCCCAAATTCAGTGTAAGCCTTTACCCGGAAAGTAAAACCTATTCACTGAATATTATAGATAGTTCGCTGTTAAATTCAGGACTGCAAACTTATCGGGTTAGCCGGATCGGTGTTGAATCTGTGCGGGGATACAAATGCATTCATTCAAAATTAACAACCACCACAGGCAGCGGAGTTTTCAAGTCCACTTCTACTTCCGATTTATGGACCAGCACGGAAGTACCCGGCTACGATATTTATAAAAAGCTCACATCCATTCATAGCTACAAGGACGGCATGTTGCAAGCCCTGGAACAGGCAGGATGTGGCGGATTTATTGTAAAAATGCAAGCGGGGGGAAATGGATATTCCATGAGCATGGAACTCGTAAAAGCGGAAAAGAAAAATCTGCCTGAATCATTATTCGATATTCCTTCGGGTTATAAACAATCGAAAGGAAATATGATATCCCATATGGCAGGTAGTAAATGATTATTTCGCTATTGCTACTTTTCTGGTCTCTACGGAATTGCCTTGCCTGATTTGAACATAATAAATTCCTGGCGCGGTACCTGAAACGTAGAGGGTTGCACGGGTTCCGTTATAAATCACGGCGACCTGCATCCTTTGTCCATTGCTGTTATACAGCGCAACGGCAGCCTTCTCAATATTAAGCTGGTCTACAGTTATATAATTGGTTGCCGGATTCGGATAAACATTTATTGATGCCTGCTTATCTATTGTTATGCTCCTGATCATTGAATAAGTTTCCTTCCCGTCTATGTCCGTTTGTTTGAGGCGGTAGAATGATATCCCTGAAATGGGATTTGCATCATATTCCGCATAATAGGAGTCGGTATTACTATTTCCTGATCCGCTGATTGACTGCAGGTCCTGCCAATTGATAGCATCTGAGGAACGTTCAATAGTAAAATGGTCATTGTTAATTTCTTCTGATGTTTCCCAATCCAGTTTTACGATCCCGTTTTCAAGTGTAGCCGTAAATGAAATCAACTTAACCGGTAAAGTGGTGCTCACTGCATTCACGGACCCTATAAAAAAAGTATTTGTCAGGTTAGCAAAAGAAAGACCTGTTCTGTTTATCTGCGGATCTGTGACGGTTCCTGCGTTCACCCCCGGATTTCCCGCAACAGAATTGGCGAGGGTCAACCGCAGGTCAGTTAGATTGCCGATTTCGCCAAACCCGGTTCCCTGTGCCTCCAGATCGTAGGTTCCTCCGGCCAATCCGTTTCCTGTGCTCAGGGCCCAGTTAAGATCTTTTCTCAAAACCACCGTGAAAGCTCCGTCCGGGATGAATACAATGGAATTGGTCGTCGCATCCGTATAAGCCACCGTAATAGTACCTCCGGTACTTGGCTTGGTCGCAGGTGCGGAAACATTAAATGGACGGTAGTCCGTTGCTGTACCCACAGGAAAGAGGCCTGCGACCGACCCGTCAGGAATGGTTGACGAATTAAACCATCTTGTAAAAGATCCTGAATTGATCATCGTTCCGTTCGTGCGCACAAGCGTGCCCTTGTTGGCTGTTGATATGCCGAGCGTAAGCGCCTGTCCGTTCAGATTAATATTTCCCAGATTCATATTCAGGGTATTCCTTACGTCAATTGGATTTACCAACTGAATTCCGGATCCTGAATTATTCACAGTCAGGTTATAAAAATTCTCACCCGCAGAGTTTGCAATGGTTTGTATAGCGGATCCATTAAGGTTTACCGTGCTGGTGCCCTCCGTAAAACTTCCTGCGGTATTGTTCCAGTTTCCATTCAGATTGATCGTATTGCCACCGGCTGCCAGAACACCTCCGGTGAAGTCTAGATCCTTTAGAACCGATAAATTATTTCCGAGTGTCGTTGTATTTGCAGTAACCGCAACATTGTAAAAATTCATCCCGTTACTGGTGACTGTGAGATTACCGCCGCCAAATGCCAGAGTGGATAAATTAGTAAAGGCATCAACGGTTCCGCTGACATAGGTCCAGTCTCGTCTTTCGGAAATAATACCGCTCAACACCAGGGTTCCTGCAGTTTTTTGAATAGTAATATAGGGCATCCTTCCTTCGCCTGAAGGGACCGTACTGGTAAAAGCCTGCGCTCCTGTTCCATTGATCAATATGCCCGAAGTTCCGCCTCCTGCGCCTGTGTTATTCACCAGGATATCTCCCATTGCCTGGATCGCCGTCGCACCCGCCACACCTGAATTTAAATTGATATTGGCTGTTCCGCTTATGATGAGGCTACCGGCCGCTGTCAGCACAGTGCCGCTTGCAAACGTGACATTAAGCGTAGCTTCTGCGTCAAACCCTATATTGTTTAAGGCAACAGTTCCCTTGATGGTATATGTGCCTGCGGTGGACCTTACAAAGCAGAAAGTGGAGCCGCCTGGGTTGATGGTCCCGGCCGTATAGGTAAAATTATCATCCACGGAAGGGAAACCTGCGAGATTTACCGTTCCTGAATTATTGATCGTCAGCTGAGGCAGTGCGCCTTCATTTGCTGCCGAAGCACCATTGTAATTTTGGGTGCCCGATCCATCGATATTGATCAGTGCATTTCCTCCTCCGCCTGTAGCAGAATTGGTTATATTGATATCTCCGAGTTCGTCGAACACGCCTGTATTAATGACGCATGACAATGATCCGCTGACATTCAGGGCATGGTTAACGGTAATATTCCCGGTGGAAGAAAAAGTATACGTTTTTCCAAGTCCAACCAATTCAAGAATATAAAACGAAGGACTGGTTCCGGTTATGTTCGGTGCTCCGACCGTGAGGCCATTAAATCTTACCGTACCATTATTATGCGTAAAAGATCCTCCTGTGAAAGCTGCATTGCTTCTTAGTTCAAGCGCACCGGTGGTCGATGTAAAAGCACTCCCGGAATTCGTAAAGACTCCTGCAATGATAATGTCGGCAGAACCGCCGGCGAAAATGCCGCCCGCGAAAGTAGCCGTGTTGGAGACCGTGATGGTATTCGCATTCTGGGTTATGGTTCCCGTATATGTTGCATTTACGTTTATGCTCGTTATACCAACCACGATATCAATATTGCAATTGCCAAGCCCTCCGTTATTAAACGTGACGGCGTCTGCGGCTCCCGGAACGGTTGCACCCCCCGCACCTCCGGATAAGGCTGACCAGTTCGCCATGTTGCTCCAGTTACCCGCCCCTGCCGCAACCCAAAAGCGGTTTGCAGCCCTCGATTGGGAGGCCAATGAAAAGAAAAAGCCAATAATAAGGAGTATCTGATATAAGCGAGTAATGACAGTCTTCCCCTGTGTGGGGATCAGGCGTTTCAATTTCACAAAATATGGATTTATGCCGTTTTAAAAGGGTAAATCGACCCAGCTTATAACATAAATAAACGCGTTTTCTAAGTGTTTTCATATATGCCTCTCAAAATAAACATTTTACTAATTTCATTAGTATTTTGGCAACCCCGGCCAATCCTAAAATCGAAAATGCCTGGTCTTCAGGCAGCACCTCCACAGGAAAAATCAAAGAATCGTAATTTTGATCTGAAACCAGGGTGGTTATTTCAGTTTGGGATAGGGCGGTATAAGGGTTAGGAGTTATGGGTTATGAATTAGGCCAGGTCTCCGGAATCAGACTGACAAGACTGACCAGGCCTATAATCCATTATCCATCATCCATAATCCATAATCCATAACCAATAACCCATAACTCATAACCCATAACCCATAACGAATACCCCTATTTAGAATGAAATCAAATTTATCAATCTGCTTATGCATGCTTTGTCTGCTGGCCTGCACCCGACATCATAGCGAAAACGAAAAATTATTGAATGCCAGGATTGACAGCTTGCAAAAAATGATAGATAATGCATACCGGCCGGGGCTGGGCGAATTCATGAGCAGTATACAATTGCATCATGAAAAACTTTGGTTTGCTGGTAAAAATGCAAACTGGAAACTGGCCGCTTTTGAAATAAATGAAATCAGGGAGGATTTAACGGATATAAATAGGTATTGCAGTGACCGTCCGGAAACTCATTTCATGCCCATGATTATACCGCCGCTGGACAGCCTGACCAAATACATTCAACAAGAAAACAGTTCCTCCTTCAAACAAGGTTATTTAATACTAACAAACACATGCAACAGTTGTCACCAGGCAACAAAGCATGAATTTAATGTAATCAGGGTGCCCGCAACCTCTTCGTTTCCCGATCAGGACTTTGAGCCAGGCACTCCAAAAAAATAAAACCATGGAAAATAATTGGCTGGAAAGCGCTAAAAAACAATTTGTGCTGTACAAAGGTTTGGGAGGAAAGGCAATAGTGCAGGTCCCTGAAGACAAATTGAGCTGGCAATACAATTCAGAAAGCAACAGTATCGCCATCATTGTTAAGCATATGGTTGGGAATATGCTTTCACGATTTACAGATTTTCTTATAACAGACGGCGAAAAAAACTGGCGCAACCGGGATATGGAATTTGAAAATGAATATCAGACAAAAGAAGAAATACTGGCTTCATGGGAGAAAGGCTGGAGCTGCGTTTTTGGAGCATTGGAGCCGTTGGGCAGTGACGATCTTTTAAAAACGGTATTGATCCGTAATGAAAAACATACGGTCACCGAAGCCATAAACCGGCAACTAGCACACTATGCCTATCATTCAGGGCAAATTGTTTTCCTGGGAAAAATGATTTGCGGTGAGGACTGGCATAATTTGTCCATCCCAAGGGGCCAATCCGGCCAGTTTAATGCGGATAAATTTTCAGGGCGTAAATGAGTGTTAACCTTTCCTGTTCTTATTCAAAATAATGCTAACTTAAGCGTGCTTATTCCCCGTGGCCAGAAACCCACCATATTATTTCTTTTCCATCATCCTTTTACCAGGTTTTTTATTTGCACAGCGCGTGAGCTATTCTTCTTCTATTGGCCTTCGCTCTTCCAATTCAATTCAGGTGATAGGAAAATCCGGTGATAATTATTGGATCGAAAAGGAACAATTCCGCAGGGTAACCAGCCATCACAGCACGAGTTTCCAATTGGAAGGCCAACGATTTGCCGTATTTGATAACCGGCTGAATTTTATAAAGGAAATTCCCGCCCTGAGGGTGGACGGAACCATCAAAGAATACCTCGTTGCAGGTAACTTATCATTTGATCAGCTGGTCCTCGTCCGGGCACCCGGCAAAACAAATCTGGTTGTCAATCATTATGATGAAAACGTTGCACCAGAATCAAGCAGCCGGCTGGTAGATAGCTTTCCTTTCTCTGCGCAGGCTACCAGTTTCATCCTTGCCCGCTCAGAGGATCTTTCGAAAAACCTCCTGATCGGTTTTGAATTCAGGCCCTCCCAGTCCCCGCGAATGCATGTTGTTCTTTTTGATGCAGAATGGAAAATAGTTTATCATACCATATTGGACCATCCCTATTTTACCCAGCCTTGTATCCAGGACGATTATATTTCCTTTCCTGCGGAAAGTTTTGACAACCTGCCCATAAAACTGGCCAATAACGGGGACTGGTTAATGGCTTCTTCCTCCAGGACCAATAATAATTATTTACTATTTCATTTTTACAATGACGGAAAAAGTTTCTATTACCAGGAATTGCCCCTCTCGCCTTATTATTCGATGGAGGATGTTGCGATGTCAATCAATAATGATCAACAGGAAATGAGTGTTGGATTATTATCCAGGTACCGGAATACTTCTTTAAAAAATGTTCAGGTAAGCCATTATTCAATTTCGCAAAACAAATTCGATTTCGATTCATCATACCATTTCAATACGCTGGCCGGAAGTCTGAAAAATCAAAGCCTGAGCAACGAAAGTTTTATTGCAGTCCCTGGTCAGGGCTATATGCTTTTTAAGGAATACGGAAGACCGGAGAATTCGAATGCCTCGCAGGGCCAGTACAATGATCTATGGGACCCGGTTGTTCTGGCTACAAATTTCTCTGCCAAAGAAAACAGCCTGTCGGAGCTTAACAAAAATGGATATACTGAGCGGAAAGGCCTGCAGGGAATCCGTTCCGTATTCAACAGGGGCAATCTGACCATGTTCTATTTTCCTGTTAAAGCCGGGGACAGCACCTGGAGCGGCATCATCAATGCGGAACAAACAACTGAATTGAATTCCCCTTCCCTATCCTATCTCGTCTTCCCGGTAAGAAATAAATTGTATATAATTTATAACAGCACAATGAGATCGAGCGATGAATTCAGTACGGCGACTACCCTGAATACACATGGGGAACCTACGGATGATGCATTGATATTCTGGAAAATGAACAGAACACTTCATTTTCAGGAATCCCGACGCATCTCGGCGGAAGAAGTGGCCGTACCATATAAAAATAATCAACAGAGCGGATTTGCTATTATCCGGTTGTGAGTTTACGCAAGGAATGCAAATAGTGAACTGGCCCTTTATATCAGAAAAAAAAAACTATATGCCAGAATCAAACATTACTGAAAAGACCAATGATCAACCCCGCTGGCTGACCGTATTGAGAATCGTGCTGGGGCTTACGCTACTCTGGAGGGCAATCAGTTTTATCCGGGACACGGCCGGACTGAAATCCATGATCCAGGAGTCAGGTGTATCCGTATTTTCGCAAAATTCCGGGGTGCTGGTTTTCCTGGTCACTTTTTTCAACCTGCTTGGCGGATTATTTATTGCAGTCGGACTTTTTACGAGAACTTCTTCAATCGTTCAGATTCCCATTCTTATATTCGCTGCCTTCTTTGTGAATATTAAAACGGCAGGACAAAGCAGTTCTGAATTGATCCTTTCAATCCTTGTTCTTTTGCTGCTCATTCTTTTTGCGATCAAAGGAAGCGGGCCCCTTTCTGCAGATGAATACTTCCGTACTTACTACAAAGCCGGAGGCGACGAAGGGAATACGAAGAAATTTTTCAAATAAGCAGATCAGGACGGCATGGTCCTGATAAACTTAAGCGCTTCAGCTTCGTGGGCAGGACCGTTAGTAAAAGAGTCGTAGGTGAACCGGATTTTTCCGGATTTATCGATCACAAAAGTTTCTCTGCCCGATATCATGAATTTACTTTTAACAGCAAATAATTTCAGGACCTTGTTTCCCGGATCACTTAGCAAAGTAAAAGGCAATTGATCCTTGAGCTGAAAATGCTTATGACTCTCTACGGTTCCGCCATTAATACCCACCACCATGGCTCCCGCATTCGTGAAATCTGAATAAGCGTCCCGGAAAGAGCAGGCTTCTTTCGTACATACGCTGCTTTCATCCTTGGGATAGAAATAGATAACCAGGATTTTCTTTCCGATATAATCCGAAATATTAAATACGCTGTCGTTTTGATCCTTTAGCGTAAAAAGCGGGACCTTGTCTCCAACGGTAATTGACTTATGCTGGCCCCGGCAGGCCATAAACATACCGGCGAAAACGGAAGTGGCAATCATAAGCTTTACTATTGGTAATTTGCTGATCCCGGCTGGTATCGTGAACATGGCATTATTTATAAGAAACATTTAAAGTGACGGGTACACTGAGCACTTTGGAAACTATACAATTTGCCTTTGCAGCTTCCGCAATCTCTTTGAATTTGGCTTCAGTTACCCCGGATATGACTGAACCTTTTAATTCCAGCTGAATACCGGTGATGCGCAATGCGGCCATATCAAGGTCCAGGATAGCTTCTGTTTCCAGATCGCCGGGCGTGAATCCTCCCTGGGTAAGCGCAGCACCCACGGC
The DNA here is from genome assembly GCA_025449645.1 of Chitinophagaceae bacterium. Classification (GTDB taxonomy): domain Bacteria; phylum Bacteroidota; class Bacteroidia; order Chitinophagales; family Chitinophagaceae; genus Puia. The sequence goes on along the minus strand of JANWIY010000173.1, from coordinate 7,775 downwards.
CATGGTGAAACAACCGGCGTGCGCAGCCGCGATCAATTCTTCCGGATTGGTCCCTACCCCCTGCTCAAAGCGGGTCTTGAATGAATATTGCGTTTTGTTCAAAGTGGTACTCTGGGTAGTTATTTCCCCTTTCCCCTCTTTTAAAGTTCCTTTCCAATGAGCTGTTGCTGTCCTTTTCATATTACTTTGTTTACCCCTTTCTACAAATCAGGTTTGGTTTTGTTCAAAAAAATTTTCGCGCAGTTCAGATAACGATGCACACGATCAGCAATGGTTAAATTTTTTCAGGGCCAGGGTTGATGAGCTGTTTGAGGAAGAAAAAGCGGAAGAAACCAAGGTTCGTGCAGATAATATGGCAGAGCTGTTTGAAGCCAGGCTGTATTATTTCAACCAGGAATGTCTTAGGAATATATTTTAAGCCTTTGTGGTATTTATACAAACACAGTGCTCATGTTGCCGGGAGCAGGAAGGCTTTTGATTTCCGTTAGAACGCGTTCTACCATCCTGTCGCAGCGGGAAAGATGAAAATGAAGGATATCCTCCTTTTTGTAATACCGGCTCAATGAATCTCTCAGCAGGGTCTTTGCGCGGTTAAGCCGGACCTTTACATTGGCTTCGCTGATATCGAGGCACTCCTTTGTTTCTACCACATTCATATTTTCAATCTCCCTCATGATGAAAACTGTGCGATAAATTTCAGGAAGTTGCCGGATGGATTTTTCCAATATGAGTTTTAATTCCGAATTGAGAGACTGGGAAGCCGGCGTTTGGGGATCTACGGTATATTTCGGGGATAATTCGCTATTCATCATAAGGTCATTCAGGTGAACGGACAATTTTCTTTTTTTTAGCTGCAAAAGGCTTTCATTGATCAGGATCCGGATTAACCAGGTGGAAAAACTCGATTTAAAGGCAAACCTGGCCAGATTTTCATAGGCTTTGATATAAGCCGACTGCATTACATCTTCTACCTCCGAATTATTGTCAATAATGGACATCCCTATCCGGTAAAGCCGCGCATTATACTTGCGAATGATCTGCGCATAAAGTTCCTTTTCACCCTTCAGAACCCTGGCAATAATTTCATGATCAGAAACAATTTCTGGTTCCGAAAGTTTCAGCTGATTCGAATTGTCCATAAAACTGCTGATTAGAGTTTCCTTTCCCGGAAAGGTTACAAAATTACGCCAAAATTTCCTGTAACCTTTTTACCAGATCCGACTCCAATAGGATTGAACAATTTAAAATCATGAAAATGAAAATGCTAAAAACCTTCACCGCCTGGGCCTCCGTGACCCTGGCAATTTTCGTCTTGCAGACCATGACAAGCAATGCGCAGACGCCCAAACTCGCTGATGATGAGATCGCTTCTGTTGCCGTAGTAGCTAACAAGGGTGATATCGGTTTTGCCCAGATTGCCCAGAAAAAATCAAAAAATGCCGAAATCCTGAAATTCGCGCATACCATGGCGAGTGACCATCAGGCAGTTATCGATCAGGCCGTTGCTTTGGTCACCAAGCTGAAAGTGACGCCAAAAGATAATGCTGTCAGTAAGAAAATGGTGGCAGACAATGCGAAAACTCAAAAGATGCTAAATTCAAAATCAGCCAAAGATTTTGACAAAGCCTATATCGACAATGAAGTGGCTTACCACAAGGCTGTGATCAATGCAGTAGAAACCATTTTGATTCCACAGGCTCAGAATGCAGAATTAAAGGGCTTACTGCAGCAGGTGGTGCCTACATTGAAAGCCCATCTTCAACATGCTGAAATGGTTCAAACCGAGATTTCCAAATGATGAGCATCCGCACATTCGGGGGGAATGCCCTTGTCCTGGTATTTCCTCTTATTATTTTAGCAGGTTGTTCCACCACGCCAACTCCGGAAAAATATAAACCTAAAACCTTTACGATTGAAATATATCAAATGAAATTTCAGCCGGCACTGCTCACCGTGCATAAGGGTGATACAGTGGAATGGGTAAATAAGGATATTGTTTCGCATGATGTTACCCAGGTTCCAAACAACCTCTGGTCGTCCTCAAACCTGCTTCCCGGAAAATCCTGGAAAATGGCTGTTGAAGAAACAGATGATTATTACTGTAGCATTCACGTCGTGATGGTCGGCAAACTAATCGTCGAGTGAATTATCGGACCTTATCCCTTCTGGCTTTCAGTTCTCTCCACGTGGTCAGGACGATTCCCTGGTCCTGCAATGCCTTTTTAAATTCTGGATTGATCATGGCCAGCAAATCGCCTTTTCTTACAGGACCGCTGTCTGTAATAAATTTAAATACGGGTGAAGGATCTGAGCAGTGCATGATGATCATGGTCAGGCCAGGCTTAAGTGATTTAAGCGCTTCAATATATTTCGCGGTTTTAAATTGCTGTAATTTTCGGTCGTCGGCTGCAATTTCCGCAGGTATTTTCCAATCGTAACTGTAATTGTGAAGATCATCAAGCACCGGCAGTCCGGCATCCCAGATCATCTTGCCCATTTTTCGAACCTGTTCAATGTAGGCATCGGTGAGGTGCATCTGAGCCTGGATGAGCGCATCTGCTCCGCCGGGAAACATAACAGGAATATGGTTCCTGATTCCGATCTGGATATAACGCATCAGAAATGCAGGAGTTGCAAAGACTGTCCCCATATGCGTATCCAGATGTGTCGGTTCGAAACCCATACTCCTTGCCCGGTCCAATTGCGCATTTATTTCCGTTTCAACTTCGTCCGGGCTGGCATGTGTTACTACTTCCGGAACGCTTGCCCACAGACATCCCTCAGGATCGGTCAGACCAGGCACCATTTTCTTTCCGGCCAGGGGCATCCAGCGATAGTCTTTCCACTCGGAAGTAAGGGTCAGGTGCAGGCCGGCATCTATTTCCGGATGTTCCTTTAGAAAATGAACGAATTCCGGAACCCAGGCACAAGGCATCATTACGCTTACCGAGGTGGCCGCACCCTGCGTCAGGGCCTTTATGGCTCCTTCGTTGGAACTATAACTCATGCCCGCATCATCTACGTGCAATATGACTACTCTTGATCCCCTGGGAAATCCAAGCCGTTCGGCATAGGTAGTGTCATGGACCTGGGCAAATACAAAAATTGGCAGTAAATAGCCTAAAATCATGCTGGCCAGCTTATGGAATGACATATATAATAATTTGGGCTTTAAAGGTAGGAAACCCAGCTTTTCTACCGCCTGAGTCCCAAAATATACCGCAGACCAGCCTTTTGAAGCCCTTTTTTTACCAAAATTCAGCCGGTTTCGCCCGTAAATACCAGGATGCTGCCGCCCATACCTATTATTATGCCATTCATATTACTATGTATTGCATAGTACATATCTAAACCCCTATCTTTGTATTGTCAATCACAAATAACAAACAAGCAAAAATCAAAACAATGAAAAAGAAAATCCTGATCTTAGCCCTGGTACTGGTTGGTATCACCGGCTTTTCCTTTGCTGCAGATGTACCTGGCATCAACAAGAATGTAATCGTCTCCTTTAACCGGGAATTTACCACTGCCCGGGATGTTAAATGGGAAACCAGCAGGCATTTCCTGAAAGCTTCCTTCACCATGAACAACATGGTCCTGTATGCATATTATACTTCAAATGGTGATCTCCTGGCAGTAAGCCGATTCATCAGTCCCACACAGTTGCCTTTTCAACTTCAGAACATTCTGAGAAAACAATATGCCGGATATTGGATTAGCGATCTGTTTGAAATTCATGGAGAAGATGGAACCGCTTATTATGTGACCCTGGAAAGTCCACAGCAGATAAAAGTATTGCAGTCTGTAGACTCTAATTCCTGGACAACATTCAAAACCGAAAAAAAAGAAGATTGATTAAAACACCCCGACCATATTGCCATTATAAAAAAGAAAATCCACTGCAACAGCGGATTTGCTTTTTTCATAGCAGCGATACTTTTGATTGTCCTTGCAATAAAATGAATTACATGGCTCCAAGCTGCTTCAGATATTTTTCTGAATTGGCCTTCACATTGGCGGGCGGGTTCATGCTCAATGCTTTTTTGAAATTGATAATCGCATTTTTCTTGTCCCCTTTCAGCGCATAACCTTCGCCCAGGCTATCCCATACATTCGGACTTTCAGGATGCCGCTTCGTATTCAGGATGAAGGCATCAATCGCTTTATCCTGCTGCTGCTGATTCAACATCTGATATCCATAATTATTTAGTTCCACTTCAGTGGCGATGGCAATAGCGTCTTTCATTACTTTTTCACCTTCTGCAGTATTACCTGACAGGTTCAGCAAACTTGCCTTGATATTAAGAGTTACAAAGCTTTTGTTTTGCTGTACAGCCTGATCCGCCCACTTGGTTGCCTGTTCCAGGTTAACCTTGTTCTGAAGTGCATACCCTGCTGCACTGGCATATCCCTGCCAGGAAAAGCCAACGGTGTTCTTTAATTCCTCTGCAGCATTGGCCATCACAATATCGTCAACCGCAAATTCAATCTTTACAGGAAATTGTTTTTTCTCCCAGCTCAACACCAGGTCAGCACTCGTTCTTGTAATATTATCGAAATTATAAGTAAGCATTTCCGCTGGCGGGCCATCGCGCACGGTAATCTTCTCGCGCATTTCATCCAGTTTGGGATCATACCAAAAGCTGCCCCATGCTTTGCTGTCTTTCGATAAAATGACTTCTCCTGTATTGTCTTTGTTGATGACAAAAAACAAACCATAACTTCCGGCAGGAACCTGATGTCCCTGAACAGTGGCCGGATGACTCAATTGGAGCACGGTATTTTCATTTGCTCCGGCGCGCCAGGGAGCCTGGTTTCCCGCACCAAATCCCTGAACGTTCCAGCCGTACGGAACCAATTGACCCCAAATCTCTCTGCCCCTTACCGATGGCCTTGAATAATTGACACTGATAGTTGAAATTCCAATGGTTTGTGAAACAGATGCTGCAGGACTCGGAACTCGGGGAGACGTAATCACGCCCTGCCCGATTCCGCTGATGCAGGAAAAGAGCAAACCGAATGCAAGTGCATTTCGTAAGTTGGCTATCTTGTACATGAGATTAAAGTTTTGGTGAAAAATAGGAATGCGGCATTAAGATAGCACTTTGAACCAAGCACGCTTAACACTTATGGTCTAACGGTCATTCATGAGGCCGGAATATGAGAAAAAAGGGGCAAACGGCGGAAGGGTTGATGGTTGATGGTAGATGGAAAGTTGTTGACGGTTGAAAGTTGACGGGTGACGGATCTTGATTGGGAATTCGCACGTGAAGTCGGTCAACTGTCAACCGTCAACTGTCAACTTTCAATTGTCGGCCAAATATTATTTCGTAGCTAAATAAACCAATGCTCCAATCGCTCCACCGATAAACGGGCCGAGTATTGGTATCCAGGCATATGACCAGTTGCTGCTGCCCTTGCCCTTCATCGGCAGTATCGTGTGCATGATGCGCGGCGCCAGATCCCTGGCAGGATTGATGGCATAACCCGTATTACCTCCTAATGATAATCCGATCACCCATACTAATAATGCTACCGGCAAGGCACCGACAGAACCAAGGCCGATCAAAGTGTGTGTATCCGTAATTTCAGCGCCTGTAATATAAAATACAACATAGACGAGAACAAATGTCCCAACCGCTTCGCTCAGCACATTTACTACCGGATTGTAAATAGCAGGCGCTGTGGAAAATGCGGCAAGCTGTAATCCCGGTTGCGAGGTCCGGTTAAAATGATCCCGGTAAACGATCCAAACCAATAAAGCCCCCGTAAGAGCACCCAGCATCTGCGCGAACATATAAGGCAAGACACTTGCCCAGGCGAATTTCCCCGAAATAGCCATCGCTAGTGTAACAGCAGGATTCAAATGACCACCACTATATGGACCGGAAACCAGAACGCCGGTATATACTGCCAGGCCCCATCCGGTTGTTATTACGATCCAGCCTCCGTTATGGCCCTTGGTATCAGGCAAAACCACATTGGCCACTACTCCGTTGCCCAATAAAATCAATAACATGGTGCCAATATATTCTGCAGTGAACGGGCTCATATAGAATTGATTTGAATTAGTATCTCATTTTTCACTCCAGACCTGCGCTGCATGAATGGCTCTTTCCCATTCTTTAATTTTTGCTTTCATGTCATCCTTATTCACTTCAGGAATAAACTCCCTTTCTGATTTCCACAATCGCTGGATGCTGGCCACACTTTCCCAAAAGCCAACGGCCAGGCCGGCCAGGTAGGCTGCTCCGAGTGCCGTCGTTTCAGTAATTTCAGGACGTATCACTTTGCAGTTCAGCAGATCTGCCTGAAACTGCATGAGCAGATTATTCGCCGTAGCTCCTCCATCAACTCTCAATTCTTTTATTGGCAGTCCCGCATCCGCTTCCATTGCTTTTAGCACATCCCTTGTTTGGAATGCAATAGATTCCACTGCTGCCCGCGCAATATGGGCTGCCGTGGTGCCACGGGTGAGACCGACAATGGTTCCCCTGGCATCGGAATTCCAGTATGGCGCACCCAATCCTGCAAACGCAGGAACAAAATATACAGCTCCTGTATCTTTTACTTTCAATGCCAGCGCTTCAATTTCTGAAGAACTGCGGATAATGCCCAGACCATCCCGCAACCATTGAACTACTGCACCTGCTATGAAAATACTGCCCTCAAAAGCATAATTTATTTTCCCTTCGATCTTCCACGCTATTGTGGTAAGCAGGTTATTTTTCGATTCAATGAACCGGTCTCCGATATTCATCAACATAAAACAACCCGTACCATAGGTATTCTTTACCATGCCTTTTTCCAGGCACATCTGTCCGAATAACGCAGCATGCTGGTCTCCTGCAATACCTGCAATTGGAATTTTGTCTGCGAATAAACTGCTTTCTGTTTCACCGACGATTTCACTGGATTGTTTTACTTCGGGCAGCATACTTCGCGGGATGCCCATAATGCGTACCAACTCCTGATCCCATTGCTGATCTAGAATGTTAAACAGCATTGTACGACTGGCATTCGTTACATCAGTGACATGCACGCGGCCCCTGGTGAATTTCCATATGAGCCAGGAATCCACAGTGCCAAATGCCAGTTTCCCATGCTCCGCTTTTTTTCTTGCCCCTTGCACGTAATCGAGTATCCACCTGATCTTGGAACCGGAAAAATAAGCATCTATCACCAAACCGGTCTTTGATCTGATCATTCCGGCCATTCCATCTTTTTTCAATTGTTCACAAAAAACAGCCGTCCGGCGATCCTGCCATACGATGGCATTATAAACCGGTTCGCCCGTCTCCCTGTCCCAAACGATTGTCGTTTCCCTTTGATTTGTAATTCCGAGGGCAGCAATGCTTCCTGATCCGGCTCCGGCTTTCGCTATTGCCTCGGCAGCAACGGAAGCCTGGGATGACCATATTTCATTTGGATCATGTTCCACCCAGCCGGGTTGAGGAAATATTTGAGAGAATTCCTTCTGAGCGACGGATTTTATTCTGCCGCTGTGATCAAACAGAATAGCGCGCGAACTCGTTGTTCCCTGGTCTAATGCAAGAATATATTTTTCCATTAAGGAAGTAGTGAAGAAAGTAAAAAGTAAAAAGTAAAAAGTAAAAATTGGTCTCTGCGAATTTTAACCGAACTTGTATTCCCCATAAGAGTTTTACTTTTTACTTTTTACTTTTTACTTTTTACTTTTTACTTTTTACTTTTTACTTTTTACTTTTTACTTTTTACTTTTTACTTTTTACTTTTTACTTTTTACTTTTTACTTT
>JANWIY010000172.1 GCA_025449645.1 Chitinophagaceae bacterium | reverse complement strand
TTTTTGTTACAGATGGCGCCTGCATGACCAGCACCGGAAATCAAAGCCCTTCTATCTTATATATGGCTTTTGCTGCCCGTGCAGCCCACCATGCATTGGAAGAATTGAAAAAAGGGAATGTTTAGATTCTAAAATCTTAATCTTATTCCACCAGTAATCGGAAGAGCGAAGATGCTGTAGTTTATCAGATCGCTTTTATTATTGAAATACTGTCCGTCAAAAGCAAAGCCCACACCGAACTTACAGGAAAAGAAATAATCAACTCCCATTTTAAATCCAGCTGTGAAATCTCCTTTCAGATTTGGTTTGGTTGTTAATGTAGTGCCGTTGTCTACGATTTTGCCGTTTGTAGGAATGGAATAACCAAGCGAGAAGGATACCTTGGCCTGAAAACCGGTAAGCTTCCTCGATAGAGTGAATTTTCCGAATAACTGAACAGGAATGATTGGTTTTCCCAGATAGACCGTATTGTAGGTTCCCGCCACCGTTCCCGGATAAAGTATATCGTCCTGATAAGAAAGAACTATATAGGACGCGGATACGCCAAGCTGAAACCAATGACTGAAAATCCTCGATATTGCAAATTCTCCCGTAGGTTGCGCCACGTTGGTTTGCGTATGCTGAATAGGATCATTCAATCGTGGAATTGAATTAAATGACCTTCCTGCGTCCAGTGCAATTTCCCATTTATTGTGACAGGTCTTTTCGAATTTGGTGTTTTCCGTTCTGTAAACTGTGTCGGCAATTAAATAATTCACCGGCGTGCTGCTGTCTGTTTGCGCCGCGGTATCCCCGATGACCGGAATATTCAAATGGATGCTCGTGTCCCTGCAAACCTGTATTTGTTTCGCACGGCCGTTAACTTCCAGCTTCCAGGGTACAATATTTTTATCTTTAAAATAGACCAGGGTGTCCTTGTGCCGGATGAGTTGCACAAGCGTATCATAATTTTTCTTTTTTTGTCGGGATGGCGTGATTTTCCCCTCGTAATAATTCATGGTCAGGCGAATTGGCCTTTTCACTGAGTCGTTCTTTTGCTCCGGGACATTTATCTGCGGCTGCACCGTAACCGTTTTGCAACATGCCCCCCCTTCATTCCCGCTTCCGGCGGATTCATTGGGATACCACCCGTTCCCGCAGGTGTGCAGAATGTAAAGAAAACAACCGGAGGCATTGGTCAGTTTCCAGGCGGACGTGCCCGCAGGGTCTTCACCTGCCGGACTCAGTATCACATATTCGTAGTTGATCACATCCTTTTCCTTATTGTAGAAGCCCAGATTGCCGCGGGTACCCGGACTGATATATACTTTGGTCACACTTTTATTATGAAGGTCCTTGTAACCATGGGTAAACCCGGAATTGCGCAGCAACAGGTCGAAGGCTTTAAACTCTCTTGCCCACTTGTGCTGCTTTACGGTATCGCGTATCGCCTTTATAAAAAGCTCAGGACTTGTTACACCGTTTATCTTCTGCAAAAAGGGAAATTCCGGATGGCGGCCCAGCGGTTCAGTAAAGAGCCTGGGCTCGTTCCCCTTATAAAATGTGTATAAACGGGAATACTGGGGGCAGCGTTTCTGTCCATAGGTTTGAGAACAGCAGGCCAGCACTGCGAAAAACAGGATAAGAAATCTCATCTGCAATTGTTATGGGTATGGGTTGAATTCGAAAGCCGGGCAGGGATTGGAAATAGTAACGCATAAATCCTGATTTTCTTACGCTATGGAATAAATTGATTGATCTTCTGTTTTCGGGAAAGCGGATAATATATTTTTCCCCAGTTAGTTTTGGATTGATTTCCCCTGGTTTTTGATTTCTTTTTCAGCAGCACTTAGCATCGCGGCCAGTGAAAGGTTTACGTCTTCGTCTGTTGTGGCCCAGGAACTAACGCTGATGCGCATAGCTGTTTTTCCCTGCCAGTTTGTTCCGCCACACCAGCAGGTTCCTTCTTCCTGTATTCTTTTTATCACACCCAGTGTGGTTGACGAATCCCCGAAACTAACGAGCACCTGGTTAATCACTACTTCGTTCAGAATGGAAAAACCTGCTTTTTGCAGACCTTCTGCAAATTGCCGGGCATGGCGACAATTCGTTTCGACCATATCCTGAAGGCCTTTTCTACCCAGGGATTTTAAAGCTGCCCAGATGGGAACCCCACGCGCCTCCCTGGACATATCCGGAACCAATTGCAGCGATTCCCGTTGGCCGATCTCGGGAAGGTAGGCAGCTGAGGATGAAAGGGCGGTTAACAGGGTTTGCCTGTCTTTTACAAATACCAATCCGCTGTCATAAGGAACGTTAAGCCATTTATGCGCGTCTGTGCCTATGGAATCTGCCAATTCAATACCCTTTATCAGGTATTTTAATTTTTCAGAAACGCCAGCCCATAAACCAAAAGCGCCATCAACATGGATCCATGTATTTTCCCTGTTTACGGATCTGCAAATTTCTTCTATGGGGTCGAATGCTCCGCTATTTACATTGCCTGCCTGCAAACAGAGAAGGGTCGGGCCTTTAATTTCTGGTATCTTTTCCGCTATTATCCTTCCCTCGTTATCTGCCTGAACCCGGATAATCCTTTCTCTTCCAAATCCAACCATGTTTAAGGCTTTTAAAAGACTAACATGCACTTCATTCCCGGTTATCACGGTGATCTCAGGGGCATTAAACAAGCCCCGGGCTTCCGGATCCCATCCTTCTTTTTTTAAGAGTGCATGACGTGCTGCGGCAAGCGCTGTAAAATTTGCCATAGTCGCCCCCGTTACAAATCCGACTGCAGTTTGCGCAGGTAATCCAAAAATATTCAACAGCCATTCGCTACTGATTTCTTCCAGTAAGGCGGCAATAGGCGACATCACATAAAGGCCGGCATTCTGGTCCCAGACGGTCGCCATTAATTTGGCCATCATTGCTGCAGGAAGGCTACCCCCGGTCACAAAACCAAAGTAACGGCCGCCGGTAGATTTTAGGGTAGCCGGAGAACCTTTGGCATCCAGCAAGGACAATACCTCGGACGCATCCATCGGATTTTCAGGAAGTGGCTCTATTAAATCCTTCATCATTTTCAGCGATGCCTGTGTTGGATAGACCGGATTATTTTTACTTTCGGAAATATAGGTCCTTGCCCTTTCGGAGAAACTGTCTATTATATTCATTTTTCTGAATTATATAAGTTCGTGCCGCTTTTTAAAGGTTTTTTTCAGGCGGATAGGCAGTCCCTGAACACGTAATCAGGACGCAATGCAAACCTAGCCATATTCTGTAAAGGCTTATCCCTTAATATCAGCTTAAGTTACAAAGACTTCGAAGAAAGTTTTAGAATTGAATATGAATTTTATTGCCCCTTCCTGAACATCGGGATGCAAACAGGTAACGCATAATGCAAAGGGTAATAAAAAATTGGAAGAAAATTAAAAAAGGGCAATAAAAAACCGGAAGCTCATTAATGAGCTTCCGGTTCATAATATATAAAGAACCTTAACCTTAACTAAATAATCCGCCTTTCTTCAGTTCTCTGACGCCTTCGCCAATCTTGAAACCGTTGTGATAGATTTCAATCTTGTAATTCCCTTGCTGGAAATTTGTATTTTGTTTCCATGCAAACTGAACTGATTTGGTCTTGCCTGCTTCGATATCAACAGGAACCTTGGCAGTAAAAATCTTATCTCCTTCATCGCGGCTTGCAAATGTTCCAGATCCCAATGCAGGTACTGAAATCGGCTTGCCGTCCGGACCGGTAATGCAAACATAAACGTCTGTCTGGCCATTCTGGGCGATACGGTTATTCACATCAAAAGAAATGATCAGTTTGTCAACACGCTTTGCTGTGGTGGTAACTTTTTCTTTACCATTTTTCCTGTCATGAACCGGAGTAACTGCTATGTTTGAAGCATTCAGAGTAGAAGCAATGTCCACTTTCTTTTCAAGGTCTTCCTTGGCTGTAGTGGTTGTTTGAAGATCAGAAGTAAGTTTTTCTTTGTCTGATGTGAGCTGGGTTTTATCAGCTGTCAGCTGGGTATTCTGGGTGGTCAGATCAGCAACCTGTTTTTCAAGATCGGTGATTTTACCATTCAGATCGTTGATCAGAGATTTTGCCCTGGTCAATTCAGCCTGGGTAGCATGACTTTTTCCGAGGATGCTTCTGATTTCTGCTTTCTTCTTGGCGATATCAGAATTTGCACCTGTTAACTGTGACTGCATCCGGTTATTAGAACCTGTAAGTGAGTCCAGACGAACCAATGCGTCGTCAAAATTCTTTTGAAGGGTTCCTTTTTCGTCAGTAACCTTAGCAATTTGTGTTTGCTGGTTCTGCTGAACCTGTTCCTGCTTGTTGTTATTCCAAAGCAGGTAACCCCAGGTTCCCAGGAAGCCGGCAGCCAGTAAACCGATAACCAGATTCTTAAAATCTTTTTTCGGCGGCTGACTTTGGGGAGTCGCTGATGGATAATTAGTAGTGCTCATGGTTTGATCTTTTAATTATTAAATTATTTTTTTTACGGGAAACCGAGGTTTAGGCCTGTTTCCAGTGTGGATTTTGTCTAAAATCGTGCCAAATTCATTTTCCTCTTCTTTAAGCTGCATTTACAGGCCTTTAGCTGGTTTGCCTCCTCAGCCTATTGGTAAGTCCAGATCGATAAAAGGTAATCATCCGACAGAAAATGACTTCTGTTCCAGTCAGAAAATGGCTCTTATTTCTATAAAGAATAACTTGCGCACAGCAAAAGAAATCATTTGACAGCCGAGCAGATTATACAAGATTGGAAGAAAAAGAAATATAAGCCGATTTATTGGCTGGAGGGCGAAGAACCCTATTTTATTAACCAGGTCATGGAATTTGCAGAAGCAAATCTGCTTCCGGAATCCGAAAAAGCCTTTAATCAGTCGGTTTTTTATGGAAAGGATGCAGATTGGACTGCGGTACTGAATGCCTGCAGGCGTTATCCGATGTTTTCCGAAAAGCAGGTGGTGCTGCTGAAAGAAGCCCAGCAAATGCGGGACATAACAAAACTGGAACCATATATTCAGCATCCACTGGAATCCACCATATTCATTGTTTCTTATAAAGACAAAAAAGTGGATGGCCGGAGTAAGCTGGCTAAACTCCTTCAAGAAAAAGGCGAGGTATTATCAACCCGAAGGGTTTTTGAGAATCAGCTTCCGGGATGGACTCTGGGATTGGTTCAATCCAAGGGATTTTCCTTAAACCCCAAAGCAATGACCCTGCTTATTGACCATATTGGAAACGACCTTACCCGGATCAATAGTGAAATAGATAAACTGTCGATAAATCTGGGAGATCGAAAAACAATCGATGAAGATGATATCGAAAAATATGTTGGAATCAGTAAGGAATATAACGCATTTGAATTGCAGGGTGCGCTCGCTAGGAAGGACCTTTCCAAAGCACTCCGGATTGTACAATATTTTCAAAGTAATCCGAGAGCGGCCCCAATCCAGTTAGTACTTCCTGCACTTTATAATTTCTTCAGTAAGGTCTACCTGTTGTTCGGCCTGGGCTCAAGAGACGAGAAGACCGTGATTTCTGTGGTCGGAGGATCATCCTACCAGGCAAAGGAGTATTTATTGGCAGCCATGAACTACGGCCTTCCCGGAGTGGAAAATATTCTTCTTCTCCTGCATCAATACAATCTAAAAAGCATTGGTGTAAACA
>JANWIY010000171.1 GCA_025449645.1 Chitinophagaceae bacterium | reverse complement strand
CAACCCACTTCCTATGGAAGTACAGTTATCGCCGGTTTATGCAATAACAAGTTCGGATCTCAACGGCGATGGAAAACCAGACCTCGTTCTTGCAGGAAATAATTCCTGGACCAGAATAAAATTCGGGCGTTACCGGGCAAATCATGGCTTGCTCTTACTCAATGATGGAAAAGGAAATTTCAGGTATGTTAACCAGAGGTCTTCGGGCCTCCAGGTTCGGGGTGACGTCCGAAGTATGCTTGACCTTGTGACGCGAAAAGGAGCAACGCTGGTTTTTGGACTCAATGACGACTCTGTAAGAACGTATGATTTAACCGCTAATCATTTTTGATCTTTTTTCCAAACCGGTTTCAGTGTTCGAATAAATAGTTCCTGAAATCCCGCTCCCTTTGCAGATTTTATCTGCATTGCATCAAAAGCTGTATCCGGGAAAAATATCTCGGTCATGGTGGTGAGGCCTTCATCTCCAAAAAATTCAAGTGAGGCATTGTCCAGTACCAGGGTAATTGAACTATTTTCAGTAAGGGCAATGCGGGGACCGTAATGGACAGCTGCAAAATGCGGATCAAAATTTGAACGTCCGGCGAGGGTCCTGTCAATATAGAAGGATTTTTTAGCCTGGTCGTATCCTACCCTTAATTCCTGACCCAGCGCATTACTGAAAGTAATGGTAAAAGTATTCAGCCGGAGAATTTTAAAATCGATGCGTACTGGCCCTGATAGAGGAAATCTCTTTTCAGAAGAGATTTTATCGCAATATAGGGTCTTTCGGGTCAGCTTTTCCAGGGAAGGCACCGGAGTCATAGTTGTAAAATACCTTCCCCGGATATTTTTTAAATTCAACAGGCGCGGAAGGGTCATGGCACTCCTCCATCTCTCGGTCGGAACACGCTGTGCGTACTGCCAGTTACTCATCCATCCAAGAAATATTTTTTTATTGCCCGTATTGCTCCAGGTTACGCCTGCATAATCGTCCGGCCCGTAATCCATCCATTTGGTCAGCGTATCGTTGCACTTAAAATTTTTGCCATCAAAGTTGCCAATGAAATATTGAGTGCCGGAACCTCCCTGAATACCCCCCGGATTCATGTTGACGATTAAGAGCCATATCTTTTTACCCGCGATTGCAAAATGAAGCAGGTCCGGGCATTCCCAAACTCCGCCATGAGCTCCCAGACCGCGGCCAAATTCGCTTTCCTTTTTCCAGTTTTTCAAATTCTTTGAAGAATAGAAAAAAATGAGGTCACCCGCAGCCAGGGTCATTATCCATTTCTTTTCTTCCGCATACCAGCTGAGTTTTGGATCCCTGAAGTCTTTTAAGCCCGGTGTTTTCAGCACCGGATTTCCCCGGTTTTTTTGCCATGTCATGCCTTTGTCAATACTATAGGCTATGCTTTGATTCTGAAACAAGCCGGTTTGCTGTTTTTCACCCCGGGGATCATGTTGGGTAAATACGGCGACAAGCGGTATTTGTCCTCTTTTCCCGAAACCGCTGGTATTACTGCTATCCACTACTGCGCTTCCGGAGAAAATATAACCAAGCGTATCAGGATAAAGCGCAATCGGCAGTTCTGACCAATGCATCAGGTCGCGACTGATGGCATGTCCCCAATGCATAGGCCCCCAAACGGTGCTGTCAGGAAAATATTGAAAGAATAAGTGATAAATTCCGTCAAAGAAAACCATGCCGTTAGGATCATTCATCCAATGCTCCCTGGGCGAAAAATGGATCTGAGGACGATAGGGTTCATCGTAAAAGTCCTGGGCAACGCTGGAAAAGCATCCCGCAAGGAAAAAACAGCAGCAAAAACATATCCGCAGCATAGTACTTGTTTTGCTTTGAAAGTTAGTCTTATTTTCTGCGACCCGAAAAGGCACTGGCTGCCATAATCAAGGTTATTTTCGGCCGGATTGATCCACCGAAGCCTTTTGGGTTATTACCCGGCGACAGTCAGCCGGATATCACCAAACAATTTTTTGTCGCTAAACGGCGCGTGCGCGTTTCCGCTGATACAACTGATCATAAGACCTCCTCCAAATGAACGGGCCTGTAAAATGTTGTATATTTATAGACATGTCAATTCAACGGTTAACAAAACAAAAAGCTGCAAAAGCAGTCACCGGCCTGGTCTTTTCATATCTTATCATGGGAAGCTTCCTGACAGGCTGCAATCAGACACCTGAAAAAACCAAAGAAATCGTTGTTATGGAAAATGGAAAAAAGAAGGTATTCGGGGTGATCAGTAAGGATACTGTCTACAGCTATACCTTACAAAACCGACATGGCATGAAGGCGGTTGTTTCCAATTACGGCGGAACACTTCTCGAATTATGGACACCCGACAGATCGGGCAAATCCGGAGATATTATACTTGGTTATGATTCCCTGGCAGGTTATCTGCAGAAGGGAAACCCTTTCTTTGGTGCGCTGGTCGGTCGCTATGCGAACCGTATTGCCAATGCAAGATTTTCAATTGAAGGGAAACAATTTGTTTTGGCGGCAAACGATCACGGCAATACACTTCACGGAGGCATCAAAGGTTTTGACAAGGTAATCTGGACTGTTGATGGTGTTAATGATTCCAGCCTGGCTTTGTCCTACACCAGTCCAGATGCAGAAGAAGGATTTCCCGGTAGCCTCACGGTGAAAGTAGTTTATACGGTAATGGAAGACAACGGACTTAAGATTGATTATACTGCAGTAAGCGATAAAAAGACACCCGTAAACCTGACCAACCACGCTTACTTCAATCTGTCTGCAGGAAAAGATTCCACGATCCTGAAGGAAGTGTTGTCCCTCCAGGCCTCCCATTATACACCTGTAAATGAATCCTTAATTCCGACAGGCCAGATTGCGCCGGTTAAGAATACGGCAATGGATTTTATGGCTGGTAAGAAAATCGGGAAAGACATCGGTCGCGTGAAAGGCGGATATGATCACAATTTTGTAATTGACAAAACGGAAAGTGGGATTGCCCTGGCGGCTTCGGTTTATGATGAAGCTACCGGTCGCTATATGGAAGTATGGACCACTCAGCCCGGCATTCAATTTTATACAGGTAATTTCCTGGATGGCAGTCTGACGGGAAGGGACGGAAAGAAGATCGTTCAGCATGCTGCATTATGTCTGGAAACCCAGCATTTCCCGGATTCACCCAATCAACCGGGGTTTCCCAGTTCCATATTAGACCCGGGACAAACATATCACCAAACGACAATTTATAAATTTAGTATCAAAAAATAGACGGGAACCGATGGCCGGCACGCCAGGAATTTATTTCGGTGCCGGGAAGGACTATTTCCCCTGGGGGATGCCTGACGCGACACGAAGAATGGTATCCCGTACCCGGAACAGGAAATCGGGATCACTACAATGTTCTGCATCCCGGCCAATATCAATTTGAATCGTAAGATTTCCATCGGAATACAATTCTTTCTCAACTAATTCTACCGCAAAAGAAACTGACTGCAATTCCAGCAGAACTCCTTGGGATTCGGGGTACCTCATATAGGGGTCTTCAACATGGTCTGCCATCGTGAATACAAAATTATTTTCAGTAGCCAGTCTTTCCAAAAAGCCGTTAATTGTATCCATGATGGTTGAATCAACAGGATGGCCACATAAAATCACAATTACCTTTATCCTGCTGCTCTTTGATTTTGCATCCGAAAAAAGCAGAAGCAGTAGTATGGTAATTAACAGAAAAAGTGTGAAGACAATAAGTATTTTCTGATTCATTTAATTGGCTGATCCCGCTTAGTGATGCTAACGTGAAGTCAAAATTGACCAATGTGCATTGCGTAATTGCCAGCCCTCGGAAGTTTGTTTCGCGATTCCAGTAAAATATCCGTCGACCGGCATTTTTCTATCGTCGAATCCCATGATATCTTCATGGAAATCTGCTGAAATTCCTGCCAGTCGCGGCGTAAGTGGGTCGATGCGCAGGTTATTCCACCGGAGATCAATTTTCTTAATGGTGGTGACCAGCTTATTTTTAACGTAGCTTATTGCGGAATCCTTGGATGGGAAAACGAGCTGCCCTGCGGAAGCCATGAAAAAATCCGGAGAGTTTTCAAAATATTTAAGCCATGCAACTGGTCCTTCAGAGGAAACATCCCTGGCAATTAAATCGGCCATTTGACGGACGCTATCCTGAACAGCATTGAATTCCATTGCCGTGAGCCTTTCCCCATTATTCTTACAGGATAAAAGAATACAGGAAATAAAAATAACAACCCCGGTGCAAATGAATTTCGCACCGGAGCAATGATTTGCTATCAGGCTATTCATGAAAACAAAACTACCGAAGTTTTGCAGATAACTTACATTGATTTTGATTATGACCAGACGTTCAAAGTGGAGCTTTAAAGTTCCCAGCCAAATGAAGCCAGCAACTTGCTGGTTGTTTGATAATCTTTGTGAATGATTCCGCGGATTCCAAGACTATCAGCTACTTCTACAAACATCGGCCTGTCTTCGATATAAATCACTTTTTCCGGCGTGACCTGGGCAATGTCCAGGGCCACCTTAAAAATATCAGCATCGGGTTTTCTGAAATGCACAAAGCAGGACGAAATGAAAAAATCAACAAACTCATTCAGCTTGAAAGTTTCAATCCGGTAATTGTTCAGTTCTCTGCCTTCATTGCTTACGACGGCGATCTTAATTCCATACTTGTCCTTTATTCCGCGGATAAGTTTTAGCATATCGGGAAAAGGCCTCGATTGCTCGAACATGAAATTCCTGAAGTCAGATAGACTAAAATTTCTTTTTTTGTAAAATACGAGGCGCCTGAGGTATTCCTCCAGGGAAATTTTTCCGGATTCATAAGTATCGAATGTGAGATGGTGCCTTTCTTCCGTTTCTACGGGATCTAAACTGAATTTCTTAATTGCCCGCAATCGGCCATTTCTATCCCATCCGTTCGTAAGCATTACACCGCCGATATCTGTGAAAATGGTTGTTGGCGCAAGCTGTTTTTTTTTATTCATGCAACCGTAATTTGTTTTTCCAGGTAAACATCCTGAATACAGTTTAACAGGTGCAGGCCATCTTTAAAGGATCTTTGAAAAGCTTTTCTGCCTGATATCATACCCGAGCCGCCCGCTCTTTTGTTAATCACGGCAGTGCGTACCGCCTCCATCAGGTCTTTGTCGCCTTCCGATGCACCGCCCGAATTAATCAGGCCCGCGCGGCCGGCAAGGCCATTGAGTACCTGGTAGCGGCAGAGATCAATCGGATGATCGGAAGACAGTTCGGTGTACATTCTTTCATCGAGTTTTCCATAATGACTATCGCCCATGTTCAGGGCCTTGTACCCTCCATTTAGTTCCGGCAATTTTTGTTTCAGAATGTCTGCCTGTATGGTTGCCCCGAGATAGTTGGCCTGTCCTGTCAGGTCCGCCGATACATGATAATCTTTTCCGTCTTTCACAAATGCTTTATTCCGGAGATAACACCATAGCACGGTTGCCATGCCCAGGCGGTGGGCTTCATCGAAGGCCAGGGCGATTTGTGTAATCTGCCGGTCTGATTCTTCCGATCCGAAATAAATGGTTGCACCTACGGCGGCCGCACCCATATTCCATGCATCTTTTACAGATCCAAAAATGATCTGATCAAATTTATTGGGGTATGTGAGGAGTTCGTTGTGATTGATCTTTACTATAAATGGAATCCGGTGTGCATATTTCCGCGCTACCGCACCGAGTATTCCAAAAGTGCTGGCAACAGCATTGCACCCGGCTTCGAGAGCCAGCCTCACTATATTTTCAGGATCGAAATACATTGGATTTTTTGCAAAAGAAGCGCCCGCACTATGCTCAACGCCCTGATCAACCGGAAATATGGAAAGGTATCCCGTCCCCGCCAGCCGTCCGGTTCCAAAAAGATGTTGCAGGCTGCGGAGTGTTTGAAGGTTCCGGTTAGAATTTCCCCATACCTCGGAAATGAAATGAGGTGATGGAAGCCGGAGTTCCGTCTTTGGAACTTTCGAACAGGTGTGCGTGAAAAGATCTTCATTCTCCCTGCCTAATAAACTTGTTATTTGCTGATAAGTCATCATAAAAATAGTAGAGTCTAAAATTAATACATCCGCGAATCAAACCGGATTATCTTTTTGTGTTGGGGTTGCAATCAGAATATTAAACATGCAAAACGGGTTCCATGATCAGGCTAAGAAAGTTTTTTTAATATATTTTTTCAGATTGATCAGCAATACACTTAGCAGAATCACCAGCAGACCGGTCAGCTGCAGCATGCTGATATGTTCTGAAGCAAGGCAAACTCCCAGTAAAACGGCCACTACAGGATTCACGTAAGCATAGGTGCTCACCTGGGCCGCAGGTCTGACCTGCAAAAGCCATACATAACAACCATAGCCCATGATGGATCCGAAGATGATCAGATAACATACGGAAGCCCATGCATCAATAGAGACGTTTGCAATCTGGAAACCATTGAATTCATTTTTTAAAAACGCGCCGGCCAGAAAATAAATTCCGGCAAAAAGCATTTGCCAGGTTATATTAACAACCGCGGGAAATTGGGGTTTGCTGTATTTCGCAAACAAGGAACCGATCACCCAACTCATAGACCCGATGAGCAGGGAAATCAGGGCCAGATTCTGCATCGGGTTGGATTTCGCTGGCGAAGCTGATGACATATTTCCGGCGAATAACAGGAAAATTCCCAGTATGCCCAGGACCAGTCCGGCCATAATGGATTTACTTCGAAAATTGTCTTTCCAATTCCGTTTGTCATATACCACAAACCAGATAGGTGCGGCGGAGACAATAATAGCAACCCAGGCCGTGCTCATGTATTGTTCCATCCAGATCACCATGCCGTTGCCGATAAACAAAATAAAAAAACCGCTGACGGCGGCTGTTTTTATAGCTCTCCTGTCGAACAGCTTCACCTTTCTTAAGACCGACCAAGCCATCATGATCAGGCCCGCCAAAATAAAACGGATTGCACCCAGCACAAGCGGAGGGAACCCGCCAAAAAGAGCATGGCGTATGAAAAAATAAGTTGAACCCCAAACAATATATACGGTAAGGAATGCAAGAATAACCGAGCCTGAACGGGGTGCTTTTGGATCAGTAGGATTCATCATTATGCCGGGAATTTTTACAAATTGATGCTGCTTAAATTCATTCTTCTGGCTCCTTTGGGCGCATATTTTCGAAAAACAAGACCGGATTACAAAAACAAATCCTTCTGCAGGACTCCGCCCGGGGTAACTGCATATTGATCCAGATTGGTAACGCCTGCCTCCCTGAGAACTTCTTCATCGAGATAAGTATTACCCGTATTAGAGCCGGAATCCTTCTGGAGGATATAAAAAGTCGCATCTGCCATGATTTCGGGCTTGCGGCTGCGCCGGATGAGTTCTTCACCCCCCAGTAAATTCATTACCGCAGCGGTGGCGATTGTGGTGGCGGGCCAGAGTGTATTTGAAGCAATTCCTTCTTTTTTAAATTCTTCTGCCCAGGCTTTTGCCATCAGGGTCATATTGTATTTGCTAACCGTATATGCCAGATGGGATTTGAACCATTTCATGTTCATATCCAACGGCGGGGACAAAGTGAGGATATGGGGATTGACGGATGCCTTCAGCATAGGATAGGCCATTTTGGTCACCATAAAAGTTCCCCTGACATTGATATCAAACATGAGGTCAAATCGCTTCGCCTCCATTTGCACCGTATTGTTCAGATTAATGGCCGAGGCATTGTTGATGAGTATATCCAGCGACCCGAATTTCTCGGCTGTTTTTTCCATAACCTCCCTGATGAGTAGTTCATCGCGGATATCGCAGAATACCGGCAGGGCTTTCCCTCCGGCCGATTCCACCTCCTTGGCGGTGGCAAAAATAGTACCTCCCAAGCGGTTGTTTTCGGTGGTAGATTTTGCCGCAATCACAATATTCGCACCTGCAGAAGCCAGTTTCAACGCTATTGCTTTTCCTATGCCGCGGCTGGCGCCTGTAATAAGGACGGTTTTGTTTTTAAAGTACATGGCGAAAAGAATAATTCATGAATAAACTGAACCTTTATCCATGGCATGAAGTATGTATTCATTCCAGGTAAAGATAGTACGATGTCTATTACCCACGCGGCCAATTCCCAATCGGCGCCGGAAAATCCGCCGCCGAAACCGGAGCCTGAGATACCTCCGGTGGAACCAGCACCTTTACCACCACATACGGATCCAATTCCGACGCCACCGCCGATACGCGCAGCTCACTGAGAAATAAATCCCTTATCCAATAAAATGTGCCAGCCCTGGCATACCGCTAAGTAATTATATTTGAGCCTGCTTAATATTTAAATGGACTATTTTATTGGAATTGATATTGGGACCACTTCTGTGAAGGCCATTGCCTTTGCGGCTGATGGTAAGGTATTATTTGAACAGGCTATTACCTATGCCATGTCTCATCCCAAACCGGATTGGAGTGAACAGGATCCCGAAGAGGTGGCCGGTTCCCTTTTTCAATGTGTGGAAAATGTTCTTCAGCATTTTTACCCCGTTCAACCGGTGCTTCTCAGCTTTAGCGCAGCCATGCACAGCCTGATTGCTGTCGACGATGAGGGGATGGCAATTTCGAAGTGTTTGATCTGGGCCGATAACCGCGCAGCGGCGATTGCAACCGCATTTCAAAATGAAAACAGGGCCTCGGAATTCTATCATAAAACCGGTGTTCCCGTTCACGCGATGTCCCCTTTTTGTAAACTCATCTGGTTGCGGGAGCATGATCCTTTGCTATTCAGAAATGCTTTCAAGTTCATTGGCATCAAGGAATATGTTTTTTTCAAATTATTCGCAACCTATGTGGTGGATGCTTCTGTTGCTTCCGCTACGGGGCTGATGAACCTGGAAACAGTGCAATGGGACCAGGACATGCTGAAAGTGGCAGGCCTGGAGCAAAACCAGCTATCGCGTATAGTGCCGGTTCTTGAAGTATTTAAAGGCCCCGCCAGGTTCCCCCGGCTTAAAACTGTTCCGTTTATCATCGGTGGAAGCGATGGTGCGATGGCCAACCTGGGAACTTCAGCGGGCGGGGATGGATCATTGGTCGTAACTATCGGAACCAGCAGTGCGGTGAGGGTGATCATTGGGAAACCACTGATTGATCCTGCCATGCGCAGTTTTTGTTATTACATCAAACACAATCAATACCTGCTCGGTGGTGCAAGCAATAACGGCGCCATTGTGCTTCAATGGCTCAGGGAAAATTTTTTCGATTCAACAGAATCATTAACCGATTTTCTGGCGCATGCTGATTCGGTGAATCCTGGGAGTGACGGACTTGTTTTTCTTCCTTACATACTGGGAGAACGTGCGCCGGTGTGGACTGCCTCGGCTAAAGGCCTCTTGTTCGGGTTAACTGTCAACCATACAAATCACCACGTGATCCGCGCCGCAATGGAAGCGGTAATCTATTGTGTATATGCGATGAGCATACCGATTATTGAAAACAGAGATATCCGGCTCATCCATGTTACAGGTGGCTTTGCACAAAACGAAGTTTGGGTCCAGATACTATCTGATGTGTTTAACCTGCCGGTTTACCTGTCGGAAACCGTAGAGAATGCTGCATGGGGCGCAGTTCAGACTGGTATGGAAGCACTGAAATTGCCATCGGTGGGAGAGGAGAAAAATTTGAAAATAATCAGGCCTTCCTCCGAAATTCATTTTGTTTATCAGCAACAATTCAAAAAGTTTGGGCGCCTTTACGATTTGGTGAAAAATGAATTTTAATCACGAATGCCGCCATTGCTATCCGGCCACAAAACCATGGCGGAAAAGGAGCAATACCTGAAGGATGCATGATGATGCGATTTCGGCAGGATGTTTCTTACATTTGAAATCTAAAACATAGCGAGTGGACATCAAAAAGATATACAAATCCAAGGAGAAGTGCCCTCCGAATTTTCAGCGCTATATCGATCAGGTTCCGGATGATGGAAATCTGCTGATCCATCTGGAAGATATTTTTGCGGATACGGAAGAACTGGTGAACGAGATTCCGCCGGAGAAATTTGCCTACTCTTATGAGCCAGGGAAATGGACAATAAAAGACATCCTGGTTCATTTAACTGATTCCGAGCGGGTTTTTATTTACCGCGCACTTCGGTTTTCGCGGGGTGATGAAACACCATTGCCCGGGTTTGAGGAAAAATTATTTGCTGAACATGCGGGAGCAAACAAAAGAGAAATTGGAGATATCATGCGGGAGTTCAGCCTGGTTAGAGAATCCAGCATCGCTTTTATTGAATCTTTGAATGAAGAAGAACTCGGGAGGAAAGGAACTGCGGACGGCAATCTGGTTTCTGTACGTTTGCTTCTTAACCTGATATATGGGCATCATAAACATCATATCAATGTTATTCACGAAAGATACCTGCAAGGATAGTATTCTATGGATCAAAATAAAAAGCGCATTAGCATCGGAGTCGATATGGACGGCGTGCTGGCTGACACCGAAACGCATTTCATCAGGTATTATGAAAATGAATCAGGCCGGAAAATAGATAGAAAATCCTTTCTTGGAGTGCCGGAAAATGAAGCTTTTCCTGACAAGACCGCAGTTCAGCGATACGTGCGGCTTCCGGGTTTTTTCAGAACATTGCCGGTAATAGCTGGCAGCGTGAATGCTCTTGCTACTCTGACAAAAGAATTTGATGTGTATATTGTTTCGGCAGCAATGGAATTTCCGCTGTCCTTGTTTGAAAAGAAGGCCTGGCTGGAAGAATTTTTTCCATTTATTTCCTGGAGAAATATTGTTTTTTGCGGTGACAAAAGAATTATCAATACGGATTACCTGATAGATGATCACCTGAAGAACCTGGATCATTTTCCTGGCATCCCGATCATGTTTACGGCCTCGCATAATATACATTATACAAGGCACCAAAGGGTCAACAACTGGGAAGAGATCCTCAGTTATTTTCACAACCTCTCCGCGCTATCAGGAGACCAGGCCCCCCTGCATGACCAATTCTAGTAAATAAAAAATTGCTGTTTCAGGTTTGCATTCATAGGATTAGAAGGATCGTTCCGCTCATGATCAGCAATGCCCCAATAGCGGTTTTCCAACTCAGGGTTTCGCCCAGAAAGATAACGGATAACAAAATCGTAAGGGCTACACTGAGCTTATCCACTGGCGCCACCTGTGAAACTTTGCCCAATTGCAGTGCTTTGAAGTAGAAGATCCAGGAAAGGCCGGTAGCTACTCCCGAAATAATCAGGAAAAATAAATTATGTCTAGAAAGCGTAGCCAGCCCTTTGTATTCATTTCGGAATAAAACAATTCCCCAGGCTACGAGCAAAATAACGATGGTCCGGATAGCGGTAGCCAGGTTTGAATTCACATGAGTCACACCGATTTTCGCAAAAATTGCGGTGAGTGAAGCAAAAACAGCCGAAAGAATGGCATAGACCCACCACATATATTTTTCAATTCTGGATTTTGAAAAATCAATACAGGCCGGTTAAGGAACCAGGAATTTAAGGCAAACCGGGTTGGGTACTTTAATCTCTTTCCCAGTCGCCCTAAGCAGTCCGCTAACAGGATCAATTGTGAATACGACGATATTATCTGTGTCGCGGTTGGCCACCAGTAAAAAATGACTTGTCGGATCTATTACAAAATTTCTGGGGTGTTTTCCATTTACTGATATGTATTGCTTATTGGTAAGCCTTCCGTCTTTTCCAATGGAAAAAACAGCCAGGGTGTTAGATACACCGCGATTGCTGGCATATAGATATTTTCCGTCGGCACGAATATGGATATCGGCGCTTCCGGGATCACCTGTAAAGCCCGCAGGCGTGGTTCTTATACGTTGGAATTGAGCCAGCTTACCCGTTTTTTTATCATAATGAAACGCGTCAACTGTGCCCGCCATTTCAGATATAAGATAAACGAAGGGGCCGTTGGGAAGAAAAGCAATATGCCGCGGACCGGATCCTGATGTAACTGAAACAAAAGAGTCCACTGCTTCAGTTAAAGGTGCAGGCTGCAGAGGATCAAATTTATAAATATGCTCTTTGTCCGTTCCCAGGTCAGCTACGTATAGGAATCTTTCATCCGGAGAAAATATAGTGGAATGGACATGCGCTTTTTCCTGCCGTTCCTTATTGATGCCAGTGCCTGTATGCTGTATCACCTCCGCAGCCGGTGCAAGGGAACCGTCGGAATTTACAGGCAGTGCTGCCAGGCTTCCGGAACCATAATTGGCAACAACTACCCATTTCTGCGTTTTATCTTCAGAAATATAGCAGGTACCATTTCCCTGGCTTGATTGCGTATTCAGCTGAAACAGCTTGCCTGTTACAGGATCAAATGAATAAGCGCCTACGGATCCTGAAGGGCCTTCACTTTCATTAGCGGAATAAATATGCTTCCCGTCAGGCGCAATGGCCAGGTATGAAGGATTATCCGCTTTGATGGTGCTGATTTCTGTTCCATTTCCTGTGGAGGTATTAAAGCGGTAAACGTAAATACCCTTACTCGCACCGTTGGTATACGTGCCTATAAAGAGGTAAGGCTCCTGGGAAAAAGACGGTGCTGAAAATCCAAAAAAGAGACTGAGAATGACCCATCGCATGGAAAGTGTTTTTGAGAATAAATTCCTGCAATTTACACCAAACAGTTTATGCAGGAACGCAATAAATGCAAGGGGTAAAAACGTTTAAATAGGTGTAAATCCATCCCGATGAAACCAATTTTAGGCAGCCTCCTGCTACTTTGCGCTGCATGTCATTCCTCGAACGAGCCGGTTACCAGGGCAACTGATCCTTCAGCCTCGATTTTCCTGGCCGCGTCCATAGAGACCAGGCCTGAAGCCGCAAATGGCTATAAGGCCCTGGAAATGCCTCCTGCGGGAATGATCCTGAACAGGAAGCAAATTCCTGTGCTCTGCTACCATCAGATCCGGGATTGGAAACCTACTGATTCTAAGACCTCCAGGACCTATATTGTTCCGCCGGCAGCTTTTGATGCCCAAATGAAAATGCTGGCTGACAGTGGTTATCATACCATTTCCCCGGACCAGCTCTACGCCTACCTGCTTTCAGGGACAAGAATTCCTTCAAAGCCCATCATGCTGACTTTCGATGATACCGACCTGGATCAGTTCACCGTAGCTGATCCGGAAATGAAAAAATATGGATTTAAAGGCGTTTTCTTCATCATGACCGTATCATTGGGACGCCCGCATTATATGAGCAGGGAGCAGGTCCGTCAGCTTTCAGATGAAGGAAATATTATAGGATCTCATACCTGGGATCACCACAGCGTAAAGAAATACGGAGATAAGGATTGGATCACCCAGGTGGAAAAACCTACCCGGCAACTGGAAGCTATTACAGGGAAGACGATCCGCTATTTTGCATACCCGTTTGGTTTGTGGAATACCGCGGCCATTCCCGAATTGAAAAAAAGGGGATTCCTGGCGGCGTTCCAGCTGAGTGACAAACTCGATCCGGCAGATCCCCTATTTAGCCTGCGCCGCATTATTGTGCCGGGCACATGGAACGGAGCTGCACTAAACACCTGGATTCGTCGCGATTTCTAAAATGATATTTTCCAATCTTCCTATCTTGCCGGGCTATGATTTCTCCGGACAAGGACCTGATGTTCCGCAACCGGCTGGCCAAAGTTTTTCGTCACCTCAATAAACTGGCAAAGCGGCAATCGATTAGCTGTTACCGGATCTATGATCACGATTTGCCGGAATTTCCTTTTCGTATAGAAATGTATGGCGACTGGCTTTATGTTGCCGAATATCGCAGAAATCACCATATGGACGGGCTCCTGCATGCCCAATGGCTCGAATCCTGCAAAGCAATAATGGAGGAGATCACCGGCGTGAAAACTTCCCGGATAATGCTTCGGACCAGGCAGCGAAAATCAAGCCGTCTCGGTCAGTACCAGAAGCTGGATGATGAAAAGCAAATCATCGGGGTGGAAGAACAGGGCCTTCGTTTTAAAATCAATCTGACTGACTATCTCGATACCGGCTTGTTTCTGGATCACCGTATTACCCGGGATATGGTCAGAAAGGAAGCGAAGGGTAAAAAAGTATTAAATCTTTTTTGTTATACGGGCTCTTTTTCCGTTTACGCTGCCGCCGGGGGCGCTGCCGAGATTATTTCGGTCGATCTGTCCAAAACCTATCTGGCATGGGCAACCGAAAATATGGCGCTGAATGGATTACTTGATTTGTCCCGCCACCATTATGTTCATGAGGATGCGAAGAAATATCTGGAAGAAATGCAGTCGGAATACTTCAACCTCGTCATTATGGATCCGCCCACTTTCAGCAATAGTAAAAGAATGAAGGATTTCCTGGACGTCCAGCGGGATCACGTGCAGCTGATCAACCTTGCGTTAATGGGAATGAAAACAGGAGGTCTGCTTTATTTCAGCACGAATTTCAGCCGTTTTCAATTAAACACCGGTGAAATTCAGGGGGCCATTATCAAGGATATTACAAAAGCCACTACACCCTTCGATTTCCGGGGCAGCGTCGGGCGGTATTGTTTTCTTATCACCAAAGAAAGCAATCATATTGTGTAAAAATGCCTGATCAGTAAACCAGTAATAATAGAAATTCCCATGCTTAGCAATGTGCCGATGACCAGGTATTCGGTTTTTGCCTCCGGCCGGTCTTTCTCGTTAAACCTGATGATTCCCTTTGCTGCTATGAGGAGTCCAATGGCCGAATACTGATTGAGTAAAACAAAAATCAGGATGATTATACGTTCGATGATGCCGATCCATTTGCCGGCATTAGCCAGGCCTTCAGCGTCCGCAATTTTTTCTCTCCAATGTCTGGTCAGCTGACCAATAAAAATGCCCGCGGGAAGGGTAAGAAACACAAATGCTGTGGTCAGCATCCAGAAGCTCTTCGTTTGGTTCATCCACTCCCACAATTGCTGAAAAATGGTCCACCGGTTAAAAGTATAGCAAAACAATCCGAGAATTACTCCCAAATGAAGGAACTGGTCAGTCAGGAATACCCATGTGCTTTCCTTCTTATACGATTTCCATCCGTCGATTCCGATATGGGTTAAAAGTATGATCAGGGCAGCAGGCCAGTAAATCCAGCCTGTAAGCAGCAGGGTCATCCCTGCAGTGATCAGGCCGTGAATATAAAGGCTGGCGGATCTAAAGTGTTCTAGCCGGCGTTCCTGTATCCAGCGCTTTGGCTGAAGTATAAAATCAGTCAGCAGATGCGCCAGAACAATTTTTATAAGCCAAACATTTCCCATGATCATTAGTTTAATTGAGAGGTCAGAAACCTATATTGCTGAATCAATTTTTCTAATTCACTCCATCTTCCGGCTGTTACATGCTGGTTGATGGTGCTTTTGGATTTCTTCAAACGGATTGCAATTTCCTGCTGTGAATGACCTTGCAGCAGTTCCAAAATCACCGCTGCCTGCTTAGGAGTCATTTTTTTGCAGATCATGTTTGCGTAATCTGATATCACGCTGAATCCCGCATTAGCAATGTCCAGCGAGCTGGCTATGCCAAGCCTTTCTCCCGATTTCTCCAGTTCGTCCAGCACCCTTCCGGAAAGCAGAAATGCTTCGCCTTTGGCCAGCCCCGGCTGGCGGACAGGGGCATTTACGGTGCCTATTCCGATTCCTATCCGGACATCTGATAATTTTTTGGCTTTTGCCGGTGCTGAACTGATTGCCAGTACCCTGCAGGATAAGGCTGTTTCCAGGGCTTTTCCAGGGTCTTTCATATAAACCTGAAAGCTATCTCCCCGGTAAAACTCAAATTTAAAAGTATTTAACAGCAGGGTTAACCGTGTTATTAAACTTTTTTCCCTTGCCGGGGAAAGCTTGGTGGAGTTTACGATGTCTCCCGTTAGAACCGCACTTACAGACATGAAATAGTGTTTAGGTAAAGAAGAAACTCGTTCAAAGTTCGTATAAATATACGAACTGATCAAAAATTCGTTTATTATACCGAACTTATTAAAAATTCGCGTAAATAGGCGAATTTAACTTTTTGTGCATTACACGAACAAACGGATGGGAGCCTGTTTTCAGTTCAGGAATTCCGGCTTTCAACCCAGTGGATAGCAGATAGCTGGTACAGCTTATCCGAGGAAACCTGGACCGGACAATTATAAAATCCATAGGCAGGATCTCTCAGAGAAGGGAGGTATTTCATCTGGCTTTATCCTGACAAAGCAGTTTTCATTAAAACCATCTTCCGGGTAAGGGCTTTTCAGAAAAAGCTCTTCCACGGCAGGTGGTAATGCCCCCGTCTTTTGAATTTTTATTGCAAACAGCTTCCTCACCGGGCAGCCTGGCTGGTTCCATTTTATATTCCATAAACACCATGAAGACTGAATTTCGGGGCGGCAGTTGAGAATGTACTGAACGAAAAATATCCCCTCATCCGGGCGACAATTCGTAGCCTGTTTACAAGAAAAAATTAAGCTAATACAGTTAGTAAATTGGACTAAATCAGATTTTAGAAAGCTATTTTTACTGGGCTAAATGTATTAGTATATAATAATAATTCAAATATCTAATAATAAGCACTATATGAAATTTATTTAAACTCAAATAAAAGGGTGACGACCAAACTCAGGCTATCATTTTATAAATTATATAGCTTAATTTTACTTTTCTGTAAATGGCCATGCTTTTAGCTGAATTACAATATTTTCCACCAATTATCTTCTTTAAGGCTTCGTATAAGGAAACATATATCTATTTAGATCAATATGAACCTTACCTTAAAATGAGTTTTCGGAACCGATGTCTGATTGCCGGTGCCAACGGGATTATATCATTATCGATTCCTTTGGAAAAAGGACGGGATCAGCGTGCCAGAATGAATGAGGTTCGGATATCCTATTTGGAAGACTGGCAGAGCCGTCACCTGAAGTCCATTAAGTCAGCCTACAACCGTTCTCCTTTTTTTGACCATTACAAGGATGACATGCAATCCCTGTTCACTAAGAAATTTGAATTGCTGATGGATTGGAACCTGCATTGCCTGAGTTGGGTAAAAGAAAAAATTGCGTGGCCGGCTGAAATCAGGTTGACAGAATTCCAGCAACAGGCATCTGTTTCAGGTGCAGGGGAAGACATCCGGAACCTGGTATTACCAAAAAATTATGCGCAGCATATACCACTTCAGTACCGGCAGGTCTTCGAGGAAAAAAGAGGTTTTTTCCCTAATCTGTCAATTCTTGATTTATTGTTTAATACAGGAAAAGAGGCAGGAAATTTATTAAAGAATTCCGGGAACGGATAAATCTGCCAGGTCTGCAGCGATCAGTTCTGCAATATCCATTACTTTCACCTGGTCCTCTTTTTCCTCGTGTTTCACTCCATCGGTAAGCATGGTATTGCAAAACGGACAGGCGGAGGCAACAATTCCGGCGCCGGTATCCAGGGCTTCCCGGGTCCGTTCGAAATTTATGCGGGTAGTTCCCTTTTCTTCTTCTTTAAACATTTGAGCGCCTCCGGCCCCGCAACAAAGACCCTTGCTGCGGCAGCGTTTCATTTCAATCAGTTCTGCATCCAGGGCTTCCAGCACTTTTCTGGGTGCCTCATAGATACCATTCGCCCGGCCAAGATAACAACTGTCGTGGTATACTATTTTCTTTCCTTTAAAGCTGCCTGACTCTTTAAGCCGTATCCTGCCCTCATGCAATAATTGCTGAAGGAAAACGGAATGATGGATAACTTCATAATTCCCACCCAATTCAGGATATTCATTTTTAAGTATGTTAAAGCAATGCGGACAGGCTGTTACGATCCTGCGAATATGATAGTTATTCAATAAACGGATATTTTGATATGCCATCATCTGAAAAAGAAATTCATTCCCTGCGCGCCGCGCAGGGTCTCCGGTACACATCTCTTCATTTCCCAGAATGGCATAGCGAATGCCGATATGCTGCAGGATGAGAACAAAAGCCCGGGTAATTCTTTGGGCCCGCTGATCAAAACTACCGGAACAACCGACCCAGAACAGGATTTCCGGTTCTTCACCTTTAGCAAAACACTCGGACATGAGCGGTACCTGCATATGGGAGCTTTAGATCCGTAAATCTAACTTAAATTCCGGGTGTGGTTAAAATACGATTCGGTAATTTTAATCCTTAATAATTATTATGCCCGCGGAGGACAAAATGCTACTGATCCGTAATTATGATCTCTGGTGCCATTTGAGTGATCAGGATTTTAAGGACCTGAATATCGAGCACCATTTTATTGAAGTTCCCAAAGGAGAGTACATTTATTTTGAAGCCTATAATCACAATAAGCTGTATTTCGTAAAGGAAGGCTATATCCGGATCGGCTATATCGATGCAGATGGGAATGAAAAAGTAAAGGAGATCATCCAGAAAGGCGAACTGTTCGGTCAATTCACCCTGGAAAGAAGCAACCTCCACGGAGAATTTGCCCAGGCCTATAAACAGGATGTAAGCATTTGTGCATTTAATATAGATGACTTTGAGAAGTTATTAAAAAAACGACCCGACCTTGCCCTGCGCTACAGCAAGCAGGTCGGCGCCAAACTCCGGAATATTGAAAACCGTTTATTGAACCTGCTGAACAAGGATGTAAAGACCAGGCTGATTCATTTTCTCTGGCAGCTTGTTGAGCAGAAACTGGGCGAGACTCTTCCGGAAGGATTTTGCATACCAAATTATTTAAAACATGAAGATATTGCGAACCTGATCGGCTCCAGCAGGCAAACAGTAACCACGATGATCAATGAACTGGAAGCGGAAGGCATCCTTTCTTATAACCGTCAGCAGATTTGCTTTCTGAACGTTAAAAAGTTACAAAAGCTCGTTTCCGGCAATTAGCTGACAATACCAAAATTTATCTGACTGTTATGGTAAAGAAAAGAACTTTTTGCTCAATGTGCTTTGTCCTGATCTGCTGTTTCGGCCTTGCTCAATTGCATCCTGTGCCAAATGAATCCGATGTGCATTTCACCATTAAGAATTTCGGATTTAATGTAGACGGATTATTCAGTGGCCTTGAAGGCGATATCCGGTTTAACCCCGATAGCGTTTCTGTTGCCCGGTTTCAGGTTAGCGTGAACGCGGCGAGCATTAATACTGACAATAGCATTCGGGACGGCCACCTGATGGAGGAAGATTATCTGGATGTAAAAAATTACCCCCGTATTCATTTTATATCTGAAAATATCAGGGCATTGAATAGAAAAGGAAGCTTCATGATGACGGGAAAGATTTCGATTAAAAATAAGACGAAGGAGATCAGTTTTCCATTTACTGCTTCGGTCTCAGCAAATGGGTATCTTTTTACCGGAAGTTTTAGGATCTCGCGCAGGGATTTTGATGTGGGGGGATCAAGTACCATTTCGGACAGCCTCACCGTGAACCTGAAAGTGGTCGCCAGATAGTTTTTCTTAATAGGAATCCTGGCCGGCCTCGAAA
Source organism: Chitinophagaceae bacterium (assembly GCA_025449645.1). Lineage (GTDB taxonomy): Bacteria > Bacteroidota > Bacteroidia > Chitinophagales > Chitinophagaceae > Puia. The sequence continues at coordinate 15,936 of JANWIY010000171.1, read as the reverse complement.
TTTCCCATTATTGAAAGCCTAGGCATTCTTCCATGCATCGCGTTCATCCGGACTAAATTTCCAGGGTGCAAAATTATTTTCCACGTTGCTGAACATTGCGTTCCATTCCTGGGGTGCCTTGCTTTCTTCCATGATCAGGGACCGTCGTAATTCAAAAATGATTTCCAGGGGACTGATGCTCACCGGGCATTCTTCCACGCAGGCGTTGCAACTCGTGCAGGCGCGTAATTCCTCCTCCGAGATATAATCGTAAAGGAGCTGTTTGCCGTCCGGTTTAAAAATCTTATTCCGCCGAACATTTTTTCCCACTTCTTCCATCCGGTCACGTGTATCCATCATGATCTTCCGTGGAGATAATTTTTTTCCTGTGATATTGGCCGGGCAGGCAGCGGTGCAGCGTCCGCATTCCGTGCAGGAATATGCATCCAGAAGGTTACGCCAGCTCAGGTCAAATACATCGCGGGCACCGAATTTGACAGGTGGCGAGGCTCCTGCGGGCGCGTGCTCGGGTTGCATGGCATATACCACTTCCTGCTGCACGGACTTCATATTCCTCATTTTCCCTTCCGGCAGTAAACGGGTGAAATATGCGTTTGGGAAAGCAAGCAGTATGTGGAGGTGTTTGGAATAAGGCAGATAATTTAAAAAAGCAAAAATGCCGGCAATATGCAACCACCAGCATGTGCGCTCAAGGTCAGCCAGTTGTTTACTCGAAAATCCTTTCAGCAGTGGATGAAGCCATTGGGAAAAAGCAAAATTCCCCGTCAGGTTGCTTGCATAACGACCATAATTTCTTCCCTGCAATAAAGTATCTGATGCATTGAATGTGAGGAAAAGGATCATCAGCAGTATTTCCGCGATCAGGATATAATTTGCGTCGGACCTCGGCCATCCGTCGAGATCATGACTGAAAAAGCGCCTGATCTTAAGTATGTTTCTCCTGAATAAAAATACCACACAGGCGAACAGCACGGCCAGGGCAAGAAACTCAAAACCATTGATCAGACCCTTATATAACTGGCCCAGAGGCCCGGCAAACAAGCGGTGGGTGCCCAACAAGCCGTCAAGCGAAATTTCAAGCACTTCTATATTTATGATGATAAACCCGGCATAGATAAATAAATGGAGCAGGGCCACAAGGGGATTTCTGAACATCTTTTTCTGGCCTAATGCCAACAACAGCAAATTTCTCCACCGGCGTCCCGCATTTTCGCTATAGTCCTCGTCCCGCCCCATCAGGATATTCTTGCGGATGCGCCGGGCATGAAGAGAAAAGAGAAGGACAGCGGTACCTGCGAGTAAAATAAAAGCAATCTGTTGAAGCATCGGCCTGCCCGGTTAATACCCCGCTAAGATATACAGGATTTGCAGGATTTGTGATTTTCTTTACCTTGGGGAATGGATAGGAATTATATACTTACTCCCGAAGTCGCAGGCAAAAAACTGAGAAGGATGGCTTATGAAATTCTGGAAAACAATTTTGGCGAGAAAGAATTCATACTGGCAGGCATCCGTGAAAACGGCACTGCGATTGCCCGGAATATTCAGGCTTTGCTGAAAGAGATCTCAGATCTTTCCACTGAACTCGTCACGGTAATCCTGGATAAAAACAAACCTCAGGTGGTTTCACTAGATAAAAAACTTTCGGTGAACAATAAGGTCATTCTATTGATCGATGATGTATGCAGCACCGGGAAGACCCTGCTCTACGCACTAAAGCCGTTTCTGGAAAAGGATTTGAAAAAGATTCAGACCCTGGTGCTTGTGGAACGTAGTCACAATACATTTCCCGTAAAACCCGATTATGTTGGTCTGTCACTTGCGACGACGCTTCAGGAACATATTTTTGTTGAAGTGGAAGGAGATCGGGTGAAGGGAGCCTGGCTGGAATAAGGGTAAAATAGACCCTTTCTAATTGGCCAATGCCTGGCGATTTCATTACCTTTGTGCCCTTGTAAAAGCAGGCATTTTTGCAGGATTCTAAAAATTATGGAAGAACATCTCATACCGGAGGAAACGCAGGATAATAACAGGATAGTTCCTATCAACATTGAAGAACAAATGAAAACGGCCTACATAGATTATTCTATGTCGGTCATTGTCAGCCGCGCCCTGCCCGATGTGCGGGACGGTTTGAAACCTGTGCATCGCCGGATCCTTTACGGAATGAAGGAACTTGGCAATAATAGCAACAGACCATATAAAAAGGCTGCCCGTATTGTTGGAGAGGTAATGGGTAAATATCATCCTCACGGAGATGCCGCCATCTATCACACCATGGTGCGTATGGCACAGGAATGGAGCATCCGTTATGTGCTGGTAGACAGGCAGGGAAATTTTGGCAGCCAGGATGGCGACGGACCGGCGGCCATGAGATATACGGAAGCCAGGTTGCACAGGCTTGCCGAGAGCATGCTCGAAGACATTGAAAAGGAAACGGTGGATTTCCAGCCGAATTTTGATGATTCGCTGACCGAACCGGTGGTTCTTCCATCCCGGATACCCCAACTCCTGATCAATGGTGCAAGCGGTATAGCAGTGGGCATGGCAACCAACATCCTTCCCCACAATTTATCGGAAGTAATAGACGGCTGTGTTGCTTATATCGACAAAAAAGACATTACGGTAGATGAGATCATGCAATATGTAAAAGCGCCGGATTTTCCCACGGGCGGCGTGATCTATGGGATGGAAGGTGTGAAGCTGGCCATGCATACCGGCCGCGGCAGGGCTGTGTTACGTGGAAAACTGCAGGTAGATACCAAACCCAGCGGAAGAGAGCAGATCGTCATCACAGAAGTGCCTTACCAGGTTAACCGGGACGGACTCTGTGACAGGATTGGTCAGCTGGTGAATGAGAAAATCATCGAGGGCATTTCGCACGTGAACAATGAATCAAATGAAAAAGAAGGAACACGGATCGTCATCGATTTAAGAAGGGATGCCGTGGCGAATGTGGTCATTAATCAATTGTTCAAACATACCGAACTTCAAACCTCATACGGCATCAACAATGTAGCCCTGGTCAAAGGGCGCCCGAGAACCCTGAATGTACGGGAGATGATTGTGGAGTTTGTAGAATTCCGTCATGAGGTGGTTATTCGTCGCGCGCAGTTTGAACTCCGGGAAGCGGAAAAGCGGGCGCACATTATTCAGGGATACCTGATCGCACTGGACCATCTGGATGAAGTGATCAACCTGATCAGATCTTCTGCAACGCCGGATATCGCCAAAGAAAACCTGGTCAATGCCGGATGGGGCTTGAGTGAAATACAGGCCAAAGCTATTCTTGAACTGCGCCTGCAAAGACTTACGGGGATGGAGCGGGAAAAAATCCACAATGAGTTTGATGAACTGATGAAGCAGATTGCTTATCTCCACGATTTACTGCAGGATGAACAGAAAAGGTTTGCTTTGATCCGGAAAGAACTTCTCGAGATCAAAGAAAAATTCGGTGATGAAAGAAAAACGGAAATCACCTATCTGGATGATGAAATGCAGATTAAGGATCTGATCAAAGAGGAAGACGTAGTGATAACCATATCGCATAACGGGTATATCAAAAGAACATCAGCCACGGAATATCGTCAGCAGCGTCGGGGTGGCAGGGGAGCCAGCGGTGGGAAGGCCCGGTTGGAAGATTATATTGAGCATTTATTCGTAGCGTCAACGCACCATACCCTTCTTTTCTTTACTGAAATGGGAAGGTGTTACTGGCTCAATGTGTATCAGATTCCCGAGGGAGATAAAATCAGCAAGGGAAGGGCTGTTCAAAATCTTATTCAGATTCCGCCTGAGGATAAAATAAAGGCTATTATTGATGTGAAAGATGTAAAGGACACTGCATTTTTGAACAGTCATTTTATAGTACTTTGCACCAAGCGGGGCGTTATCAAAAAAACCATGCTGGAAGATTTCAGCCGTCCACGGCAGAACGGAGTGAATGCGATAACGATCCTGGAGAATGATCACCTGCTGGATGCGAGATTGACCGATGGCAATTGTGAGATTATGATGGCCGTTAAATCCGGCCGTGCCATCCGGTTTCCGGAGGATAGGGTGCGACCGACCGGGCGCGGAGCCATCGGAGTGGCTGGCATAGAAGTGGAAGACAATATGGATGAAGTGATTGGCATGATATGTGTCAATAAGGACGACAAATCGAGAACAGTATTGGTTGTTAGTGAAAATGGATACGGAAAAAGGACACCTGTTGATGAATACCGGGTAACTAACCGGGGAGGAAAAGGAGTAAAGACCATTAACGTTACGGAAAAGACGGGCAAGCTGGTGGGTATTCTGGATGTTACCGAAAAAGAAGATCTTATGATTACTTGCAAATCAGGAATTACCATCAGGATGCCGGTGCATGGGATCAGCGAACTCGGTCGTGCCACCCAGGGGGTAAAACTCATACGCCTGGATGAAGGAGATGGCATCGCAGCCATCACTCAACTGGATGAAAAAAGCACTGTGGAGGAAAATGGCGATCCTGCTGATCCCCTAAATGGAGTTTCCTCATCCGATATAATTCCGCTATAATTTTCATCGAAAACTTCAAATAAAAAATCTCATGAAACGGATCTTTCTAAGTGTCATCCTGGTGGCCCTTTTTTCGGGATTGCTTGCCCAATCTCTGGACAAAGCAAAAGAATATTTGAAAGCAAATAAGCTGCCCGAGGCAAAAACGGAAATTGATAATGTACTCGCCAATGAAAAAAATCAGAAAAGTGCTGAGGCCTGGTACACTAAAGTAAAAGTGTACAATGCCATTGCCGCCAATGACCAGTTGAAATCAACTGTCCCCGATGCGTTGATCCAGTCTTATGATGCGCTGAAGAAATACGCTGAGTTGGACGATAAAAAAATGGTCTTGCTTACGCTTGATCAGTACAAGCCAATCAACGAAATTTATCAGGGCCTTTTCCAGCAAGGTGCCTCTAATTATAATCAGAAGAAATATGCCGAGGCCTACACGGATTTCATAAACGCCATATCAGCTATCAAGTTTATGTATGATAAAGGCTGGATCAAACAAAAAATGGACACTACGTCTACTTTGTATGCTGGTATCTCCGCCGAAAAAGCAGGGAAAAGAGATGATGCCGTTATTTATTACAAAGTAATCGTTGATTCCGGAATTACAAAAATCAGTGGCAACGATATGGGAGAGATTTACAAATGGGTTGCTGATTATTATTCCAGGAAAGGAGATAAAGCCACTTCAGATAAATATGAGGCTATCGGAAAGGCGAAATATCCGCATGAGATCTACTTCGATGAACTCGAGCTGGATAACCTGAGAAAGGGAGGACCCAAAGATTCCCTTTGGGCCAAGTATGAGGAGATTAACAGGGAATTCCCGGATAGTGCTATTTATTTTTTTAACTATGGACTTGAACTCTATCAGTATGCGTCAGATTCCTCCAAGGGACCCATTCCTGCCAATGCCAGTGATCTCACGAAAAGAGCACAGGAGAAGCTCAGCAAAAGTTTACAACTGAATCCCGATTATCCGCAGGCATCCCTGGTTATGGGACAAATCGCATACAATCAGGGGATCGAAATAGAGCAGCAAATCAAAACTGTCAAGGGCACCAAACCGGAAGATGTGAAGAAACGGGTTGACATGAGAGGGGAAGCGATAAAGAAATTTGATGAGGCTATTCCCTATTTCGAAAAGATAGATCAGGAACTTGGAAAGGAAGGTGTATTGAAAAGAGCCGATAAAAATGCCCTCAGGGATTCCTATGATATGATGGTGACGATTTATGAACAGAAAAAAGATAAGGAAAAAGCTGCGGCTTACACGGACAAATATAATAATGTGGAAAAAGTCCACTAAGGCATTTAAGTAAACAATCCGTGCATATTTTCCAAATGGGGGTATGCACGGATTTTTTTTATTATCGAAGCGCGAAATGAATATTTGTGTTCAACGAAACCTGTCTGTTAATCAGGGAATATCCTGGTTCGAAGCCAATCCCGACAATCCTTGTTAAAGGCATCACGTAACGGAGTCCGGCTCTTAAATCAAATGAAGAAAAATTTATTAGTTCAGGTTGGGCGATCAGGTAAATGCGATTGGTTATCTTATATTGGCCTTTCCAGTAGAATGAAATCATCAGTTCGTTGGAAATAACATCCGATGATTTGCCCCTGATTCCAATTTGTTTCGGCCAGAGAATTTCCATTCCCAGAAAATAACTGAATTTTCCTGCATCCTTTTTCCAGTTGCCCGCTTCCATTCCGAGGCCCATAGCAGGTCCGTTTTGAAACGCATGATAAACTGTAAGCGCAGGAAAAGAAGGTATGGAACAAGAGCCGCATTTTTCCTGGGCGCGGACCATGCTTAGCGAAAAAACTAAAGCCGCCGCCAGCAGACCGTAACTTTTGTTATGAAAAAAGAAGTGAGGGATGCACTGCGTCCGCTCGGAAGGAGATGGTTGCATGTTAGAATGATTTATGAATGGTTAATCCGGGGCAGGAGCAACAGGTAATTTCGAGGGAAGGATCTTATAAAAGATTAAGAAAACCGGATACCGGGGATGGTAGCATCAAAGGATGATGGGAGCGGCAATAAAAATAATCATTGAACATGGCTTTTGAAAGAGATGCAGCATATATTTTAATAAAGGACTATAATGGGAAAGTGTACTAAATTGGGAATTCTGCCGTTTTTACGTGGAACCCCGATTCCTGAACAAACCTTTTAAAACAAAAAGGAATATCCTTGGCCCAGACTCAGCCAGAGACCCTTCGAACGGGCCTGAAATATCAACCCCAGTTATCAGGACTCCGGTTCTGTGCCGTGCTTTTTGTGGTTGTCTATCACTTTTCCAACTACCTGACCAACCTGAAATATGTTTACGACCTGGGGGTTTTCATCGTATTCTTTTTTGTTTTGAGCAGCTACCTCATCACGCGAATATTGCTGGTTGCCAGAAAAAAGGCCGTGCTCAATGGTTTCAGCAGGTGGAAAGTGGCTGTTGCCTTTCTTGCGCGCAGAACATTGCGCATTTTTCCGGCCTATTATCTCTATCTGATTGTGTTGATTTTGCTTCCGGTCCAGGGTATGGAAATTCGTCAGCACATGGGCATGTATTTTTTTTATTTATCTAACGTCTTATTATACGTCACCAAAAGCTGGGGGACTTTTACAGCCCATTTATGGACCCTCGCGGTGGAAGAACAGTTCTATTTATTTTGGCCCTGGGTCATCCTTTTTATCCCTGAAAAGCATCTTCCAAAATTTTTCGCAGCCATGATTCTTTGCGGAATTTTGTTCCGGGTAATTTCAGTTACGCTGATGAAAGACCAGAGAATTGAAATGTTCCCGATGCTCGTGTTGACCCCGGCTTGCCTGGATTGCTTTGCCGCAGGCGCCCTGCTGGCGTACTATCATAACAGGGGATTTATAAAAAATCATTGGCTCAAGTGGCTGTTGGGCGCGATGATACCGTTGTGGCTTTTTCTGATATTTTCACATCATCGGAGAACCTTCATTGCGATGGACAGGGTCTTTGTCTCCTTGTTTGCGGTAACCATTATCGACATTGCCAACCGCGGATACAAGGGTATTACAAAAAAATTCCTCGAAAACAGTATCGTTCAATATCTTTCAAAGATCAGTTACGGGATTTATTTATGGCACCTGCTGATGACCGTATTCTTCTGGAGCGCTTTTGATGCGGCTGCGCACTATTTCAGCAGGTACGATCTGTCGGCCCTGCGAAGGCTGGTTGAAAATCCATTTGTAAGTTTCTGGATTTTTATGATCCTTGCAATCGCTTGTGCAACCATTTCCTGGTATTGCCTTGAGCAACCTGTGAACAATCTGAAAAGGCTTTTTGCTTATGTGATGCCAAAAAAGAAACGGGCAGAGGAAAAGCAACGCGGCTTATCTGAAAAAGTTGAGCGGCCTGTATAAAATTTTCCTTTCTCTTTCCATCTTATATCCAAGGCGGATTTTCGAGAATATCTTCAGATAATAAAAAAGTGTAGTATAGCTAAAATGAATCTTTAAAGCGCGTCTTGCCTGTTCGAGGGCAATATCCGGGCGCCCATATTCATGATAGATCTTATCAGAAGTATAAGAGAAGTATCGGGCGAAATGTCTTTTGGCCAACCTGTTCATCCTCTTTTTCTCGGATTTTGGAAAATAAGCCTGGATGATTTCGATCACGGTCATTGCATCTGTAATACTTTGACCGGAAAGAAAATAGCGGCTTGTAATATTATTTTCATGCACACGGTACAGTGCCAGCCTTTTCGGATTATGGGCAACAGGAAAATGAGCCGCAATTCTGACCCACATTTCCCAGTCCTCACCGTAATGAACGGCAAAAAATCCTCCCAACTTTTCATACACCTCTCTCTTCACGACCATGGCAGGCGGCTGGATATGCTGGGCCCGGCCAATGTCCAGGAGCCAGTTCATGAGCAGGCCTGTTTCATAGAGGAGTTCATTATTGTGATATAATTCGGCGTTTTGTTCATTGATATAGGTATACCCTGTAAAAGCAGCACCTGCTTCAGGAAACTGGGTAAACACCTGGCCGATCTCAGTATAAAATCCGGGCTTGACCAGATCATCACCATGCAAAAGATGGATATATTGTCCTGTTGACCGGTTGAGGCAGGTTTCAAAATTCCGAAGACTTCCCACATTTTCCGGTTGCCGGTAATATTTTATACGTCCCTTGCCGATATAGTCCACCAGCGCCTCCACATTGGTGTCGGTACTGCAATCATCAATTACTTCTATCTGCATGATCTCCGGTCCCGGATCCTGCTGCAAAACAGCACGGAGGGCCTCAATCAGGTAAGAGCTGCAATTATAACACGGAATCATTACTGACCATAAAGGCCGTCTGATCTGGTCAGGTACCGGCTTAATTTCGGGAGGGGTTTTGGGTATTCGATCGATCATTCAAAAAGCTTTCGTTAAGGGGATTAAGTGGGTAGGGATAAGGGAAAATACTTATCCAACACTAAGATAGAAAGAATTTTGGGGGATTCATACCGGCCAGGTGCCATTTCGATAAAGCCGGTAATATCTTCTCCAGTTACGTATGCCCTCCTTCCATGCCAATAATTCAGCATCAGACAGCAGAACAGGCCTTTGCCGGGTTAGAACGGCCAGGGCTGAAGCGAGCATGAACTTTCGATCATTGGACATATTTGTCAGATGAATGCGGTAGGCGGCAATCTTTCCCGTATGCCCGTATACTTCAAAATACCTGCAAATCCGCAGGTTAAGGTCATAGTCTTCACATCCCTTCAATACCGGATCAAAATGAAAGGCCGGGAAAACGGAGCGCCTGTACATGACGGTAGCTTCCATTGCGATATAATTCCCCCTCAAAAGGGATCCGTAATGATCGACCTTTTTCTCCTCCTGTTTTTCTGTCGGCAAGAAATTTCCTGAACTGTCCACGCGGTCGTGCCCCCCGGAAATAAATACAGCATCGGGATATTTACGGAACCAGCCCAGATGTTGCGAGACGGCATCAGGGTACAAATAATCATCCGCATCAAGAAAAATGAGAAAGGCGCCACGGCAGTAGCAAACGCCTGTGTTCCTCGCAATTGATATTCCGGACCTTGCGATGCGAATGTATTTTACCTGCTCACCGAACCTGCTGCAAACGGATTCAATATCTTCGGTAGAACCATCGTCAACCACGATCACTTCGACGAACTGATAGGACTGACCTATTGCGCTTTGAATTGCCTGCTCCAGGTAAGCGGGGGAATTGTAACAGGGAATGATTACGGAAACCAGATCATCAGGTTTCACAACTATCGGCTTATGGAGTTGGTATGGCATAAAGAAGGGCAGGCTATAGCCCGGGTCCTTCCTGCGGAAGTGGTAATAAAACCAGCCAGAAATAAATCCCCTGAACTCCGCATAGAGGTTGCCGCGGCTTTCTTTCCTTTTTATGAAACGATTTCCAAAACGGCGAAAATAATACTCCGGTATGAGTTTTTTCAACCGCACTAAATTCCCTTTTTGCTTAAATTTTTCATATGTAACAAGGAGGGAAGCGGTTTGTCCGCGCATATAAAGTCTTAGCTGGCGGGATAATGCAGCGCGGGACTCCCGGTGTGCGTGAAATACATATATGGATGGAACATACTTGCATTTCCATCCATTCGCCAGGATCCGGTACCATAATTCCGCATCTCCACTGCATCCTGCAGCCCCTGCATCCAGTCTTTCATCAAACCCTCCGACCCAGTCAAATACTTCCTTCCGGAAAGCCATATTTGCTCCTGCACCTATTTCTGATACCTGAACCCCGATGGGTAAATTTCGATTGAAATAATCCCGGTCAAATACCCTTGGCAGGTATCCTTTATTGAATCCCCAATATCGTTCAAAAGTATATTGGGCAATTGTTTGAAGGCTTCTGGGGAAAACGATTCCCGTCACCGCCATCACTGATGGTTCAGCAAAGGCGGTTTTGACATTTCGTATCCAATCCCTGCTTACGGTCACATCATCATCCGTAAAGGCAATAAGCGGATGGTTGGCGGCGCGCACTCCGGTATTTCTGGCGATGTCCAACCCTTTTCTCAATTCAGGAATATATTTTATATACTTTAATTTTTGAATCAGCGTCCTGGTAAGAGAATCTTCAGGTGCATTGTCAATCACGATCAGTTCAAAATCCCGGTCAGAATTATTCAGCAATGCATGAATGCATCTTTCCAGACTATTTGTCCGGTTACTGGTACAGATGATAACGGATAATTTCAGGTCAGCAACATCCTGCCTTATTGGATCAGGATGCTGCTCGTAAAAGGCCTTAGCTGGTTGAACGGCCGTTTCGATCATTTCCCTGTATTTTGATTCGGATCCCGGCAAATTTGTTTTGTCTATCCAGATATGGCCCATCGGGATAGGTCCCGACCACAATACCACAAAAGAATTGGAAGCGGGCAGGGGCAATGGTCCCAGTTGTTCCAGATCGATATGGTGAATATGGTAAGGTTGGTAATTTTGCATATTACTTATTGTGTTGCGGTGTCAACACGACCGGAAAATCCGGCCTTACAACTCCCGCCCATTTGCCGAACCAGGAACCATTTTCCCGGTAGTCCTCAACGTCAAAAGACAAACAGGATTCGAGATAGAACAATCTGATGATCGTGTTCCTTACGAAAACAATAGAAATATAATAAGATCCGTCATTTAAAAAATTACCGGGGATTAAACATTCACCCCTGACCAAACCTTTTTCCAGTGTATATCTTTTGGAGGGAAGGTCAAAAATGAAATCTCCTGCATAACTAAACAGGTGTATACCTGCGATCAGGTCTCCCGGTTCTGCTACATCGTACCAGAATTCAAACCGGATCTTCAAGGGGGTGCGGATGTCGATGAATTGATGCTGGTCGAGGAACTCTGGCAATAACGCCACTTTCTGCACCCGGATGAATTCGTTTCCTGGTAAGGAACCCTGCGATGAATAATCATTTCCAAGAAATTGTTCCTTGCCGCTTTTCAGATACTGCGCAATTACACTCTCCGGCGCTCCGGATGCAATGATTTCTCCTCTTTCAAGGATTAGTGCCCGATCGCAAAGATTCCGGAGGGCCTGCATATTATGACTTACAAAAAGAATGGTTTTCCCTTCTTCACCTGATACGGATTTCATTTTCCCCAAACATTTTTTCTGAAACTCCGAATCGCCGACTGCCAGCACTTCATCAATGATCAGGATTTCCGGATCAAGGTGCGCGGCAACGGCAAATGCCAGGCGCACATACATTCCACTTGAATATCTTTTGACTGGGGTATCGAGAAATCTTTCCACCCCGGAAAAATCCACGATCTCATCAAATTTCCGGTCAATTTCCTTTTTCTTCATACCCATGATATGACCGTTAAGATAAATATTCTCCCTTCCTGTCAGTTCAATATGAAATCCGGTTCCTACTTCGAGGAGGCTGGCAATCCTGCCCTTGCCTAAAATCCTGCCGGTGGTAGGAAGCGTGATTCTCGAAATGATCTTCAGCAAGGTGGATTTACCCGCACCATTTTTTCCGATAAATCCGACCACTTCACCCTGACTGATTTCAAAATGAATATTCTTTAATGCCCATATATGATCCTTGCTTTGCGGCGTAGTGGAGATTGTTTCCGGTGATTTCCCGTACCACCAGTTTTTTACATCTTCCTTTAATGTTCCGGAACCCAAAACGCCCAGCCTGTAATATTTTGAAATGTTCTCGGCCTTGATCAGTGTGTTTCCCATAAACTTCAGATTACATCCATGATTTGTATCTCCTTCCTGTTAAATAACACGATGCCCAGCATGAGGATCAGGAAAGAACTTACGATGCTGATTCCCAGATAAAAAAAGGGCAGGGGACGGTGACTGAAAAATGCAGATCTGAAAGACTCAATCAGGGGTGTCAGGGGATTAAGCCAGAAGAGTAATTTATATTTTTGCGGAATGAGTGATGCCGGATAAACGACAGGTACGGCGAACATAAAAAGCCTCAGCAAAAATTGTAAAATATTCTCAAGATCCCGGTATTTGGCCGTATATGCGCTTATGATCAGGCCGCATCCAAGTGCAAAGGCAGCGGTTATGAAGATGAAAACAGGGATGAGCAGCATAGCCGCATTGGGGTGAATATTTTTTCCCCCCATGGCAAAAAACAAATAGACGGCAATGAACAGGATAAGCTGAATGGATATCCTGAAAGAATGAAAAAGAATATAGCTTAGCGGCACAATCAGCCTGGGGAAATAGACCTTATTGAAAATATAGGCATTCTGCACAAACGTATACATCGTGGCCGTCAGACAATCGGAATAATAGGTCCAGATAATTGTTCCGGGGAGGTAAAAAAGAACCGGCGGTATATTGTCAGTAGGAATTTTTGCGACCCGGCTGAAGATGATAAAATAAACGAAGGTGGTAAATAAAGGCTGCAGGAATACCCATACTGGTCCAAGAATCGTTTGCTGATAGCTGGCAATGATATCCCTCCGAACAAACCGCAGCAGTAAATCCTTATAATGGATAAGCTCTTTCAGGTTGACGCGGAACCATCCGGGATTTGCTGTAATTTCCCATTGCCAGCCGGCATTTTTGTTCATGTAAATTGGAATTCAATCCTTTACCGGAAAAGTAAAGCATTTTCAGCTAATTTAAAAAAGCTTCGTAGATAGTCCGGTAAACGAAAAAGTCCTGATTGAAACAGGACTTTTCTTATTCACAGAAAAAAATTTTGATCAGATTTTTTCTGAGGATGAATTTTCCTGCGTTTTAATATGCGCGAGCAACTCCTCTGAATCAAAAGGCTTTGCCAAAAACAAATCTGCTCCTGCATCATAAGATTTGTTTTCCGCATCGGGCAATCCCGACATAATAAAAACAGGTGTTTCTTTCAGGTAACTATTTTTTAGTTCCCGGCAAATATCCAGTCCGTTTCCATGATCCAGTTTAATATCAAGAAGGATCAGATCGGGTTGGAGTAAACCCGCAGTTTTAAGAATTTCATCAGCGTCGGAAAGAGGGCAGATCTTGCAATTATATGCCTGAAGTAAGAATCTTAATCCATGCAATAAATCCAGGTCGTCCTCTACAATCATTATTTTAAGCATAGTTCCAATATAATATATACTTTATTACCTATTTAGTGCCAGAATATATTCCGTTTAAAAATCCCAGGCTTTTTCTCAAGTGGGCAAGAAATTCCCCATAGGCATGGTTATGCGAAATTGTTTACCGGGATAATTTACGATTCCCATTTATGGAAAGCCCTGCCATGGTTCCGGAGATATTTTCTGTACCTGATTTAGTCATGGAAATATAAATGCCCGAATGGACTATACTATTTTTCAAGCCATTCATCGAGCTTTTCATCTGTGATCTCATCAGGATCCCGGGATCCGGGGTCCTCGGTTTCTTCAAATGCAGCGGAAGATCCGAGATGAGAGCTTTCCATGTTCGAAGGAGAAAAGGGGTCGACTGCATTATTATTTTCCTGGTTCTTTTGCGCAACTACGGGTTTTTTATCTTCAGGCATCGGAATGGATTTATTGATTCATCTGAATGACTCCGACATCGGTCTGTTGTCCGTCAACCACCACAACAGCTTGTTTAAACGCGCTTCTGTAAGGAGGTCTTCCATCGATCATCAGGGTATAGCTTCCCGGCTTTACATTTTCTATAACAAAATTTCCCTGAATCACTGGCGCATTCAGCGTGTCCGTTTTAGAAATGATCCAGGCCCGGATTCCCGCATCCGAAGGTGTCACAGAGCCCCTGACAGGGCTGTTCCAATAATCGCGGTAGGCCATGCTCAGTATGATGGCAGCGAAAACGGCCGCCAAAAAACCGGTAGTATAAAAGGAGCGCATAGGTCAGTATTTATTGAATGGGAAATGCAATAATTATTCCCTTCCATCCTGGTCGTAATTTTGAACAGAAAGTGTATGGACAAGGATGAAATACTGATACTGGGCGCCGGGATATCCGGCCTTGTTGCTGGACGAATGATTGTTCGTGCCGGTAAGCAGGTAACCATAATTGAAGCCAGGGGCCGGACTGGTGGAAGAATCCTAAGCATTCACCGGGATGGACAGGTTTTGGAGGCGGGCCCCGAATTTATTCATGGACATCTCAAGGAAACGATTTCCCTCCTAAAGGAATTCCGGATTGAATATGTTCAGGCAAAGGGAAAAATGTATTTCGCCCGGGCTGGTCATTTTATGGAAGACCAGGGAAACGTAGAGGACTGGGGACTGCTGGTAAAGAAAATGAGGTCCTTGAAAACAGATCTTCCATTTCTCCGATTCCTGCAGGAAAATTTTGGCGGAGAAGCCTACAGCGGGCTTCGTGAATCAGCGATCGGATATGCTGAAGGATTTGATCTGGCAGACGTGTCCCGGGCCAGTACGCTTGCGCTTATCCGGGAATGGAAGCAGGAAGAAAATGCGCCGCAATACAGGATTCCGGGGGGATACTCGCAGCTTACCGATGCCCTTGCCAGTGAATTTACTTCCCTCGGAGGAAAGATCATCCTGAACATGCCGGCCAATCATGTAAAATGGGCGACCGGGGAACTGTGTATAACGGTAATGGGTAAGCGAAAATTACGGGCAAAAAGACTTTTAATCACTCTGCCGCTGGGTGTTCTGACTCATCAGGAAACCGGTGTTTTTGGAATACAATTCTCGCCTGATATTTTTTCTAAAAGAGAGGCCATGGAACAGATTGGATTCGGCAACGTAATGAAAATAGTTCTGCAATGGCATTCCCCGTTTTGGAAACAGTTTGTTCCTGATGCGCAATTTATTATTTCAGATGAAGAAATTCCCACCTGGTGGACGCAGGATCCGGTGGTTTCAAATTTGCTCACGGGATGGGTAGGGGGCCCGGGAGCCGGAGACTTGTCGGGATTAACGGATAAGGAGGTGGTAGCCATTGCACTTAAAAACCTGTCGGCGATTTTCGGCATTCCGCAACAGGAATTGGAGCGCAAATTGATTGAGTCAAATGTATTTAACTGGCAGAATGAAATTTTTACCCGCGGAGGTTATAGCTATTCCTACCCGGGTTCAAAAGGGGCAAGGGCCATTTTGAAATCTTCTCTGGAGGGAACTGTTTATTTTGCCGGGGAAGCATATTATGACGGGCCCTTTGGAGGAACCGTGGAAGCAGCCATTGCCAGCGGTATTGAGACTGCAACCGAAATGATCGGTCATTCAGAACCTGAATAAGGAAGAAACTGTGCACATAAACCTGTTCTAAAATTGTGGATAAGAATCCATAAAAATAAGATCATTCTCAAGTAAATTCACTGCTTATCCCTGAATCTTATGCACTACGTTGAGGATTTCCGAATTTCCGAAAAAGGATTTGTAAGTACGATCCATGTGCTTACCGGAGGGGAAATCATTTATTCTGT
>JANWIY010000170.1 GCA_025449645.1 Chitinophagaceae bacterium | reverse complement strand
GTGAAGAAGTTTACCATCTTCATGAACGGATTCGTAATAGCTGGCAACGCGTCCGGCAGAAGAAAGTGCGTATTTTTTGCGAAGTTGCTTCCATCCCGGGAACACCAAAGGTTTCCAGGTTTCGCCAGGAATTTTTTTGATCATGGCTTCCGGTTTCCTTAAAGTTACAAAAAACAATAGCGAAAATATGATCTAAAATTCTATAGCCTGCGGTTTTAGGATCCGGAATGTTTTTTCTGATTATACATTTATAATGACTTAACCCATGGGGAAATACCCGCTGCAAAAAGACTCAGGTGGCCTTACCCATGAATTTCAGGAACTCTTTTTCGGTAAGGATCTTTATTGCGGGGATCTTTTTTGCCTTTTCCAGTTTGGAGCCCGCATCCTCGCCCACTACCAGGTAACTCAGATTACTGCTTACCCCGCTCAGGATCTTTCCCCCGTTCTGCTCCACGAGTTCCTCGGCCTCACTTCTCTTTAACTCATGCAGGGTGCCTGTAAACAGGAAGCTGAGACCCGAAAGATTTCCGGTTTCCGTTTTATCGGAACGGGAGCTCCTCATATTCACTCCCAATCCCTCGAGCTTCGAGAGCATTTTCAGGTTATCAGGGTTTTCAAAAAACTGTAAAATGCTTCCCGCTACTTTCGGTCCGATATCTTCCAGCGCAAGCAATTCATCCAGACTGAATTTTTTAAAATCGGGAAGGTAGCTGACCGCTTTGGCAAGGGTCTTTGCAGTTGTTTCACCCACATAGCGGATACCCAACGCAAAAATGACCCGGTGAAGGGGTTGCTTTTTGGAAGCCTCTATGGCGGACTGCAAATTGCTAATGCTCTTTTCCCCAAAACCCTCGAGGGCGGCGATCTTATCGAAGGGAAGCTGATAAATCCCGGGTACATCTTTGAGCAGGCCTAATTCATAAAACTTCAACACGTTGGCGGCCCCGAAACTCCGGATATCCATGGCGTCCTTGCTTACAAAATGGATGATACGCTCCACAACCTGGGCCGGGCAGTTGATATTGATGCAGCGCAGCACCGCTTCATCTTCCGCACGTACGAGTTCGTCTCCGCAAGCAGGACATTGGGTCGGGAAAACGATCTTCTTTTCCTTTCCGGTTCGTAAATCCGTAAGGGGTTTTACAATATAGGGGATCACGTCTCCGGCTCGTTCTACCAACACGGAGTCCCCGAGTTTAAGATCTTTTGAGCGCACCACATCCTCGTTAAAAAGTGAAACAGAGCCTACGGTTACCCCGCCGATGGGAACAGGTTCTATTTTAGCCACGGGTGTGATGCTGCCCGTCCGGCCGACCTGGAACTCCACTTTAAGCAGCCTGCTGGTTGCCTGCCTGGCTTTGAACTTGAAGGCGATGGCCCAGCGGGGATGGTGGGTGGTCATGCCCATTTTATCCTGCAGGGCAAAGTCGTTTACTTTGATCACCATGCCGTCAATTTCATAAGGCAGCTGATCGCGTTTGGATTCAAAATCCAGGCAATAGTCGATGGTATCCTGAATATTCCTGAAAACTATCTTTTCTTTTTGCGGACTTCGAAATCCAAGGTTCCAAAGCATATCCAGCGAATCGCTGTGTGTCAGCGGCGTTTTTTTTGAGCGGGCCGCATGGGCACTCTCCGTCCCTGCCATTTCTCCCCGGTTGATATCCAGGTTTTCCGAATCAGCATAATAACTTACATGATAAAGAAAAGCCTCCAGGTTACGCCGGCCTACTTCGGCCGGGTCCTTGATATGGAGGGAACCCGAAGCGGCATTTCGCGGATTTGCCAGGGGTGGAAGCTGTTGTTCCGCGAGTTGGGCGTTATATTTTTTGAAGTTTTCCTTGTTCATGAGTACCTCTCCGCGGATTTCCACCTGTTCTATCCCATAATCAGAAAATGCGGCTGAGAGAGGAACTGACCTGATCTGTTTGATATTGATGGTGATATCGTCTCCTTCCACTCCGTCACCCCTTGTGGCGCCGCGTACAAGCAGATCATTCTTATAGACCAGGGAAATGCTAGCGCCATCGAATTTGGGTTCAACACAATAGGCTATGCCAGAGAGTCCGGTTAGCTCCCTTGCCTTTCGGTCCCAGTCCAGGAGATCATCCGCATTATAAGAATTCTCGAGCGAGAGCATGGGCACAAGGTGGTGAACGGCGGGAAAATTCTTCGTGAGCGATTTGGCAACGCGCTGGGTCGGAGAGTCGGGCCTGATGATGGATGGATCGGCCGCCTCGAGGCTTTCAAGCGATTTATACAATGAATCGTATTCTGTATCTGTGATCAGCGGATCGTTGAGAATATAATACCGGTATTCATGAAACACCAGCACCTGGCGAAGGGTGCTGATGTCCGCAGGTTTTAACGGTTTACCGGCCAGCCGCTTAAGAAGGGATTTGCTGGTCTCCTGGAGCTGTCGGGTTTTGTCTGACGCATACATAAGAATGATTTATCAATACTAAAAATCAGTCAGAGACTGGTTAATATAGGCGCAACATGGGCAAAAACTTTGGCGTATGTATTATATTTATTGTACCGGTATGTTCAGCAACTACAAAAATAAGGGCAATGCAGGCAAGTAAACTTCAGGAAAGGAAAGATATCAAAACGGTCCTTCGCCAATTAAAAAGTGATGGGGTCATCGGGATTTCCGTGGACTGCGTAATCTTTGGTTTTGATGAAAATGAGCTGAAGGTATTGATGATCAGATCCGATATGGAGAAATATGTGAATAAATGGTCTCTGCTGGGTGACCTGGTCCACCGGAATGAAAACCTGGATGAAGCGGCTTACCGGGTATTAAAGGAAAGAACCGGGATGGAGAACGTTTACCTTGAACAGGTAAAAACATTTGGAGACGTTACCCGTCACCCGGCAGCCAGGGTTGTTTCTATTGCTTATTGCTCACTCATTAATATAAGGCAGCACCATTTGGAAAGGCACGAAAACGATCTGCAATGGCATAAAGTGGGCATGGGACTGGATATGGCATTTGACCATCAGCAGATATTGAATGCCTGCCATGAGTGGCTTCAGAAAAGGGTTCAGGAACATCCGCTTGGCTTTAGCCTGCTCCCGCAGAAATTTTCCCTGAGGGAGTTGCAGAATCTATATGAAGCCATCCTGGAAGTAAAGCTGGACCGGAGAAATTTCCGGAAAAAGTTTTTTGCCATGGATCTGCTGGAAGACACCAAGGAATATGAATTTGACGTGCCGCACCGGCCGGGCAAGCTATATAAATTCAATTACGAGAAATACCGGAGCAAGGAGCGCAGGAAATTTATGGGAATTGATTTTTGAGGCCTTCAGCATTAGGCGTTAATCGTTTGCGTTCCATATTCAATGCAAAATCGCAAGCAGCGTTTACTAAAAAATAAATGTCTTGATTCCTGCATCCAGACATCAATTTTTGCGTATTTACGATAGATGGTGGAATTTTTTTCTGCAATTATGTTAAAATTCGCAAAATTTGTATATTTTTAGCACTTAATTGCTTTAAACCATTGATTATGACCATTACACGATTGCTTAAGAGGCTTTCTGTCCTCTTCTTATGTGTAACATTTACACAGTTAGCATTCTCGCAAACTAAAGTTATTACTGGAACGGTTAACGATGACAAGGGCGCACCTATACAGGGAGCATCTGTTACCGTAAAAGGATCCAGAACGGGAACAACCACCGATTTGAACGGCGCTTTCTCGTTGACAGCGCCTGCATCAGCAACGACACTGGTAGTCAGTTCGGTTGGATTTACCCAGCTGGAAGTCGCTGCCTCTGATCAGCCGATTACGGTAGCACTCGTTTCATCCTCACAATCACTAAATGATGTTGTTGTTGTTGGATATGGAAGTCCTCAGCGAATGAGAGACATTACAGGATCTGTTACGTCCATACAGGCCAAGGATTTTAACCAGGGCGTTATCACTTCTCCTGACCAGTTGTTGCAAAACAAGGTTTCCGGTTTGGAAATTGTTAATAACAGCGGGCAGCCTGGATCCGCAACCACCATTAAAATAAGAGGAAATAACTCAATCCGCGGTTCAGGAAATCCCCTTTATGTAATTGACGGAGTTCCCCTGGATGGCAGAAATGCCAGACCGAGCGTCAATTTAACAAATGGAGGATTTGGCACAACGCCAGACGAAGATCCTTTGCTTTATATAAATCCATATGATATTCAGAATATCACGATATTAAAAGATGCATCTGCAACTGCAATCTACGGATCACGTGGTGCCAATGGTGTTATTGAAATCACAACCAAGAATGGTTCATCAGGACCGACTAAACTGGAATTCAATACTTCTATCGGAGCGAATGTAGGATACATGAAGAAATACGATGTCCTTACTGCGAGCCAGTTCAGAAGCGCGCTTCATAAATACAGTCTGGATACGCTTACCAACAGTCTTGATCACGGCAGCAGTGTAGACGCATTAAATTCAGTCACGCAGCATAAAGCCATTCAGACTTATGCTATGGCTATCAGCGGCGGAAATGAAACCGGAAAATTCCGCGGATCATTCCTTGCGTCAAGAACGCCTGGATTTATTAAATCAAATAATCTGGACAGATATATCGGAAACTTTGGCGGTACATACAAGTTCTTTGATAAGAAATTAAGTATAGATTTCAACCTGACTGCTGGTCATTCAACTGAAAACCCAGTGCTGGTTTCAAATACAGCCGGTTCACAGGGTAACCTCATCAGCGCGGCCTTGCAATGGAATCCCACACAGGCTTTCACAGATGCTAACGGCCAATACATCTATCCTACCAACGGTTCAGGCAATCCCCTGGCTCTGATTACGGGTTATAATGATATTGACAATGTCAATACTTATCTGGGAAATATCTCCGCCGCATATAAGATCCTGGATAATTTAGAATATAAGTTTTTATATTCCATTAACCAGAGTGACGGTAACCGTGCAACGAATGTTGATGGATTCATGCCCGGACTTTCTCCTGTTTCAGGTGCAGGGGTTGGAATTAATTCTTACGCCAGCCTTACGTCGCAGGTTTTCCAGCATACCCTGGATTACAAGACTACGTTTGGAACGGACCTGAATTTTGAAGCATTGGCCGGTTTTGAGTACTGGAAATCAAACTACTCAAATTCCAGTTATTCTGCACTTGGCTTCAATACAAATCTCACACAAAATACGCTGGTTAATATTCCTTATACCAGCATCCTGCAGGATGGAAAAACACAATTCCTGCCCGGTGTATTTGTTGACCTGACTACCGAGTTGCAATCCTATTTTGGAAGGGTCAACCTGAACTATAAAGAAAAATATTACCTCACTGCTACTATCCGGGATGATGGATCAAGTAAGTTCGGGGCAAATAACCGATATGGTGTATTTCCTTCTGCAGGCTTAAGATGGGTTATTTCCAACGAAGATTTCCTGAAAGACAGCAGAACATTTTCTAATCTTGATCTTCGCGCAACTTGGGGAATTACCGGTAGTTCAGAATTTCCTGCAGGTTCATCTCAGGAACAATTCACCTTTAATTCATTCAATAATGCAGGCCAGTCAAATGTTGCAAATCCTGACCTGAAATGGGAACAGACTTCACAATATGATTTCGGTTTAGATTTTGCCTTCCTGAACAACAGAGTTTTTGGAACTATTGATTACTATAACAAGAACACGACAAACATCCTGTTTCAGAGCACTGCTATTCAACCGGCACCTGCTTCCACTTACTGGATCAATCTTCCTGGAAACCTGATCAATAGCGGAGTGGAATTTTCAGTTGGTGCCGATATAGTCCGGAACAGGGATTTCAGCTGGGATCTGAGTTTCAATATTGCCTACAATAAAAATATCATCCGGAAATTCTATTCACCCGGTTCAAAAACGGTACTCAGCATTCTTACCGGTCAGATCAATGGCCAGGGTGTATCAGGAACTCTTGGTCAGATCATTACGAACAACGAACCCGTTGATGAGTTTTGGCTGAAATCATTCGGTGGTTTTGATAAGAATGGCAATCAGGTCATCGGAGCCAACCCGGCATTCGCCGGGAATCCTAACCCGACATTATTATTCGGAGGGTCCACAACACTTAAGTATAAGAAATTAGCGTTGGTAATAAACGGCGGCGGTTCCGGAGGGTTTGTGATTTATAATAATACTGCAACTTCAGTTACTAATATTTCCGGCATTGTCGGTGGTAGAAATATCGATGCCAAAGCATACAATTCTGCAGAACTTGTGGGAAGCGGTGTTGGAGCATCTGCAAGATTCCTCGAAAATGGCAATTATTTCAAGTTGAGAAATGCTTCATTAAGTTATGCACTTGGAAACCTTGGTACTTACTTCAAAAATGTAAATGTGTTTGTTTCCGGAACGAATCTTTTTGGGCTCACCAAGTTCTCAGGATTTGATCCTGAAGTGAACATTGATAAGAGCAATGCGGGTTATCCTTCAAGATCAATTGAATATATTCCATATCCGACTGCTCGGGCATTTACTGTAGGGTTAAATTTTAGTCTCTAATTAATATAAAAATTGTTACGTATGAGAACGTCTAAATATAAAATATCAGCCCTATTGCTTGTTGCTGGTATTTGGATTGCGGGTTGTACCAAGCTTCATGAATCATTAAACAATACGTTCACGGCAGCCCAGACCACTGCAGGCCTCGGCGCTGCGGGAACGGGCTTACTATTGTCAGCCGCTTATGTCGATCTGGGTACTCCTTTCACCGGTCAGGATGAGATCTTTTCCCTGGAGGAAAATACAACAGATGAATCCCTTGTTCCTACACGCGGTGGCGACTGGGATGATAACGGAGTCTGGAGAGTGCTCCACAACCATACATGGAATGCAGACCATGGTCAGATCCTTCAGGTATTTAACAACCTGAACAAACTCAATTTTGACGCCACCAATGTATTGGGCTTTGGTCCTTCCAAAGGACAGGCAGCAGAAGCCAGATTCCTCAGAGCATTGTCATTGTATTATTTGCTGGATCTTTATGGACAATATCCTTTCAGGAATCCGGGCGATAACTTGCTGAATGCTCCAAACGTGCTTACAGGTGATAGTGCGACGCAATTTATAATCAATGAACTGACCACTATTTTACCAGATATGCCGACAACTACTTTGGCGAGTCAGGCAAACCTGAATGCTGCGAAGACCCTGCTGATGAAATTATATTTGAATCGCGGTGCATTTAAAAATCGTGCAGCTCCCACCTTTGACGATGCGGATATGCAACAGGTTATTAATCTGGGGAATGACATTATGACCAGTGGCGCCTATTCGTATTCAGCTAATTTTTTTGATAACTTTAGCGCGACCAATTCCAATTCAAAGGAATTAATCTTCGCTTATCCGAATTCTTCCGGTGTCTCAGTAAATAACAGCGGTGCTGACGCCCGCTGGATGATGGGCAATCACTATAACGAATTTGATGCACAGGCACCAAACGCGGGCTGGAACGGTTTTTCAACCATTAGTGATTTCTACCAGACTTTTAATATTGCAGGAGGGCCGGTAACCTATACAACAAAGGATTCCATTTGGGATCCGCGCCTCGGAGGAAGGTATTATCCCGCCGTTACACCATATTCCGGTATCCGTCCGGGATTCATGGCAGGTCAGCAATTCGATCAATTAGGGGTTGCACTTAAAGACAGAAAGGGAAATCCTTTGAGTTTTGATCCGGTTATCGCTGCAAACATGATTGAAACTGGAAGTAATCTTGAGGTAACTGGTATTCGAGTTGATAAATACCCCCCGGACTTCACGGACCATGGCGGCGCTTTTTATTCGTCCAATCCTGGTAACTGGCTCGTGATCTTCCGTTATCCCGATGTGGTTCTAATGGTTGCCGAAGCAAAGCTTAGGGAAGCGACTCCTGATCCGGCAGGCGCGTTGACCCTGGTGAATCAACTGAGGACTGCAAGGGGAGCAGCTCCGCTTGCTTCCATGACATTAGTAAATTCCGGCAGTGTTGACAATCCCACTGATTTAAATACTCTATTGGCTGAAAGAGGCAGGGAATTATATTGGGAAAGCGTAAGAAGGACTGACCTGATCCGTTTCGGCGTATTCCAGGTTCTCTGGCAATACAAACCTTCAGATGCTCCCCAATATCTGCTGTTTCCTGTGCCTAATCAGGCGTTAGCTGCCAATCCGAATCTGAAGCAAAACCCTGGATACTAAGTTTCTTTAGTTATTTATTTTATAATATTTGTTTATCTAAAGGCCATTGCAAAATGGCCTTTAGTTTTTTAAGCCATAGAATCCTATCTTGGTTTTAATTTAGAAGCATGAAGGGTTTTCTTCGAATCTTACCACTTGCCTGCATTATTTTTCTCGTTTCATGCAAAAAAAAAGCTGAAAAAACACTGTTTGAACTGATGGATCATACAGGTGTTGATTTCAATAACAAAGTGACGGATGACAAGGTGGAAAACAGCTTTCTGTTCAGAAACTTTTATAATGGCGGCGGCGTAGCTATCGGGGATTTGAATAATGATGGCCTGGCTGACATCTTTTTCACTTCCAATATGGGAGAGAATAAAATCTACCTGAATAAGGGAAATTTTAAGTTCGAAGATATAACCGCAAAATCCGGGATTCAGCAGGACAGTATGTGGAGCACCGGGGTGGTTTTTGTTGATATCAATAATGATGGCTGGCTCGATATTTATGTCTGCAATTCCGGTCATATGGGAACCGGCCACAGGAAAAATAAATTATATATCAATAACCATGACCTCACCTTCACGGAATCCGCAGCCCAGTATGGTTTGGATATTTCGGCTTATACCACCCAGGTATCCTTCTTCGATTATGATAACGATGGTGACCTGGATTGTTTCATGATCGATAACAGTCCTATCCCGGTCAATACACTCAACAATTCCAACCGTCGCGATCTGCCTGACAAGGACTGGCCCGTAGAACCTTTTCTAAAGGGCGGAGGCGATCATTTATACAGGAATGATAACGGCCATTTTACGGAAGTAACAAAACAGGCCGGCATCCATGGAAGCCTGATCAGCTTCGGGCTGGGTGTATCCGTAGGGGATATAAACGGGGACGGCTGGCCCGATGTTTTCGTTTCCAATGATTCTTACGAACGGGATTATTTATACATCAACCAAAAGGATGGGACTTTTAAAGATGAGTTGGAAGACTGGTTCGGACATACCAGCTTTTCCTCCATGGGCGCCGATCTTGCAGATATAAATAATGACGGCTACCCGGAGATCTTCACTACGGATATGCTTCCGGAAGATGATTACCGACTGAAAACTCTGGGCGCTTTCGACAATATCGATTTGTATAATGCAAAGGTAAAAGCAGGATTCTATCACCAATATGTAAAGAATTGCCTACAGCTGAATAATAAAACCGGAAAATTTCTCGATATCGCCGATTATGCCGGCGTCTCAGCAAGTGATTGGAGTTGGGGTGCCCTGCTTTTTGATATGGACAATGACGGCTATAACGATATCTATATTTGTAACGGGGTAAATAAAGATGTTACCAACCTCGACTTCATGGACTTTTTCGCCAATGATGTTCTCCAGAAAATGGTTCTCAGCGGAAAGAAAAAAGAATCGCAGGAAATTCTGAAGAATGTGCCGGTTCATCCGATGCTTCATAAAGCATTCAGGAACGACCATAACCTTCACTTTGATGATATGGGAAAATCCTGGGGATTTACCCAGGCGTCTTTTGCAAACGGAGCCGCTTATGGAGACCTTGATAATGACGGTGACCTTGACCTTGTTATTAATAACGAAAACGGACCTGCATTTATCTATAAAAACAACTCGAGGGAAATAAATAAAAATAATTATATCGGGGTCTTCCTGAAAGGCACCGGCAAAAACACTTTCGCTATTGGAAGTAAAATAAAAGTCTATAAGGGCCCCCAGGTATTTTACCGTGAGGTAGTGCCAAGCAGGGGGTTTCAGTCTTCCGTGGATTACAAACAGATTGTCGGCCTGGGAAAATTAAATGATATTGACTCGATGATCATTACCTGGCCGAACCGCACAACCACCAGGTTTGACCACCCGGCAATAAATAAGGTTTATACTGTTCAGGAAGCAGATGCAAAAATTGAGCAACCTTCCGCTCCAAAAAAGATCGCTGATGAAACTTTGTTCAAATTGGTAAAAAACAATTTTGAAAAGCATGTTGAGGATAATAATATTGATTTTTATTACGAGCACAACGTTCCGAAAATGCTTTCCAGGGAAGGTCCGAAAGCTGCCGTGGGAGATGTAAACGGCGACGGGCTCGAAGACGTTTACATCGGAGGCACAGCAGGTCACCCGGGGCAATTATACCTGCAAACTGCTGATGGCAAGTTTGTAAAAAAAGATGAGCCAGCCTTTGCGCAGTTCAATGACTTTGAAGATGAGGCCGTTTTATTTTTCGACGCCGATCACGATGGCGATCTCGATCTTTTTGTCGGTCCTGGTGGAAATAATAACCGCCCTTTCAGCAGGCAAATGCAAAACCGCCTTTTCAAGAATGACGGACACGGGAATTTCACTATAGACCCAACTGCATTCCCAACTAATCTAAACGGCGTAAATACCGCCGTTGCCGTAGCCTGCGATTTTAACCACGATGGATTTCCTGATCTGTTTGTCGGAGGCAGAAGCGTGCCCAGGCAATATGGAACGCCTCCTTCCAGCTTTTTATACGTGAATGATGGAAAGGGTCATTTTACGGATATCGCCCCTTCGAAAAATCCGGATATCGCCCATATCGGAATGGTAACGGGGGCCTGTTGGGCCGATATTGACGGAGACGGAGAAAAGGATCTGATCATCGCAGGTGAATGGATGGCCCCAAGAATTTTTTCATTTAAAAAAGACCATTTTGAAGAAATAAAAACAAACTTGGGTAACCTCTTCGGCTGGTGGGAGCAGGTTGCGGTAGCAGATCTGAATGGGGATGGCAAAATGGATTTGATTCTGGGAAATATAGGAGAGAATTTTTACCTGCGCCCCGATTCTACCCACCCGGTAAAACTCTGGGTAAATGATTATGACCGGAATGGAAACATAGACAATATACTTACCAGGACAATCGATGGAAAAGACATGCCGGTTTTCCTGAAGCACGATATGGAACTGCAAATCCCGACCCTGAAAAAACAGAATTTAAAACACGCGCAGTATGCAAATAAAACGATCCAGGATTTATTTCCGAAAGCCATGCTGGATTCTTCCATAGTAAAGAAATTTAATTATTGCCCTTCCATCATTGCTTTCAATGAAGGCAATGGCAGGTTTACTATTCGGAAATTGCCACCGATGGTACAATTTTCTTCCGTAAATGCAATCCAATGCGCTGATGTAAATCAGGATGGTATCCCGGATTTGGTTTTGGGTGGAAATGAATTCGGATTCCTTCCTCAGTTCGGGAGACTGGATGCAAGTTTCGGGGACGTATTAATCAATGATGGAAAAGGAAATCTGAAATGGTTGGACAAGAACCAGTCCGGCGTCGAAGTGCCGGGCCAGACAAGAGACATTGCAAAGATCAATGGGTCAGGAAGAACAAGCTTCCTGTTTCTTGTAAATGATGAATATCCGGTTTTGTATCAGATCAGAAGGAAACGGAAAACATCGCGTTAATAAACTTATTATGCGTCACACCGTGAAGGGACATATTTTAGGTATGGTGGTTGGGAGCTGGACTCTTCTCCTGTCCGGTTGCCATTCTCCATCTGTGAAACAATCGGTTTTGTTTGAAACACTTGAGAGTACAAGAACCGGGTTGAATTTTGCAAATAACCTGACGCCGACACAGGAGTTCAATGTTTTCAAATACATGTATTTCTATAATGGTGGAGGTGTTGGTGCAGGCGATTTCAATAACGATGGAAAGATCGATCTTTTTTTTGCCGGCAACCAGGTGCCTGACAGACTCTACCTTAATGAAGGAGGTCTTCATTTCAGAGACGTAACGACAGAGGCAAAGATTCCGGATGATGGCGGCTGGTCAACAGGTGTGTCGGTTGTGGATATAAACAATGACGGACTGCTGGATATATATATTTGCCGGGTTGGGAATCATGAAACCCTTCACAGTCATAATCTCTTACTCATTTGCCAGGGAATAGATTCAAATGGGGTTCCTTATTACAAAGATGAGGCAAAGGAGTATGGTCTTGACTTCTCCGGATTCAGCACGCAGGCTGTGTTTTTTGATTATGATATGGATGGGGATTTGGACATGTACCTGCTCAATCATTCCATTCATCAGAATGGAACATTCGGCCCGCGCAAAGAAAAACTGGCTTCGTTTAATCCGCTTTCAGGCGACCGCCTCTACAGGAATGATGGCAATAATAAGTTTACGGATGTTACCAAAGAAGCCGGTATTCACAGCTCCGTCATCGGGTATGGGTTGGGTATAAGCGTTTCTGATATTGACCTCGATGGATATCCAGACTTGTATGTTGGCAATGATTTTCATGAAAATGATTACCTGTATATCAATCAGCACAACGGAACTTTTAAAGAAGAATTGAATGACCACATGATGCACACCAGTCAGTTTACCATGGGTGTTGATGTGGCCGATCTGAATAATGATGGCTTTCCTGAAATCATTTCCATGGACATGCTGCCATCTGATCCTTATATCCTCAAACGATCGGAAGGGGAAGATGACTATGAAACGTTTAATCTTAAAATCGGTTACGGTTACAATTATCAGTATACGCGGAATAATCTGCAGTTAAACCGGCGCAACGGTATGTTCAGCGAAATAGGACTTTATTCGGGCGTTTACGCATCTGATTGGTCATGGTCGCCGTTGTTCTTTGATTTTGATAATGATGGGAAGAAGGACCTTTTCATCTCAAATGGAATTCCTAAGAGGCTTAATGATATCGACTATATTAATTTTATCTCGAATGTTGACATTCAGGAAAAGATGCGGTCAACAGGACTCGATCAGAAAGATATTAAACTGATTGACCGGTTCCCGCAAATAAAGATTCCAAATAAATTTTTCAGGAATGGACAGGACCTGCAGTTTGCTGACATGGCAGATCATATCGGGAATGATAAAAACACCTATTCCAATGGAGCAGTGTATGCCGATTTCGACAATGACGGGGACCTGGATGTGGTCGTGAATAATATTGATGACCCGGCATTATTATACGAGAACAAGAGCAATGATAAAAAAGAACAAACTTTTGTTGAGATCAAACTGAAGGGTCCTTCAAAAAACATCAATGCGCTCGGATCGAAGATCGTTCTATTTGCCAATGGCGGGATCCGGACCTACGAAAAATACCCAGTTCATGGATTCTTATCGAGCATGGAAACACCGGTTCATATCGGATTGGATAATTCAAGAATTGATTCAGCGTTCTTAATTTGGCCCGATAATACATTTCAGCAGATTAAACTCGAGCCGGTTGATTCCCTGATCACTTTCAGTTACAAAAAAGGTCTGCCTGAATTTGATTATTCAATAATCAGGGATTATTGGAAAAATCCAACCAGACCGGTTAAAGATATTACCCGGGCGACAAATATTCTATATAAGCACAAGGAAAACCCGTTCCATGAATTTGAACGCGAACCGTTAATACCACATATGCTGTCCACCGAAGGGCCTTCCCTTTTGGTCGCTGATCTCAATAAGGATGGACTGGAGGATGTATTTATAGGATCCTCAAGAGATGGAAAAAGTGCGGTGTTCCTTCAGCAAAAATCCGGCAAATTCATCAGGTCTGTTCAACCGGATCTTGAAAATGACAGTACTTACGAAGATGTTGCCTCCTGTGTGGCGGATGTAAACCAAGATGGTTTCCCTGACCTTATTCTTGCAAATGGAGGTAACGAATTTTTTGGCCCCGACCAACACCTCACGCCGAGGGTCTATCTCAATGACGGGAAGGGGATTTTCAAACGTCAGTTAAATTCATTCGACAGTCTTTTTATTAACGCATCCTCCGTGGTTGCCACTGATATAAACGGTGATGGGTCTCCGGATTTATTTATTGGCGGGCGATCGGTTCCATATAATTACGGTCAGATCCCCAGATCTTACCTGCTGGAGAACGATGGAAAAGGCAGGTTTAAGGATGTTACAGAAAAATACGCTCCGGGTCTTTCCCATATTGGTTTTGTCACTGACGCTTTGTGGTTTGATTTAGACCGGGACGGGAAGCAGGATTTGATTCTTTCCCTGGAATGGGGAGGAATTGTTGCTTTCATCAATCATAACGGGGTGTTTGAAAAAAAGGAACTGACCGACAAAAAAGGCTGGTGGAATTTTATTTTACCGGTGGACCTGAATCATGATGGCCAGATTGACCTGATAGCAGGGAACCTCGGCCTGAACAGCCGTTTAAAAGCATCGGATAAGGAACCTGTAAGAATGTACTATTATGATTTTGATAAGAATGGGAAAAAGGACCAGGTATTATCATATTACCTGAACGGGCGTGAATTACCATTCGCAAACAAGGAAGAATTGGAAAAACAGATGCCTGCCCTGAAGAAAAAATTCCTCTATGCAGAAGACTTTGCCAAAGCCCCCTTCACCGCCATTTTCCCAAGAAATGAATTGAAAGAAGCCGATATCCTCACCGCAAATTATTTTTCAAATGCGATATTGCTTAACCGGGGGAATTTGAAATTTGATGTTATTCCAATGCCCTGGGAGGCCCAGTTGACATCCTACCGCGATGCAGTGATCGTAAACGCAAACCGGGACAGTCTGCCGGATATCCTTCTCGTTGGAAATTACTATGAGAATAATATTCAGATGGGCAGGTATGATGCTGATTTTGGAACGCTTCTGCTGAATCAGGGAAATGGCAAATTCACGGCTGAAAACCTCAACGGACTGACAATAAAGGGTCAGACGAGGCATATCCGGGAAATCAATATTGCGGGGAAAGAATCCTTTGTTCTCGCCAGGAATAACGACAGCGCGATGGTCATTCAGTTTATCGGAAAGTAGGTGTTCAGGTTATTTTGATCCCCTAACTTCAAAAGTAGACACGGAAACGCCGGGTATACCATCCGGAGAAATTCCCTCAATGACTACAGCAAATTTTCCTGCCAGGTCCGAAGTAAAAAAG
>JANWIY010000169.1 GCA_025449645.1 Chitinophagaceae bacterium | reverse complement strand
GTTTTCTCGGCATTAGCCATTATTATTTCCTGCCTTGGTTTGTTTGGACTGGCAGTTTATACTGCCGAAAGAAGAACCAAAGAAATTGGCATAAGAAAAGTATTGGGCGCAAGTGTTTCTGGCATTGCAACATTGCTATCAAAAGAATTTTTTAAGTTGATTGCATTATCGTTCGTCGTTGCATCGCCGGTTGCATGGTGGGTGATGTATCAATGGTTACAAAACTACGATTACAGAATTTCCATAAGCTGGTGGATATTTCTGGTTGCAGGAGCTGTTGTTATTTTGATAGCCTTACTCACAGTTAGTTTCCAGGCAATCAAAGCTGCAGTGGCGAATCCGGTGGAGAGCCTGAGGGCGGAATGAGGAAAGGGTTGATGGTTGATCGTTGATGGTTGATGGACTTCAGTTTTGGGTCCGCACCTGGGATCCATCAACGATCAACCATCAACTATCAACGGAAAAATAAAAGTATGTTTAAAAACTATTTCAAAACGGCTTGGCGCAATATCCTTCGCAGTAAAGGATTCTCCATTATCAACATCAGCGGATTGGCCATTGGAATGGCAAGCGCTATTGTTATTTTTTTATGGATACAAAACGAGGTGAGTTATGATCGTTTCCATAAAAACATTGATAGGCTGTATGAGGTATGGGGAAACGATGTGTATAACGGAGGAATACAAAGCGGAACAAGCACTCCTGAAATTATGGCCCCGGTCTTAAAAAATGACGTGCCTGAAATAGACAAAGTATCACGCATTAGTTGGGGCGAGGATTATCTTCTTGCTGCAAATAACAAGAATTTAAAGGCAAATGGAAATCTTGTTGACCCGGATTTCCTGACGATGTTTAGTTACCCGCTTTTGCAGGGAGATGAAAATACTGTTTTAAAGGATCCCTATTCAATTGTGTTAACAGAAAAACTTAAAAAAAATATTTTTGGGAATGGGGACGCCATTGGAAAACTAATAAAAGTTGAGAATGATGAAAATTATAAGGTTACAGGTATCTTAAAGGACCTTCCTTACAATACCCAGTTCAATTTTGATTACCTGATGTCTTATGAACATAAGAGTATGAAAGGATATATTGATAGTGACTGGACAGACGTTTCTATCCGCAGTTTTGTAACTCTAAAACCCAATACATCCCTTCTTGCGGCAAATGCTAAAATTAAAAATGTTATTGTGCAGCGTTCCGGTAAAAGGGCTAAAACAACTGAGTTCCTATATCCCGTCAGCAGGCTCAGATTATATTCTGATTTTAAAAATGGAAAACCTGTTGGCGGACTTATAGAACGCGTAAGAATATTCAGCCTTATTGCCGCATTAATTCTGTTGATTGCCTGCATCAATTTTATGAATCTTTCTACTGCGAGAAGTGAAAAGAGAGCAAAGGAAGTTGGCATTCGCAAGGTGGTCGGGGCAGGCAGACAGTTTTTGATAAATCAATTCCTCGTGGAGTCCATTGCTGTAGCATTTATTTCGGGCGTGCTTGCCATAATAATTGTCCAGCTCTGTTTGCCTGCATTCAACCAGCTTGTGCAAAAACATTTATTTATTAATTATACCAGCATTTATTCCTGGATTACCGCAATAGGATTTATTCTGTTTACCGGTATTCTGGCAGGAAGCTATCCTGCATTTTTCCTATCTGCATTTAAGCCCATTGTTGTTTTAAAAGGAACGTTTAAAAGAATAAATACATCGGTTACTCCACGTAAAGTGCTTGTAGTGTTGCAATTCACTTGTGCAATTGTCCTGATTATCTGTACCATGGTTATTGAACAACAAATTAAATATGCACAACAAAGAGAAACAGGGTATAATAAAAAAGACCTGGGTTATGTATTTATTATGGGTGATATTTATAAGAATTACGGGTTGATAAAAAATGCCTTATTAAGTTCAGGTATCGCCACTTCAATAAGTAAAACACAGGCGCCCCTGACTCAAAACTGGAGTTCAGGCATGAGCATGAACTGGCAGGGGAAAGCTCCTGATTATAAAATACAAATTAACCGTTACACTGAAGATGGTGATCTCGTAAAGACGGCGGGAATGCGCCTGGTTGAAGGCAGGGATATTGACGTTAAAAGTTTTCCTTCCGACTCAACAGCCTGTTTAATCAGCGAATCTGCTGTAAAGGCCATGGGCTTTAAAAACCCGATAGGGCAAATCATCTTTGATGATCCTATTAACTGGCATGTTATAGGTGTAATAAAAGATTTTATTCTTGAATCTCCTTACCAGTCTATAAAGCCTTTTATGATTAAAGGACCGAGATACGGGGGAAGCGTTATTTACATTAGGTTTAATGCCGCTGGAACTACTGCGCAGGATATGGCAGAGGCAGAAAAAATTTTCAAGGAATATAATCCTGCTTACCCATTTGAGTTTCATTTTTCAGACGAAGAGTATGCGCAAAAATTTAGTGATGAAAAGTTGACGGGAACACTCGCTTCACTTTTTGCGTCGCTTACCATTTTGATATCCTGTCTTGGCTTGTTTGGTCTTGCCACCTATATGGCAGCAAACAGAATAAAAGAGATAGGTGTTCGAAAAGTATTAGGCGCCTCTATTACTAACATTACTTTATTATTATCAAGCGATTTTGTAAAGCTTGTTGTAATTTCAATGGTCATCGCATCGCCGGTTGCATGGTGGGTTACGTATCAATGGTTGCAAAACTATGATTATAGAATTTCTGTAAGCTGGTGGATATTTTTTGAGGCGGGGGTAACGGCAATATTGATTGCGTTAATTACCATCAGCTTTCAATCCATTAAGGCGGCGATTGCGAACCCGGTTGATAGCTTGCGAACTGAATAAACGGGCTTTCTAAAATTTCTAAATGTGAAAAAGTTTTTTTTCAACTTCATTTTTATTGTGCTTTTAACTCTTCCCCTGGACCTGTTCTGCCAGAATTTGGAGAGATTGATTTACGACCAAAAAGACAGTGCGAATAATTATTACCTCGCGCTCACTCCGCGGTCGGGGAACATACAGGGTGTTCAGGTTTTGTTTTTGAGTTTCAATAACCCGGAAGACGTTTTACCGGAAACACGTTTGCCGAACGTTGCTT
The DNA here is from genome assembly GCA_025449645.1 of Chitinophagaceae bacterium. GTDB lineage: Bacteria > Bacteroidota > Bacteroidia > Chitinophagales > Chitinophagaceae > Puia. Next base: position 4,535 of record JANWIY010000169.1, on the reverse strand, counting down.
ATGCCAATGATATCCTCACCATCATCGCTTCCCTGGACACTTCATTGTTTGCCGATGACGCCATTGTTGCCCGGATCAGTAAAATCCTGAATCATGTGGTGAAGCGGTATTCCGTGGATACTTCAAAATTTGCGTTGGGTGGTTATATGTATGCGGGAAATATTGTATTGCGGTATACGGAACTCTGTTATGAGCACCCGGAGGAATTTTCTGTTCATCCCAAAGCAGTATATGCGATTGATTGTCCTGTCGACCTGGTGGAATTAATGCATTGGTGCGAAAGGGAGATAAAGAAGAATTATTTCCCCGGGGCTGTCGGGGATGGAAAGTATATATCCAATGCACTGACCAGGCAGTTGGGCGCTCTTTCTTCCAACATGGACAAATACATCCGGGTATCTCCATTTTATAAAGATGCGCAGCATCCGGGAAATGAACAATATCTTAAGACCATTCCGGTACGTCTCTACTATGATACTGACATTGACTGGGAGCTTAAGAACCGGAGAAACAGTTATTATGATACTTATATTCCGGATGGTTCTGAATTGATCAGCCGTCTGTTACTCTCCGGAAATAAGGAAGCTGAGTTTATAGCATCAAAGCTCCCCGGCATGCGAAGCAACGGGCTCAGGAATCCACATTCCTGGTCGATTTTGGATGAGACCGATTGTATACAATGGCTCAAACAAAAACTCGGGGTGTTCGACCCAAGAACCTATGCCCCGGCGTACTATTTATCGATCCCGCAGGGTTGGGACTTGGAACAATTCCGCCTTCCCCCGGATTTTGCCCGTGAGCTGCCTTACAAAGGAATTCAGGACGTCCGGTTTACCCCGGGATGGGGCGATGTGAAAAGTGATGAGTACTGGGCCTATGCTTATCTGCTGTGGCTGGAGCAAAAACCGGTCATCAATGCAGAAACCCTGCAGGAAAACCTGAAAGCTTATTTCGGCGGCCTGGTAAGCAGAAATATTCCGGTCAGGAAAATACCGGCCGACAAACTGGTACCCACCGTAACCGCAATTAATAAAATAAAAACATCAGATGGAGATACGGAGACTTTTAGTGGCACCATTAGTATGCTCGACTATATGACCCAAACTCCGATGGTTTTAAATACCGTCATCCATGAAAGAAAACTTCCGGAAACAGATCATACGGCTTTATTTTTCGAATTTTCTCCCCAACCGCGCACGCATGCCATCTGGTCGGAACTGGAGAAGTTATGGACCGAGTTCAGGCTTCAAAAGCATTGAGGATCCATCCGGCATCTGCAGTCCGCCATTCAGCTTTCGTACCTTTGGCTCATGAAGTTTCAGATTGGCGATAAGGTAACCGTATTGCATTCCAATGAAGAGGCGGAAGTGGTTGAGATGATCAATGATAAAATGGTGATGGTCGATGTGCGGGGGGTGAAATTCCCGGCCTATATCGACCAGCTGGACTTCCCTTATTTCAGGAGATTTACGGAGAAGAATAATATTCCACAAAAAAAAGAGAAAAAATTCGTGGATCAGCTACCCGTACAAAAACCTGCAGGGAAAAGCAATCCGCTTGATGGTGTCTGGCTGAGTTTTCTGCCCGTATCCGATACCGATGAGTTTGGGGATGAAGTAGTGGAAAGCCTGAAGATTCACCTGGTCAATCATACGATACAGGCTCTCCATTTTCAATACAGGTTGTTTTATTCGGGCAAAGCAGATTTCGAACTGCAGAATGATATTCCTTCGGGAAAGGATTTCTACCTTCATGATATCGCATTCGCAACCTTGAACGACAGCCCTTTATTTGAACTTGACTTTAGCCTGCTCATGTCCGACAAAACCAAGGCCCCCCTTTATGAACGCTCGCTCAAATTAAAGGCGAAACAGGTTTTCCGGCGTATCGAAGAAATGCGGAAAAAAGGAGATGCAAGTTTTTCCTACAAACTTTTTGATGTATATCCGGATAAGGCCCTGGAAGAAGATAAACCGGATTTTCAACCCTTGCAGGGAAAGGAATATAAAATCTACGATGCATCAGCCTCCCGCCAGCATCTTGAGCCTGCGAAATATGAAGTTGATCTTCACATAGAAAAACTCACCGGCGCCTGGAGTCATCTGTCGAATTTTGAAATGCTCACTTTACAGCTTGATACTTTCAACAAATATCTTGACCTTGCGATTGCCCATCACCAGCACAACCTTATTGTGATCCATGGTGTGGGTTCCGGCAAACTGAGGGACGAGATCCATGAAATCCTGAAAACCCGGCGGGAAGTGCGTTCCTTCATTAATCAATACGATCCGCGATACGGTTACGGTGCTACGGAGATATTTCTTTAAATTCGCCGGAAGCTACCGGCCGGGCCATCGCTCCGGAAACGGGGAGGAAAGTCCGGACAGCAAAGGGCAATATACCGGTTAAGCGCCGGGGTCATCGTTGCATAGGCATCATGATACAGAAAGTGCCACAGAAAATAACCGCTTGTCCATCGAAGCCTGAGATTCGGGGGTCCACCCTCGCTGAAGCTTCGGTGGACAAGCAAGGGTGAAAATGTAGGGTAAGAGCCTACAGCGATATTCAGTAATGAATATTGGGGGTAAACCTTGTATGCTGTAATGCCATGTAGGTTTTGTTGATTGGGTGGGACCCGAAGGTGAATTGGTTGACAGTTGACAGTTGACGGATTTCAGGTGCGGATTCGCACATAGTATCGGTCAACTGTCAACCGTCAACGAAATTCAATTCTCCTTCGGGTGCCGCCTCATCGGTGAACGGTCCGTTCACATCGCTGCATAGCGTAACAAAACGGGTAGGCAGCAAGATCCATTCAGTAATGAATGGGCCAGATAAATGATGGTCATTGAAACAGAATCCGGCTTATGAGCCGGTAGCTTTTTTTGGTTGAAAGTTGATGGTTGATAGACTTTATGTGTGGATGCGCATATAGGAGAGCTTTAATTTACACATTTACACATTTTCAAATTAGCTCATTACCTCCTTTACACATTTCTAAAGCTATCACTCATCTTCTCCAGCAGCCGCGTTTCAATCATCTTCTGCGCAAGCAATAGCATGTTCAGATAGGCTTTTGCGTGGGATATTCCATGGCCGATGATTACCGGCTTGCTTACGCCAAGAACGGGCGTTCCGCCGTAATCTTCAAAATTGAAGCGGTCGAAATACTCATTCTTTATTTTCTGGCGGCCTATGACTTCATGAAGGGACTCAGCGAGTTTTAAGATGATGTTACCGGTGAATCCTTCACAAACCATCACGTCGGCGGAATCCACAAAAATGTCACGGCCTTCGATATTTCCTACAAAATTGATCTGGGTATTGGCTTTGAGCAGGGGATAAGTTGCCTGTGCAAGCAGATTGCCCTTGCCTTCTTCTTCTCCGATATTGATCAGGCCGACCCGGGGGTTGTCGATGCCGAGAATATGTTGTGCGTAAAGCGAGCCAAGAATGGCAAACTGGTTGAGGTGTTCTGCCTTGCAATCAGCATTGGCACCCACATCCAGCAACAACCCCGTTTTTCCGTTTTCCCTGGGAACAATGGTGGCGATGGTGGGCCTCTGAATGCCTTCAATCGGTTTTATGGTATAAAGGGAACCGACCAGCATGGCGCCGGTGTTGCCTGCACTGATAAAAGCATCTACTTTCCTGGTCGCGAGCAAATGAAAGCCAATGGCAATTGAAGAGTGTTTCTTCTCTTTTAATGCCTTTAAGGGATGCTCATGCATCCCGATCACCTGGGTAGAAGGAATGATCTTATATGCTTTGGCAGGCAGGTTATACTGAGCAACCATTGGCTCCAAAACCTGACCGTCACCAATAAGTGAAACAAAAGCAGGCGAAGGTTGATTGGATAAGTAATCGCGGATCCCTGTCACCACTTCTTCTGGTGCAAAGTCTCCGCCCATCATATCAAATGCAATATTCATCCAGGTTAGATATATATTAGGAAGCCGGGGGAATTCCCCACATGAGGTACGCTTAAAATATCATACCGGTTTATCCGGATGACAAAGTTGGATGGATCCTTACTTTACAGGTGATTTCTCCGCCACTACTTTTCCTTTATAAAAAAGCTTTCCTTCACTTACATGTGCGCGGTGGCGGACATGCAGTTCACCTGTAGTACTGTCCTTGCTCAGGGTAACCTTGGATGCTTTGTAATGCGTTCTTCTTTTTGCACTTCTTTGCTGCGAATGTCTCCGTTTGGGATTTGGCATATCTCGTCAATTTATGAATAACCTGAATATTTATTCGTGTGTCCGGAACTTTTCCAGTGCCTTCCAGAGCGGATTTTCAGCGTTGCCGGCACCGGCATCCAGCTTCTTTAGCATGGCCAGGACTTCCGGATTGCAATTTGAACCCCCGACCTCATCTTCTGCACACATCCTCTGAAAAGGTATGCTCAGGTTAATGAACTCGTAAATCCAGTCTGCCAGGTAAAGATGGCTTTCCGTTCTCGATATATAATACACATCCGGATCTTCTTCTTCCTGGTTCATGGCATCCGGATTCTCAACCAGCTTTACCAG